>PLIU01000204.1 GCA_003140095.1 Verrucomicrobiales bacterium | reverse complement strand
CGCCAGCGCGGCGGTGAGCAGGTTGTCCCGGTCGCCTTCAAACGCGCCGGGAGCCGCTTGAAACGGAATCTGCGGTTGAAACCCGCGCTCATCCAAAGGCGTGCCGTCCGGTAAGTAATCAATCCACTGCGGCACGCTCACCGTCATGTCAAGGGGAAGGTGGACGATCTCGGGATTGCCGCTGGAGCCGCAAGTATGGTCGCCCATCGTGGTGACCTGCGGATCGCCGGTCATCATACCGATGAACGATTCATCGCTGCTCATGCACTTCTGGCCGATTAGCAGTATCACCGGACGGTCGTAGCGCCACGGCCCGCGCGGCGCGATTTTGCGTTCGTACTTTTCCGTCAGGTTCGTGTGGGAAGGCCCGTTGCGAAACTGGCTGTGCGCATAAACGAACTCCCTTGACAGGAAACGAGCCGCGACCTTTGCCGCCGTCGGTTCGTCCCCGCCGCCGTTGAGCCGCACATCCACAATCAATCCGCGCGTCTCGCGCATCTTTTCCAGCGCCTCGTCGCACTGGGCCGGAATCCCCGGGTCGTCCCAGCCAAAGATGGCGACGAAGCCGATGTTGTTGGTCGTCACGGCCCAGGCCACGCGTCCCTCCTGTTGCAAACTGCCGAGCAGGGTCGGCCAAGCTCGGGGATTGGCGTTGGCTGGCCGGGCCCGGTTGAACACCGGCACGTTTGCTTCGGCGACCGTCAGCCAGATGTGCAGGTCGCGCAGGTTCTTGAGCAGGTCCGCGCAGACTTGGGCAAACTCGTATGTGGATCTGCTGGCCAGCGCTTGCGGACGATACTGCGCGCGCAGCTTGGCCCAATCCACTTCCGGGCGGAGCACGAACATGGCATACTTCAGATCAAACGCTTCCCACAGTTGATCGAAAGTCTCCTCGGCCAGCTTCGAGGTCAGGACAGGCGGTTGTGGCACAGAATTATTTTCGAACGCAGCCACGTACTGCGCGGTTTGGGCTTCTGTATCCACACTGAAAAAGCGGCGCGGGCCATCCTTGGTATCCACATCCACAGTGATGTCCTTCGGTTCGGGGATTATGGCTCTTCCACCGGCTTGCCAGCTTGAAGTTATTTTGGCATTGGCAATGACCCGCATCTGCGCCAGCAAGTTCGTTGCCCCGCCGGCGGACACCGTCTCCGGCGGGAACAGGCGCGCGATCTCCTTGGGGTGAAACCGCAGCCACACGTGGGCAATGGCGCTCCGGTCTGTCATTGGACTGGTCAGCGCTCCGCTGGTGCTTGGGATGATTACCGCCCAAACGGCACCATCCGCGCAGTGGCCGATGCCTGCGTCAGCAGGGCCGACTTCGACCCGCAATTCCTTGCCCACCTCCAAGCGAAACCGTGTCAATCGAAAGATATCGCCGTCGGTGAACTCCCATGGCCGGGCTTGATCAGGCTGGGTATCGCCCGCAGTCAATTTGGTCGGATACCGTTGCAGCAAGTCAACTTCCCCACCAACGGTCGCCGCAGCTGGAGAGGGACCCTCACCGGCCTTGCCTCGTAGTAAAGGCCACAAAATCAAAGTCAAAGCCACCAGCAGAACTCCAGTTTTCCTGGCGGCCGCCGCCGCAAGCCATCGAGCCTTTTCGATTACATTTGCAATCGGTTTTAGATTACATAGGTCATCGACAAAGTCAAACGAAATTCCGGTCCATTTAATTGGAACAATGACGCAATGAAGCTTGGTTTCGGCGGGAAAACAGGCGATTGTCCCATCATGAAATCGACAAAAGAAATGATCAAGACGCGGCCGGTTTTATTTGCGGCCTCATTGGTGTTCGGCGTGCAAACAATCACATTTGCGCAAAGTGCCAAACCCATTGTGGATATCAGGTTTGATTCCCATTACTTGCAAATTACCAATAGTCAGGGCGACGAGTGGGCGCCAACTTGGGCGGATGATGGAAACCTCTACTCTGGCAACGATGACGGGACCAGTTTTGGCGGCATATCCGGTCGCAGCGTGGCCTTTGGAAAACTTTCGGGTGACGACCCGTACCATCTTGTTGGATCAACCGTCAGCGACATGAGTGGCTATGGCGCAACCGATCTTCAATCAGATCATGCCAACTGGAAAACCATGAATTCGTACTGCGTGGATGGAGTCTTGTATATGTTTGTAACCAGATGCCTCTACCCTGAGCAATCCGGTGATCCAAAAAATCGGCACGTTTTCCAAAATTCAAGCATCATCAAATCTGCCGACCACGGATTGACGTGGACGAGGTCGTCCAGCGAAAGCTATAATTCTCCCATGTTCCCGGGCTTGAGGTTCGGTTCCCCTTACTTTGTTTGGTACGGAAAGAACGGCGCGGCTTCTGTTGACAACGCGGACAAATATGTTTACGCTGTGGCCAACAACGGTCATTTTGAGGACGGTGACAACTACATTCTTGGCCGGGTTTTGAAACGCAAGCTGCCCGATCTAAACGCCGCGGACTGGCAGTTTTACAGCGGCGGAGACGGCATGGAAGACGCCAACTGGACCGGCGAAATGGCTAAGGCAAAATTCATATTGGAGGATCCGATGAATTGCAGTATGACCGGCATGACCTACATCCCCGGTTTCGGCAGATACGTCATGGCCGTGTGGCACTACACCACCTACAACTTGCGCGCGGATCCGAGAACCATCAATGATTTTTATGAGGCGCCCAAACCGTGGGGACCATGGGCCAAATTCAAGACAGTCAATACTGAGAAGTTGGGATGGTACGTGCCGATCATCGCGCAGAAATTTCAAACCGTGGTCGACGCGAACACAGTCAATTGCATTCTCTATCAAACGGGCAATTATCAAAACGGCCAATTATACAAGCTGGACTATATTCCCGTAACGCTCTCCAAGGTTCCTCTGTCAATGTCTCCCGGCGCGCCTGCCGAAACCAAGCCATGAACTGATACTGTCAACAGTTATTATAGAGTGGCCCAAAGGCGGCGCCAGCGAAACCGGGAGCGCGGCGGCCATGGCGGAACGTCCGCGGCGCCGGACCTCATAAGGCGTCTTGCATCTCCAGCCCCAAAAAGCTCGCCGACCCTGGGGTTTGATCCGGTTCGACCGGGTTTGACCCCGGTTTGACTGGGCATCGGGGCTTGACCGCGCGACTATGACGTGGCCTGGCTCGTTTATCGTTCATCCTTCATCCTTTAGCCTTGTCTCATAGCCTTGGAAACTAGCTCTTCGCCACCTTTGCCACCGCTTGCTGCATCTCCGCCAAATGCACATCGGCGGAAGGCGAATCGGTCACGTGCGCAATTTGCCGTCGAGGCCGATCAAAAAGCTTACGCGGCGGGCCATGTTTTTGCCCGTCATCCGCACGCCGTAGGCATCGGCGATTTTGCCATCCGTGTCAGCCAGCAACGAGAAATTGAGGGAGTATTTTGAAATGAACGCCTGGTGGCTTTCAGACGAGTCAAAGCTGACGCCTACGACCTCCACATTATCCTTGGCCAGGTCGCTCATGCGGTCGCGCAACCCGCACGCTTCCTTTGTGCAGCCCTTCGTATCGTCCTTCGGATAAAAATAGAGCAATACCACTTTTTTCCCAACGTTATCCGCCAGTTTCCAAGCGTTGCCGTCCTGGTTTTTCCCTTCGACGAGCGGCGCCGTGTCTCCAACTTTTGGAGTTGAGGTTGTTTGTGCCATGCCGGACGAAAGACTGAGAGCAGCCACCATCATCGCGGCGGTGAAAAAACGAAATAAATTACTTTTCATCCGCCCACAATACAACAGGAGGCAATCTTAGCAAGCGGGCTGACTGCTGCAATGTCGAATACGTCGGCGATCGCTCGGTCCTTCCTTCCCGAAGGGACAAATCCCCCCAACACCCGAATCTTGCCAGCCCCCACTCTTATCTCGTCCGCCCGGCGGACCGAAGGCCGCCAGCTTGAGCCAGGCACCTCCAGTGCCCGCCCTTGCCAAGGGCGCGGCATTGCACTTATTCTCTCCCGCGCAAGACGCTGGGCAAATTATGTATCAAGGCAAAAAAGTGGTGGTGGTCATGCCGGCTTACAA
>PLIU01000066.1 GCA_003140095.1 Verrucomicrobiales bacterium | reverse complement strand
AAAGCCGAGGGGATGCCGTTTCGTCCGGCGGCTTCCATCCAGGTTTCCGCCATTTTCCCTTTCTCGCTTCCCTCCTTGTCATCTAGCGCCACGCGATAGGTCATTTTATCGCCCATGGTCTTGATGAAGGGGGCGACGAGGCTTTCGTCCTTCTCCCAGCAATCCTGTCCGATGACGATCAGGCCCTTGTCCTTGAACTTGATGTACTTCTCATTGAGGTGCGGGATGGCAGCCCTGCACGGCCCGCACCACGTCGCCCAAAACTCGACGATATAGGCCTTGCCGGGGGCGAATTCGGTGACCGGATCGCCCTGCACGAACTTGCCAGTCTGCAATTTGGGCGCCGGGTCGCCCACGTTGAGGTTGGCGGCGGCGCTCAGTGAAAAGCCGGCGGCCAGCGCCAGCGTGACGGCGAAAATACTGCGTTGGACTGTTTTCATATCTTATATCAAAAGGTTGAAAGTTCTCTGCAATTCGAGGATCAGCATACACCACGCTGGCGCTCATGGCAAGACATGCGCGAAAATAGCCGCAACTTGGATTTTTCTGAGCTTAAGCCTGCGGCCCCTCTGCCGATAACAAAGCAGACATGGCCACATGCCACGATCTGTTTTCGAGGCACGGCCCCACAGGGAGAGTAGGTGCGGATATGCAACAGAACCATCGGCGGACGGCCTCGAAGTTCGCCGTGGCCATGACTGAGACTCGGCGCCTCCAGGCTCTGCCGCGGCATGAGCCGCGGCATGAACCAAAATAAAGCCTCCCACCAAGAGAAAATCCATCGTGGTATTTAGCTCGCCCATCTTCCTTTTCCTCTTCCTGCCCATCGTGCTGGCCGGCTGTCTCTTGCCTACCCTGCGGCTGCGCAATCTCTGGCTGCTGACCTTCAGCATCATTTTCTACGCCTGGGGCGAGGTCGACTTTGTGGCACTGATGCTGGGGTCCACCGCCATAAATTACTTACTGGGCCGCTGGGTCGAAAAGGAAACCGACGACCGCCGCCGGCGCTGGGCTCTCGGGGTCGCCATCGCGCTCAACCTGGGGTTCTTGGGAATCTTCAAATACACCAATTTCGCCGTCCACAACATCAACGCCATCCTGGATGTGGTGGGGGTCAGGCCCGTGCGGGTCAAGGACGTGCGCCTGCCCATCGGCATTTCTTTCTTCACCTTCCACGCCATCTCCTACGTAATGGACATCTACCGCAGAAAATGGCCGTCGGCCAAAAACCCGGCCGACGTGGCCCTCTACATCTTCTTCTTCCCTCAACTTATCGCCGGCCCTATCCTGCGCTGGAACGCCATCGCCCCGCAGTTGGCGGGGCGCACGGAAAGCGCGCAACGCTTTGCCCAAGGCATCCGCAGGTTTGCGGAGGGGCTGGCCAAAAAAATGATCCTGGCCAACGCGCTGGCCAAGACGGCGGATGCGGTATTCAATCTGGCTGCCAAGGGCAACGACTTGGGGGCCGCCGTCGCATGGCTGGGGGCGGCGTGCTACATGCTGCAAATCTACTTTGACTTCTCTGGCTACTCGGACATGGCCATTGGTCTGGGAAAAATGTTCGGGTTCGATTTCATGGAGAACTTCAATAACCCGTACGCGGCGCAGTCCATCCGCGACTTCTGGCGGCGCTGGCACATCTCCCTTTCGAGCTGGTTCCGCGATTATCTCTACATTCCGCTGGGCGGCAGCCGCTGCTCGGAAAGGCGCAACCAGTGGAACCTGCTGGCCGTCTTCTTCCTCTGCGGGCTTTGGCACGGCGCCAGTTGGACATTTGTCCTCTGGGGACTCTACCATGGTGGATTTATCGTCTTGGAACGCACCAACACGGGACGGCGCCTGGAGCGACTGGAACCGGCCCTGCGCCACTTCTACACCTTGCTGGCGGTCATGGTGGGCTGGGTGCTGTTCCGCGCGCCGACCATCCAGGGCGCGGCGGCTTACCTGGCCAACATGGTCGGGATGACCCGCGGAAGGCCAATCGACACGTCGTGGCAGAGCATATTGACCCACCAAGCCAGTGCCGCGTTGCTGGCCGGCATCATTTGCTGCACCCCTGCATGGCCGCGGATAAGGGAGTGGGCCGCCAAAAAAACAGAGGCCTTGCCAGAAACCTGGCAAGGGCCGGCCCAAACTACAGGGGCTTGGCTGCAAGTCGGATGGATCACAGGGTTGCTCGTTATCTCGGCCACCTGGCTGGCCGGAGGCACTTACAACCCATTTATCTATTTCAGGTTCTAATGCGAGCAACCAACAAAAAAACGGACGGCGGGACCAGTGGCGCCCTCATAGCAATATTCCTGGCGCTGCTCTGGCTGCCAACCTGCGACTGGCTCTGGAATATGGACCAGAGCAGTGCCGCCAACGAAAAGCGCGCGCCGGCGGAATTTCCGCGCTACGGATCGGAAAAAAAGATGGGGGTGTATCTGGGCCGTTTCGAACAATTCTTCAACGACCATTTTGGCTTTCGCAACCAACTGGTCCATTGGAATGCCCAGTGGAAGCACAAGCTCTTTGACGAATCGCCAGTGGAACGGGCCCTTGAAGGCGAAAATGGGTGGCTCTACTGGATAGGGGCCGGTGCCATGGGCAATCCCACCGGCCAGGGTCGATTCCAAGAAAAGGATTTGGTCGGCTGGCAAAAATGCCTGGAAGCCAGGCGGGATTGGCTGGCCCAACGGGGAGAAAAATACCTCTTTGTCGTGGCCCCCGACAAACAATCCATTTACCCGGAGTACCTTCCGGCAGGACGCGCCCAGAGCGGGGGCTCCGACAAATTGGATCAGTTCCTGGCCCACATGCGGGCTCATTCAAACGTGGAAGTAGTGGACCTGCGGCCCGCACTCATCGCCGCCAAAAAAGAAGGGCCAACGTATTTGCAAACCGACACACATTGGAACAACTTCGGGGCCTTTACGGCCTGCCAACAACTGGTGGGTGCGTTACAAAAGCGNNAACCCAGGTTAAAACCCCTTGCCCTGGAAGCCTTTGACCGCAAAAACATCGTCACTTCCGGCGGAGACCTGGCCATCCTCTTGGACCAGCAGAACCAAATGCTGGAAACCCGGCCGATGCTGACGCCTCGACTGCCCTTAAAGCCGCTGCGCGCGCTGCCCATGTCCCGGCCGGGAATCATCGCCGTCGTCACCAGGAATCCCCAGGCCCAGGGGAAAGCGGTCTTGTTCCGCGACTCCTTTGCGGAAGCCTGGGAACCCTTCCTGGGGTATGACTTCCAGGAAGTGATCTACGTGTGGAAGTACGCCTGGAATGAAGAACTATTGGAACGGGAAAAACCGGAAGTGGTCATTGACGAAATAGTGGAACGAAACTTCAACAGCACAAGCCGCCTGGAGGCCCCCTCAACCGAAGACAAACCACAAGAACCCGCGCCAATCGCAGTGGGCCAAAGCCCAAAAACGCCCAATCCATGACCAACCAATTCCCAGCGGTTCTGCCGCCGCTCTGGCCAAAGAAACCGCGCGAGGTTAACTAAAGCAGGGAAAGCGTAGCCACGGTGGGAAAGCGGAACCAAGTTTTATTCACGGTCTGCTTTTGCGCCGGTCCAGTTTCAATGCCACTCCAGTTCGTCGCGGGAGGGCAAGGGCGGGAACTTCTTGTGCGGCAACTGCTGATACCAAAAGGCCACCGACGCCACGTCGTCCTGCAACGGCAGGTATCGTCCCCCCGATTGCCAGCCCAGGCCCAGGATGGTAACTTTGAGATCGAGATGAAACCGGACCGGATCGGGAATATGCCAGCGATACAAGCTGAACCGCTGCTGTGAGTCGTACACGCCGTCCGGCCGGATGATCTGCGGCACCCCGGTGTAGGGAGAGGTGAATTCGGTGTAAGCCACTTTGCCGTCCGGGGTGGTGTGTTCA
>PLIU01000326.1:14874-31785 GCA_003140095.1 Verrucomicrobiales bacterium | reverse complement strand
GGTACGATCTGGTCGTCGTCGCCATGAAGGACCAGTGTCGGCACGTCGAATCTCTTCAAATCCTCGCTCAGATCGGTCTCGGAGAACGCCTTGATGCAAAAGTAGGAGGCAGGGAATCCAGCCATCATGCCTTGGAGCCAGAACGACTCCCGCACCCCTTCCGAAATCTTTGCGCCAGGGCGATTGTAGCCGTAAAACGGCATACTGAGGTCTTTCCAGAACTGCGAACGGTCACCGACGACGCCGGCGCGTATCTGGTCGAATACTGCGATCGGCAAGCCGCCCGGATTGGCCGCGGTCTTGAGCATCAGCGGCGGAATGGCTCCGATCAACACCGCCTTGGCTACACGTTTCGTGCCATGGCGGCCGATATAGCGGGCGACTTCGCCGCCGCCAGTGGAGTGACCGACGTGGATCGCATTCTTAAGGTCGAGTGCCTCGACTAGCGTCGCGAGGTCGTCGGCATAGGTGTCGAGATCGTTGCCATTCCAAGGCTGGCTGGATCGGCCATGGCCACGGCGGTCATGAGCGATGCAGCGATAGCCACGGGAGGCCAGAAAAAACATTTGGTCTTCAAAAGCGTCGGCGCTCAACGGCCAGCCATGACTGAAGACGACGGGCTGACCGGCGCCCCAGTCGTTGAAATAAATTTGCGTTCCATCTTTGGTGGCGATCGCGCTCATGTGTTTGTTTCCTATTTTGGATTGTCGTTGTTAGCGCCGATGTTCGGCTGGCGCGTTGTGAACCATCGCGGCGGCGTATTCGACGCACTGACCATAAGCGCCGCAGTGTTTGCGCACCACTGCCATGACTTCGTCGTAGTGTTCCATCCTGGCCCAATCGCGTTGGAATTCGAGCAGCACCTGCAAGGCCGTGACCGACACCGCGCCCGCCTGCTCAATGCGGCGAATGGCCGCGCCATGTGCGACCAGGCTTGTGCCGCCGGAGGCGTCCTCGACCGCATAGACGGCATATCCATCCGTCAAGGCCTGCAATGCCGGCATGGCCAGACAAACTTCGCTCCAAAGCGCAGCGATGATGAGATTCTTGCGTCCGGTCTCTTTGACTGCGGCCAGGAACTCCTTGTTGTCCCAGGCATTCATGCTGGAACGTGCGATGGGCGTCAGGTCGGAAAACACTTCGAGCAGTTGCGGAGTGATGCGTCCGCTGAATCCCTTTGACTCGACGGCCGTTAAGATGACTGGCAGACCGAAAATTTTCGCCGCCTTGGCCAGCACGAGCACGTTGTTGAGCAAGTCCTGCCGATCCATGCTGGCCACGCCGAAGAACATTTGCGGCTGGTGGTCAATGAAAATGACCACGCCATTTTCCGGCGTTAACAGGCCTTTGTCAGTGGAACTCGCGCTCATAAGGGTTCATTCCAGCTTTCTGGATTTGCAGGAGAAGCATGACTCCCCACGCGGTTTGGCGCTATTGGCCAAGCGAACACATTTTTCGGGCTGCGAACGGAGGACTTGCGCCTCCTCCTTTCGAACGATGGCGGGTATCGGACTAGACGATCAGCGAACTTTTTGCCGCGCTTTGGCCTGAAGCGGGAAAATTACTTGGCCTTGGACAACGCCACACCGCGCCCATTGCTCTCGAAGTAGCCATTAATGCAAACGCCCTTGGCGTGATTGCGTCGAAATCCGGGATGCGAACCATTCACCTGTTCAAACGTGTTGATCATCGTTGCCGGCGACAGTGCGTGCGGCGCGAACCAACCGCCCACATATAAAAACAATCGGTCAATCCCCGCGATCACCACGCCAATCACCATGAGCCGCAGGACTAAATCCGCTCCTCGCGATGCAGGAAGAGTCATTTCGCATAATTGTCCTGGTTCAGAACTCATTTGAGTTTTCGACTAATCGTCGATTTCCACGACAATCTTCCCCACCGTCGTGCCCATTTCAACAGCGACGTAAGCCTGCAAAGCGTTCTCGAAAGTAAATCGTTCCCGGCTCAGCAAAGGCGTCAGTTTGCCTGCCTCGGCCAGCCTCGCAGCTTCCCGCAGAATGTCGCCGTGGTGAATCCTTCCTTTGCCGGTCAGCAACGGCAGCAGGGAGAAGACGCCCGAATAAGTAGCCGCACGAAACGATAGGGGCGCCAATTTGTGAGTGCCCCAACCCAGGCAACTGACAACGTGCCCGGTGTACGTTTTTGCGGCGAGGAAGGAATTGTCGAGAGTGCCTCCTCCTAAGGTGTCATAGACGATGTCGAACCCTTCCGAGTCGGTATGCTTGGCGACGTAAGATTCGACACTCTCCGTCCGGTAGTCGATCGCTGTGGCTCCGTAACATTCGGCGATCTTCACCTTGTCCTTGGAAACGGTTGCAAATACCTGGGCCCCCATCGCGTGGGCAATCTGCACCGCGACGTGTCCGACGCCGCCAGCCCCCGCATGGACGAGCACTTTCTGTCCAGCACGGACATGAGCGCGATCCACCAAGCCTTCCCAAGCAGTAATGAAAACGAGTGGAAGCGCCGCAGCCTCTCGCATTGACAGATTCCTTGGCTTCAGGGCCAACAGGCTCGCATCGACGGCCGTGAACGTGGCAAGTGAACCTTGCAAGCCGCCAACGCCTCCGGCCATGCCGAAGACTTCGTCTCCCGGCTTGAATACCGTCACATCAGGCGCGACAGCCTCGACCACGCCAGCCAAATCCATTCCGAGAATCGCTGGAAGCTCGACCCTCGCATGCGCCGCGTTTCCTGCCCGGATCTTGGTGTCCAGTGGGTTTACTCCACTGGCCTTGATGCGAACGAGCGCCTGACCCTTTGCAACTACGGGCTGCGCAGTTTCGCTCAGAGTAAATGGAGCGCCATGACCTTCGAGTACAAGGGCGCGCATGGATGGTGAGGTTGGCATGTGCTGCCTATCCTTCGGTTGATGGTGATTTTTTCCGCATATCAATTTCGGCCTAAAGTAGCGTTGTGTTTTGTGCAGCTTTTTGCAGAAGATTTCCGATCGCGGCAAATGCCGGCATATCGGTGCCATGGCGCTCCTGCAAATATTCGGGACTGTTGTAGCTTAACCAGACTCGGCCTTCGACCGATTCCCACACCAAGGCTTTGAGCGGCAGATCAATGGCCAGGGAAGGATACCGGATCATAAGCGGGGTGCCGGCTTTTGGGTCGCCAAAAATCAAAAGCACCAGCGGGCGCATCGTCAGACCAGCGGCCTTGGCTTCGGCGGCTTGATCGATGCACGCGAAAACCTTGATGCCTTTGGCTTTCAGCAACGATTCGAGCCGCTCAACGGTCTCGACTACCGATCGGTTGCAAGCCAAGTCAATGACGCCAGTTGTCTGCGTGGTCATCGCATTCTTTCCTGTCTCGTTCATCCTGTTCGCATAGTTTGTTGGCTCGTGCTTGCAATCACCGCTGTTTGGACATCGGCTCCACGGCTGAGAACAACTGGATAAGCCCCTCCAGCAAGGTGGGGTGGGTAAAGATGGCATCGCGCAAGACCGTATAGGGTAATCCAGCGATCATGGCGACTTGCACAGAAGCCATTATTTCTCCGGCTTCCACTCCGAAGACGGTGAAGCCGAGGATGCGATCGCTCTCCGTATCAATCAGCGCTTTCATGAATCCTCGCGTCTCGGAAAGGGTGCGCGTGCGCAACACCGCCCCCATCGGAATTTTGGCTAGCCGGTAAGCGATTCCACTTTTCTTTGCTTCCGATTCACTGAGACCGATTCGGGCCAGCTCGGGGTCGGTGAACATGCAGAACGGGACCTGACGCCCCGTCGTCACACGATGGCCGCCCGCCAGATTTTCCCCGACTACTCGAAAATCATCGAACGCAATATGGGTGAAATGCGGACTGCCCGCGCAATCTCCCACCGCCCAGACTTCGGGCGCCGTCGTCTCCAGCCGTTCATTGACCTTGATGTAACCTCGCTCGGTCAGTTCGACCCCGGCAAATTCCAGCCCAATGCCCTCGGTGTTCGGAGTGCGCCCAGCGGCGACCAGCAGGTGCGTGCCTTCCAGAACCATTTCCGATCCAGCCCGGACCGCATGTAGTTTCACCAAGTGCCCGGATTTTCCTTCGACTTGACTGACCCCTGCGCTGGTGACAACCCCGATCCCCTCCTCGCGGCATAGCTCCTGCAGTCCCTCTGAAACGTCCTCATCTTCCCGGTGTGCCAGGCGTTCATTTCGTTCAATGACAGTCACCCCGCTGCCAAAGCGGCGCATGGCCTGGGCCAATTCAAGTCCAACATAACCGCCGCCCAAAACCAGAAGGTGCTCCGGAATGTGATCCAGATCGAGGGCTTCGATATGTGTCAGGGGACTCGCTTCGCGAAGGCCGGCTATAGGCTCCATGGCCGCGCGGCTGCCCGTGCTGATAATGATTTTCTTTCCCACAACTGTGCGCGTGCCGCCGCCGGAAAGCGCGACCTCAATCGTCCTTGCTCCAACGAAACGTCCAACGCCCATGATCAACTCCGCGCCGCTGGCCTTGAAATTATCGAGATGCATTTGGATCAGTCCATCCACCATCTTGCGTTTGCGATCACGCACGACCGGCATATTGATCTTGCAATTGTCCTTGGTGATCCCGAATTCCTCGCTCCGGTAAAAGTACGAGGCCACCTTGGCACTCTGAATGATATTCTTGCTCGGCAAACACGCGATATTGGGGCACGACCCGCCGACGTATTTTCGCTCTATAACGGCGACGTGTTTTCCCTGCTTGGCCAAGGTCCACGCGAGGTACTTGGCTCCTTCGCCACTGCCAAGCATCAGGACATCGTATTCTTGCGAGTTCATAATTCTGCTGCATGGAACGCGCGCCTGGGACCGCGCCTAAAGCTGGACCAAGCCGCGGCGACTGGCTGTGGTTATGGCCTCAGTGCGGCTGAGAACATTAAGCTTGGTGAAGATGCTGCGCAAGTGAGATTTCACCGTTGTCTCGCTTATATAAAGGTTCACGCCGATCTCCTTATTGCTCTTGCCTCGCGCCAGGAGGGCGAGGACTTCCAGTTCCCGACCCGTCAGGGCTTCGTTGGCCAGGCCGGCCGCCAATTTTGCCACCAGCGATGGCGGAATACACGTTTCGCCGGCATGCACTTTGCGGATGGACTCCAGTAATTCCTCCCGTTGCGCATCTTTGAGCAGATAACCTTTCGCGCCAGCTTTGATCGCGTTGGAAATGTCGGCGTCAGTGTCAAAGGTCGTCAGCACGATGACGCGGGCGGCGGTATCCTGGCGGCGGATTTCATCAATCGCGCCAACCCCTTCCAACATCGGCATGCGCAGATCCAGCAGCGCCACGTCGGGGCGATGCCGCCGCCACAAGTCAACCGCTTCGCGGCCATTGGCCGCTTCGCCGACCACCTTCATGTCCGGTTGCCGCCCAATCATCGCGACCAATCCTTCGCGCACCGTCACATGATCGTCAGCAATGAGAACGCGAATTTTGTCGGCCGCCGTGGTTCTCGGTCGTGTTTTGGGCAGAGCATTCATGACTCAGGGGCCTCCAGGTTATTTTTCAGGGGCAGCGCGATCAAGATCGCCGTGCCTGCGCCGTTGGCGCTTTCAAGGGTGATCTGGCCGCCCATGCCTTCGACCCGCTCCCGCATTCCCACCAAACCGAATCCGTCATATTTGCTATCGGGATCAAAGCCGCGCCCGTTGTCGCGCAATTCGAGTCGAATCTCCTCCGGCGCGAAAACCAGCTCCGTCTTGAATTCGCTGGCATGGGCGTGCCGCAGCGCGTTGGTCAGAACTTCCTGCCCGATGCGCAGAATGTTCCCCTCCCATTCGGCCGGCAGCGGTCGCGGCTGGCCTTGCAGCGTGAACTTCGCGCGCATCGTGGTGCCGTCGGTCATCTTCCGGCTCAAATCCTCCAGCGCTTCACACAGGTTTTTGTCTTCCAACGCCTGTGGACGAAGCGCGCGCACGGAACGCCGCGCCTCTTTCAAGTTGTCGCGAGCCAGTTCACTCGCGCGCCTGAGATGATCGTCCGCTTCCCTGCTCAGTCCCTGGGACTTTGCGTCCGCGGCTGCTTCCAATTGCACAATGACGCCGGTGAAACCTTGCGCGAGCGTGTCGTGAATATCGCGCGCCATGCGATTGCGCTCGGCCATCACCGCCGCTTGGCGGCTCTGCGAGGAGAGGCGCGTCAACTGCATCGCCAACATCGCCTGATGGGCCAGCGCCTGCGCCAATTCCATTTCTTCGGCGCGAAATATGCGCTTGCGGGTGAATCGAATCCCGATCACCCCATCAATCTGTCCGGCGATCGCCATGGGAACAATCAGGATCGTAATGACGCCTTGCGCCATCAAATGCTCTCGCCACGGAAACACGGGGCCTGCTCGAATATCTTCCAGCACGCTGGGCTTCCCCGATTCAAAAACCTCCGGCCACGGCCAAATGGCCTGGATCGGCAGTGAAGGACTGATCGCCGCGATGCTGGCGTTGGATTTGCTCATCAGCCGGCCGCCTTCGAACGCGCATTGAAAACTCACCAGGCCGTTCCCATCCTCCCTCCGCCAAACACTGCTGCTGTGCGCGTCCAATTGTTCGGTAATGGTTCGCAGTACATGCTCCAGGAATTTATCCGGTCCAGATTCCTGCGTAAGAGAGTCAAGCGAGTTTTTCAGGGCTTCCAATTGGCCGCGGGCCAGGTGTTCGGAGGCGCGCAGGGCTTCCTCGGATTTCACGCACTCCGTCACATCCTGGACTGCTCCGACCCATTCCGTAACCTGGCCTGAGTCATCACGCAAGGCATTGGCGGCCACTTTCAAATGTTTAATCGAGCCTCCCGGCAACCGCAGACGGCAGTCGAAGCGAAAATCCTTCTCCCCGCCAACGAGCATCTGCCGGAATAGCGCCACATCCTCTGGATGAATCAAATCCCGTGTCATCTCCGCCGTCGGCTTGACTGCGGGGTCAATTTCACAAATTCGGTAGGTTTCGTCGGACCAAGTCATCTCTCCGCTGGCCTCATGCCAACTGAAGCTGCCCGTCACACTGAGGCGTTGAGCTCGTGCCAGGGAGGATTCGCTTCTGCGCAATTTATCTTCCGCGCGCTTGCGCTCAATGGCCACAGCCGCCAAGTGCGTGAATTGCCCTGTGATCCGATGGTCTTGCCGGTCAGGGCTGCGCGGTTGACGGGAATAGATGGCAAACGTGCCCAACACTCTTCCATCGGAGGAAAGTATCGGCGTGGACCAGCAAGCGCGCAGACCGTGCGCCAAAGCCAATTGACGAAAGTCGCCTGCCAGCGGGTCAGCGGCAATGTCGGAAATGATGACTGGCTCTTTGAACAAAGCGGCCCTGGCGCACGGTCCCGTGCTTGGGCCGATCGCGCTGCCGTCGATGGCCTTGGCATAGCTCGCCGGAAGGCTGGGCGCGGCGCCGTGCCAAAGCCGGTGGCAATTGGGATCCAATAAGAGAATCGAACAAAGAGAACCGCTGGAAAGTTCTTCGACCAACCGGCACAACGCCTCCAGGATCGAAGGAAGCGGATTCCCGTTCGCGATCATTTCCAAAACGCTTTTCTCGCCCGCGAGCAACGCCTCCGCCCACTTGCGGTCCTCGATGTCAGTGTTGGTTCCATACCATTTGATCAAGTTGCCGCATTCGTCATGCAATGGCACCCCGCGAAAAAGGAACCAGCGATACGTTCCGTCAAACCGGCGCAACCGCGCTTCCGTCTCCCCCGCTTGCCCCGAGGCCAGGATCGATTTCCAATAATCCACCAGTCCGGGAAGTTCATCGGGATGGACCGCCGCCTGCCATCCCCAGCCGCCGGCCTCCTCAAGAGCAAGCCCCGTATATTCAATCCAACGCCTGTTGAGATACTCAATGTGGCCATCAGGTTTGGCGCTCCAAACCAGTCCGGGAATCGTATCCAGAACAAGCCGCAGATGATCCTCGCTTCTCTTGGTCAGCGGTTGGCCTTGCTCCATTTGCTCCATGCGTTTCTGGCACTCATCGAGTTGGCGCTGACACCGCCCCAAGGCCAGTCGAAGCGAAGCGACTGTCTTGGCGGCATCTGCGGATTCTTCCACGTTGGTATTCATGGCGGTTCGTCAACCCCATTTCATGGCCACATCGATGTTGGTTATATTCCAAATGAAAGCCTTCTCGCAAGAGGAATTCCGCGTCCCAAATCTCCTAAGCCGGCCGCGAAACATTCCGGAGCGCACGCGCCGTCGCGTGCAGTGGCTGGCGCCCTCGCCGGCCACATCTTTCAATTACACACTGTACGCACTAGTGAGCCATGGGCAAATGGGCAAGAAAAGGCTTGCTAAACTGTGGAGTTAGGCTGTACTGTTGAGCCAAGCCAACCACCATATCATGCATGAAAATCTTTTCACGCAGGACGGCGCTGGGGAACCCTTGAATTCCTCCGCAACGCTCTCGCAGCGTCCAACGAATATTCCATCGCCGACAAGGCGCGCGCCTTTTTTTGCGAGCCGGAGAAACACTCTCCAATGAACGGATCCAAAGCGAACAAGAAGCCGCTTCTCGCCAGGCCTGCAGCCTCAGCCCGGAAGAGAACCGATCAACAAGCCCCGCACGTTGAAAACCTGCAACGACAGGCTGCTGCGGGTGCGTCCTTGGAACAGGATTTGCGGGGGCAGGAAGCCCTTCTGCGAGAACTGACGGAGAACATCCATCAGGTGTTCTGGCTGGCGTCGGCGGACCAGCGCCAAGTGTTTTACGTCAGCCCCAGTTATGAGGACATCTGGGGCCGCAGTTGTGACAGTCTCTTGCGCCATCCGACGAGCTGGCTGGAGGCCATCCATCCCGAGGACCGGCCTGGCATCGAGGCGCAATTGGCCAGTGCCCACGGTCAACGGCTCACTCACCAATACCGAATTGTGCGTCCCGACGGAACGATCCGTTGGATTCTGGCCCGCGGCTATCCTGTGGGCGATCGGCAGGGCCATCCTTATCGCATTGCCGGACTGGCCGAAGATATCACGGAGCGCAAGCTGGCATGTCCATCTTCAAGCGCGTGAGCGTGCCTTGGGCGTCTCCACCGCCACTCTGCTCCTGCAAGACGGCGAACCCGCCGGGCGTGCGGACCGGGCAGGCGGCGAATCATCCGCCGGCGAACGCGTGGACATCCTGATAGTGGAAGACAATCGTGATGATGTCGAACAGACCTTGCGTGCATTCAAGAAAGCCAGGATCGCCAATTCCGTGCAAGTCGTTTACGATGGCGAGGAGGCCTTGGACTTTCTGTTCTGCGCGGGGCGCTTTGCCCATCGCAAGATGCAGGGCCGGCCTCATTTGGTCTTGTTGGATTTGAATCTGCCCAAGATCGGCGGCATGGAGGTGCTCCGCCGGATCAAGGCCGACAAAAAAATGCAGTCCGTTCCCGTGGTAGTGTTGACCGCGTCGCGGGACAGCCAGGAACTGCTCGAATGCCAGCGTCTGGGCGCGGAAACTTACATCATCAAGCCAGTGGATTTCCTGACGTTGAGCCAGGCAACGCCGCAATTGCATCTTGACTGGGAATTGCTTAAACCACCCAACGCAAAATCTGGCCACATTCTTGGGAGTTTTTCTGCAAGGGCGGCGAGGACGAACGACGTCCTGCCCAGACCGAATTAGATTGAAACCATAACCATAAAAGCTGGTAATAAGCCCGGATTTCGGGATTGTGCTCGCGCGCGACGATTCTTTGGTGCTCATCGGCGGTGATGGCTTGCCGCTCCTTGCGCTCCACTGCGGCCATTTCAGCCTCGGAAGCACCGGCCAAGGAAGCAAGTGCTACTTCGAATCAAGGTTAATAATTGACAGTTCGGGTCATTCCAAATGCCGCTCTTTCTTGTAATTGATTGTCTTGGGCCACGGCGGTAGCCTCTGCTTGACATCGAACCATGAAAAAGACGAAGCGCAGCAAATGCATTCGCCTCTTGCTCCTTGGCGGCCTGTCGGCCGGCGCGCTGGCCAGTTGCACGCCGGCGCGGCAACCGGCCATCAGCACCGAGAACGTCTATGCCAATGATTTCTATGTGCCGGGGGCCGGCTACTATCACGCTCCTTTCTACGCGTGGTATCGGCAGCCTTACAATTATTACGACCCGCAAAAACGTCTCTTCTTCTACGGTGGCCAATGGGGCCCGACGCCGCACCAAAGCATCGTCAATGTTTCCTCGCCCTCGGCGCAAACAGCCCGTAGCGTGGAGGCCATCCGCACGGACATCCCGCGCGGCGGTTTTGGTTGCTATGGCGGCCATTATTCTACCTACGCCTGATGAAGCGCTACCGTCTCCAACCCCGCTCCGACTGGCCCGCCAAGGTCGAAAGCATCGGTTTGACCTATCATTCGCACGAGGAAGGCCCTTACTGGGACGAATCGGCTTGCTACGAACTCAACGCCCGCGAAGTCGATGTCCTGGAAGCGGCCGCCAACGCGCTGCATTTCCTGTGCATCGACGCCGCGGAAGCGGTCATCCAGAACGATTGGTGGGCGCGCCTGGGCATTGCCGCCGCTGCCATTCCCGCTATTTTGCACTCGTGGGAGCGGGACGATTTCAGCCTCTACGGCCGTTTTGATCTAAGCTATGATGGCCTGACGCCGCCCAAATTGCTGGAATACAACGCGGATACTCCCACGGCCCTGGTGGAGGCGGCGGTGGCACAATGGTTCTGGCTGCAAGAGACGCAGCCAGGCGCGGACCAATTCAATTCTATCCACGAGCGGCTCATCGCGGCTTGGCGCCGCTTCCGGGGCAAGACGGTCCACTTCAGCGGCATTAAGGAGCACGCGGAGGATGAGATGACCGTGCTCTATATGCGCGACACTTGCGAGCAGGCCGGAGTGCGGACCAAGCCAGTATTCATCGAGGATATCGGCTGGGACCAGGGACGCGGCCAATTCGTGGACCTGGACCTCGATCCCATTGAACAATGTTTCAAGCTNNGTGGATCGAGCCGGCGTGGAAAATGCTGGTCAGCAACAAGGGCCTGCTGCCCATTTTGTGGGAATTGTTTCCCGGCCATCCCAACCTTTTGCCGGCCTACGAACAAGCCGGTCCTCTGCACGGGCGCTACGTGCGCAAACCGATCTTGAGTCGCGAAGGCAGCAACGTTTCCTGGGTCGAAGGAGGCGTGGTGGTGGAGGAAACCGGCGGCGACTACGGCCAGGAGGGTTTCATCTATCAAGCCGTGGCCGACTTGGCCGCCTTTGACGGACAGCATCCCGTCTTTGGCGTCTGGGTCGTGGACCATGAAGCGGCGGGGTTGGGCATTCGCGAAGATACACGGCGCATCACCGGCAACCTGAGCCGTTTCGTTCCGCATTTCTTCCACTAACATGAGCCTCGGCAATCCAACGCAAATCAAGATTGGCATGACCGGCACGTTTTTCAACAGGACTTATCGCGTCATCGGCCGCGCGGTGCTGGGAGTGACCGAAGACGGCCACGCCTATTACTGGAACGAATTTTACCTGGAAAGCGCCGGGGGCGGACCGGCCACGCTGGTGTTTGAGAAAACCGAGGATGG
The DNA here is from genome assembly GCA_003140095.1 of Verrucomicrobiales bacterium. Taxonomy (GTDB): domain Bacteria; phylum Verrucomicrobiota; class Verrucomicrobiia; order Limisphaerales; family Palsa-1400; genus Palsa-1400. The sequence goes on along the minus strand of PLIU01000326.1, from coordinate 20,298 downwards.
CTACGCCTGGCGTCTGTTCACCATGTTCGATCCGCAAGCCCCCATCACCGCCGCCGAAGTCGCGGACAAACACGTGGGAGATGTCATGCTCCTCGACGGCGCGAATCTGCACATCACGCGGGTGGACCGGTCCCAGGTTTATCGCGTGGAAGGCAAGACGCCCAAGGGCATCGAGCCGAACAAACAGGCGAACTATTTCAACGCCGAGGCCGGCTCGCGCCTGGTCGTAGTTAGTTGGACGGGTGACGAAGTGGAATATTACTCCGGCATGACCACGTCCGCCTCGCTGGTGGCGGCGGCCTTCGATCTGGACGGGTTTGCGGCGTGGCGGTTTACGGCGGCCAGCGGACGAAGTTGGTGGAGCCCCCAAATCTGGATGACGTCGATGCTGGTGCTGGCACTCATTTGCATTCCGGCGGCGTGTTTCATCGACTTGTCCCGGTCCCGGCGCGCGCCTGCCGTGACAGTCAACAACGCGCCGGCCTCGCCCTTGCGCGTCGGCGCCTCGGGCGTGTTAAACAACATCACCTACAAGATCACCGAGCACGAGTTGGTGGACATGGCCGAGGTTGGCTGGCGCCGGCAGTGCCATGAATACGACTTGAGCGAGTTTGGCGATAACGAAGCGTGGCTCGTTTGCGACGCAGGATCCAACGGCCCGGTCTGGCTACTATACACACTGTTGCAGCCAGAAAATCCGCTCACGCCCCTGATGGCCGGCAGCAAGCGAGCGGGCCAAAACGTCCAAGTGGACGGAAACGCCGTGGTGATCAGGAACCTTTTCCGTGCCACCATTCGATCTTCCGAAGGCGTGTCCGTATCCGGCGGCAAAGCCGGCGATGTGTTCTATGGGTTCACCGGCCCGATAAACTCCAATGATGTCCTGCTCGCGCGCTGGAACCAAACCAACATCATTTACGAGCAAGGGAGACCCGTGCCGGCCAAAACGGTTCTGGCTGCTTTCGGCCAAGCGACGGCAGATAACGCCGCGCCGTGACGCAAGAGTTTCAATTCTTTCTGCAACGTCTCTGTTCATTGGGATCAAATCCCGCAAAATATCGTGAGTTCATCCATGCGCCACTGAGGTCTTGCCCAAGAAAGGGTTGATGTACATCTTACATTTTATGCGATTTTGTATAATGGTCTCTAAAAAATTATTTCGCCATCTTCCCATCTTGGGACCTCTGGCACTCGCGTTGCTCCAAATGGCACCTCTTTCCGTGAGTGGGGCGGCGGATGGCGCCGATTCCGCCCTCCCGGCCAGGGCGGCGGCGATGTTGCGCGGCGTCCACCGCATCGTGTTTCTTGGAGACAGCATCACGCAGGGCGGCGATTACGTCGTTGATTGTGAATGCTGGCTGCTCGCGCATGGCTTTAATGTCGACGTCTTGAACCTCGGCCTGGCGAGCGAGACGGCCTCGGACCTGACGCCGGAGGAGAACGCGGCGCATTTGCAGAGCTTCGGTTTTGGGCGGCCCTTTGTCAGTGAGCGGCTCGGCCGCGCGCTGGCGGCGACGAAGCCGGATTTGCTCTTGGCCTGTTATGGCATGAACGACGCCGGCAGCCTGCCGCCGGATGCGACCGGCACCCGGCGATTCGGCGAGGCGATCACGAAGTTGCGCGACGCCGCGGCCAAGGCTGGCGTCAAGCGACTCGTGAATTGCACGCCGCCGGTTTTCGATGACAAGGGTGATGCGAAGCAGAAGGCTCACGATGAAAACCTGGCGCGCTACACGGCGTGGCTGTTGTCGAAACGCGCCGTGGGCTGGGACGTGGTCGATATCCACACGCCGATGCGCCGGGCGCTGGACGAAGGCCGGGTGAAGAATCCGGCCTTTAAGTTCGCCGACGACGGCGTTCATCCGGGCCGCGAAGGCCACTGGCTGATGGCGCGTGAAATCCTCACGCAGTTTTTTGGCGCGAAGCTGGAAGGCGTAGCTTGCGCCGAGGACTTGTTTCCGGCGCACGGAAGCGAAATCCGCAAGCTGGTTCACGAGCGCATGGTGCTGCTGTTTGATGCGTGGATGACTCAGATCGGCCACCAGCGTCCGAGCGTGGCTGGCGGTCCCGGCGCCAAGCCCGGCCTGCCGATCACTGAAGCCAATGAAAAGGCCGCTGACCTTGGGAAACAAATCCACCTGGAAATGGCTGGCAAGTGAGGGTTAAAACCGCCGCCTCGTGCTCGATGCCATCACTATTCATATCACAGCCATCCCATAATCCAAGAATGGTGACGCTAACCCGTTGATGTTCAAGGGGCGTTGGCCCTTTTTGGCCAAATCGTATTTTGCAATTTTAGTTGGTTTCGACGGCGTCTCGTTCGTTGTCTTGTTTCGGCGCGTTTGCTGTCCCATAGGTTGGTAGCTCATAAGAAGCCGGGGAAGTAGGCTTGTTCCGGTCGGGCTAGGTTCCGGAAGCTGCCACCTGCTGTCCCATAGCAGGCCAGAAGCTTGCACAAATCATATTTCTCCCACAGCGCCGCGCGCAAAATCGTGAAGAGACGGGTGAAGCTGTGCGCCCACTTCGAGAGATGGCTCAAATAACGCAACAGCACATAGGTCAACAACGCGAAATGGGTGTCCACGAAAAGGTTTGTACCGTGAAGCCAAATCAGGTTGTCTTGAAATTTTGCATCCTCCCATCTCGCGGCGCGGGGCTTCTCCGACTCTGGCTCCTGAATAGGCAAGGAATTCAATCGAGTCTGCCCCGTCCTTGCTCTTGCGCTGGTTGTCGGCGCGGCCACCGCTCACCGTGAAATGGAGTCACGTTGCGCACCGGCATACCCTTGAAATACGGGGCGACGTTCTTAATGTGGATTTCTTTCTGCTGGATGGTGCCCGGCGCGAGGGTGTGTTTGATGCTGTCCAGCCACCGGTTGGCCACGACACCAAAGCCAAGCTTGGCGTCGTCGGGCACGGTTAAGCTGCCGACCTGGCCCTTAGTGTCCTTTAACCGGCGGACGGCGAGCTTTCGGTCCTTGGTCTTCAGCGAGCGTCGAAATTGCTTGCCGCCCTTTTTGACCAACGCATAATATCAGCCGGATGATTCGAGGCGATGCAGGTTCTCGGCAACTTTGTGAAACACCGGCTGAAGCGACGCGGTCGGCGTGGTTTCCTTTCCTGTCGTTTTCGTGGGGAAAGATACCATATTTTGCGTCGGGTGACAAGTTTGGGTTGCAAGTTTCAGAAAAAGCCGAATTGAACTTTTGTAATGCTTTGAAAAGCAATCAGTTGCGCGCTTAGCTCAGCGGTAGAGCATTACCTTCACACGGTAGGGGTCGCAGGTTCAAACCCTGCAGCGCGCACCATTCCCCAGGTCTTGACAGGTTGTGACCAAGTATGACAGGAAGTGACTTATCCCCTTTGCTTTCAATGGTTTCAGACGGGTTTAACACCTTCCCAGTTGTGACAGGCGATGACACCGAGTGGCCGCTTGCGACCAATTCTTGTGAGACTATTTCTGAGGCTTGGAAAGGAATCTTTCCCAACGCCGCCCGCAATCCCATAAAATTCGTGTTGGTGCAAGTCGAACTCGTCAAGCGGTTCTCCGCCGTACGTTCCCGTGTTGCCTGTCCCGCCATAGACTTGACGGCAGATCATCCGGCTTGCTTAAGAAGGAAGGCCAAGCCAAATCCCAACACGCGAACGCTCCGTTCCGACAAGTGCCTGGTCGTGAAGTCGCTGGATTCCAGCTTGCGCCCATGCCTCCCGCGCAACCCGGAATCCATCGCCATCACAACCAGGGCAATGAAGGCATCGAAGTGGAGCGCTTTTAGGGTGTCACTTCTGGCTGCCCGCTGTCGCGGAGTGGGGAGAAATCAGACAGTGCTTTTACTCGCTCTCCGCCGCCGCGACGGGCGGCAATCATTTTCACGCGCTCTCGCTCGGGCTGTTTCCGCCCTCGTGGTTGGAGACAGTACCGACAGCCTTCATTAATTCCCACGTGGAATGCACTTTTAGTTTCACTTCTTCCGAATCAGCATTCTTGCCGTGTTTCGAGAATTCGCTTTTGATTTGCTCCAGATCGAAAACTTTAACGTACTTCAACACTTGACACTCCATTTGCTCCGGTTGGCACTTATCCTTGTTCCTCATTCGAACAGGTTGCTTCGAGAACCACCCGGGCGATTCCTGAAACAGGCACTCGGCACTTTTCGCTGCAACACAAGCCGATGCCCCAAGACTTTCGGCCCACCGGTGCGCCTCGGCGATAGGCTTACCTGCCCAAATCGCCCCCCAATTTGTTTTACGCTCGAAATATTCTCCTCTAGCAATCGCACCACGCAGAGGAAGGCCCGACACGAACATCCTGTGAAACAGCAAATAGCAAAAAGGTAGCAGCAGATTCTTCGTTTCTGACAAGTCAGGGCACAATACAAGAATTGAGTCGCCAAAGACATGGTATGAGGGTACCTCGAATTGACGGACAGAGAATCGGGTGAATAATTAACGAAAGAACCCATGAAGCAAACATCTGTCCAAGAACGTCGCAAATTCGACGAGACTTTTAAACGCGAGGCAGTACTGAACTGGCTCCAAAGCGGCAAGTCCGCAACGGTGGTGGGCGAGGAACTGGGTATCACGGCCAACTTGCTCTACGCCTGGAGAAAGCTGGTGGCCGATGTCGCGGCGGTCAGGGCCACGACGACCAAACCGGGTTCGGTCGCCGATCTGCAAGGGCAGTTGGACGCCTCCCAACGCGAAAACCGCCACTTGCGCGAGCAGTGCCAAATTCTAAAAAAAACCTTGGGCATCCTCTCCGAACCGCCCACCAGCGCTATCAACGGATCCAAGCTATGAAAAGGGATTATCCGGTCCGGCGTCTTTGTCTTTATCTAAAAGCTTCTCCCTCCGGCTTCTACGACTGGGAACAACGCCAGCTTCGCCCCTGTGCCCGGGCCTTGGAAAATCAATCGCTGGCAGAGAATATCGGCCAGATTCATGCCGGCAGCCGCCAGACCTATGGCGCTCCGCGCATCGAGCGGGAGTTGCGCAAAAAAGGACGCTGTCATGGACGCAACCGCGTCGCTCGGCTGATGAAGGAAAAGGGCCTCTGCGGCCGCCAGAAAGGCCGCTACCGCGTCCAGACCACCGACAGCAACCACGACCAGCCCATCGCCCCCAATCGCCTGGCCCAGGCCCCCAAGGCCACCGCGCCCAACCAACTCTGGGTGGCCGCCATCACCTCTATCGAAACCAAGGAAGGCTGGCTTTATTTAGCCGCCATTCTGGACCTCTACAGTCGCAGGATCGTGGGCTGGGCTATGAGCGAGCGCATCGACACCGTTTTTGTTCTAAAAGCTCTGGCGATGGCCCTTCTGCACCGCAGCCCTCCAGCCAATCTGCTCTTCCATACCGACTGCGGCGTCCAATACGCCAGTGGCGACTATCGTCAAGCCTTGGGCCAGGCGGGCTTGATCGCCTC
>PLIU01000326.1:14605-14833 GCA_003140095.1 Verrucomicrobiales bacterium | reverse complement strand
CCGTCTTTTCGGAGCAAGCCCAGACCATACTTCGCCGACAAATAAAATATCTGCTGAAGTAAAGGTCAAATTTACCCTCGAAATTGAACCTTACCCTTGGCCAAGATACGAACCGCCACAACTTGGAGGCTCAAGGCCACCCAGTTCGCCCATCGGAACGATTTTTCTGCATTACCTAGACAAGCCTCAATTAGAAACCGTCGTGCATGAGCACTCGGTTATAGTCGA
>PLIU01000326.1:0-14534 GCA_003140095.1 Verrucomicrobiales bacterium | reverse complement strand
TTGCATTTGTGGTGGGCGCGGCGTCCGCTGGCGGCGTGCCGGGCGGTGTTGCTCGGTTTGCTGCTGCCTGACCCATGCGACAAGGATTGTCCGCCGGATTTCAAAACCACGGCGCGTGAACTTCTGACCAAGCGTTACGGCATGGGCAGCAAATCCCTGCCCGCCGACAGGCAGGGCGACATGGAACTGCGCGAGTTGCTCCTGAAATTCATCGGCGAGTTTGCCAATTGGGACCACGCCTCGAACGCCTTGTATCTGGAAATTGGCCAGGGACTCGTCAAAGCCGCCCATCCTGAAGAGACGCCGGTGGTGGTGGACCCGTTCGCGGGCGGCGGCTCGATTCCGCTCGAAGCACTGCGACTCGGCTGCTAAGCTTTTGCCAGCGACCTCAACCCTGTCGCGGGCCTCATCCTTAAGACCCTGCTCGAAGATATTCCACGCTACGGCAATGCGGAATTCAAACTGCCGGGCAAGGGTGGCAAAGAAATGGTAGTAGTGCATGGCTTGGCCGACGCGTTGCGGCACGTGGGGATGCAAGTGAAGGAAGCGGCGGCGAAGGAACTGGCCGAGTTCTATCCACCGGACACCAATGGAAGCCGCCCGATTGCTTACCTCTGGGCGCGAACGGTACTTTGGGAAGGCATCGGCTGCGGCGCGGAGATTCCTTTGGTGCGGTCATTTTGGTTGTGCAAGAAGGCGGGTCGTAAGGTCGCCGTTCGCTATCATGTCGAGCGTCCGAAAGGCAAACCCCCACAAGTTATCTTTGAAGTCTTTCAGCCAACGAGCGAAAGGGAAGTTCAGCAGGGGACGGTGAGTCGTGCGGAAGCGACGTGCCCGTGTTGCCTAACCGTTTTGCCCGCCGAGCGACTGCGAAGTCAAATCGCTGCCCAACACGGCGGAGGGGACGTGTTGGCCAACCCAGACGGCAAGCGTATCGGCGGCGCTCGAATCTTGGCCGTGGTTACTTCTAGGCAGGAGGGTGATGAGCGCCAATACCGCCTCGCCACCGAGCGAGACTATGCTGCCGTCTGCGATGCGCAAATGGCTGTTGCGAAACTCGCACAAGGGGTAGTGCCCGACGAGCCGCTACCCCCCATCGGAACTCTTGGTTTTCGAGTCCAACGCTATGGCATCACCAAATGGGGCGACCTGTTTACTGGAAGGCAGAAGCTGACGCTGGTCACCCTCGCCGCGCAGGTTGGCAGGGCCAGCCAAAAAGCAGCAGCCGACGGGCGCTTGTCATCGGCACTTCAAGCTACGCTCGCGATGGCAGTGAGTAAGCAAGCGGATTACTTGACCACCCTTTGCACATGGCGCTATCACAACCGGGAAAAGGTGAATCACACATTTGGTCGCCAAGCACTGCCCTTCGTCACCGACTTTGTGGAGACTGTGTTCTCTGGTAGCGGTTCGGGAGGCTGGGATGGGCTGAGTGATTGGACTGCGATGGCAGTTGAGAGCACAGCCTTGCTCGACTCTCATGGCGCCGTCCAGCTTGCTGATGCTTGCGCGTCGCCTCTGTCAACTGATTCCTGCAACGTATGGTTCNNGTGGTTCACTGACCCTCCCTATTATGACGCCGTTCCATATTCGGATTTGTCCGACTTCTTTCTTGTGTGGCTCAAGCGAGTTCTTCGGGACCGTTCTTTGCTTCGCGACCCGTTCGACGCAAGCAATCCGCTTTCTCCAAAAACACTCGAATTAGTTCAGGACGAAACCCGTCGTGTGAGTGGCGGGGTGAAGGATAAGGACTTTTTTGAGCGTGGAATGGGTGTAGCTTTCACGGAGGGACGCCGAGTTCTGCGTGACGACGGAATTGCCTGCGTCGTTTTCGCTCACAAAACAACCGAGGGATGGGAGGCTTTGCTGTCGGGCATCTTGAGGGCTGGGTTGACCGTTACAGCGTCGTGGCCCATTGCGACTGAGATGGCCACACGTCTACGAGCGAAAGAATCCGCTGCGCTTGCAACGAGCGTCCACCTTGTCTGCCGTCCTCGGCCCGACGGTGCAGGGGTCGGCGATTGGAGCGCGGTAAAAGCAGCAATGGAGCAACGGATTCGAGAATGGCTGCTCACGTTTGCTCAAGCACGGGGTTCGCGGCGCGGACGCCATTTTTTCCTGCCTGGGCCCGGCGTTGGAATCTTACAGCAAGTTTGAAAAAGTGCTCACCGCCGCCGACTGCGAAGTTCCACTCGGCGGCGACCCGGATGCCACTGAACCGGAGCAGCGCGGCTTCCTAGCCTACGTATTCGAGACGCTTTCCAAGGAAGCTCTCCGCCACTGGACGATGAAGATGCAGAGGGTGCTGGGCTGAGCGGTATTCATCAGCGCGTGGCCAAGACGCTCTTTTTCGAGTCGTGCGGCGGTCAGACCGACAAAGCGGCACACCTACCGGAATTGTATTTCGCCGTGGGCGACCCAGACACGGACACGGCGCTGATCCATACAGCGGTTCAAGCTCTGGAGCGGCGCTGCTATTTCCTGCGCTCCGTAGGCGTGGACGGCTGGCGCTTCGGCCACGTGCCCACGCTCAAAAAAGTTCATGCCGACCGTAAGCAGGCGCTCGACCCGGAAGACGTGAAGCGGAACATGAGCGAGTTGGTGAAGACCGTTTTCAAAAAAGACAACGAGATTCACCTGTCGCTATCCCCCAAAGACTCCACGGATATTGTTGACCAAGCCATGCTCACGATGGCAGTGATGCGCCCCGACGAAGGGCTGGAGCCAGAAGAAGAATCGTCGCTACGCCAGCGCATCACCGATTGGACGCGCAAGTGCAAGCAACAATCGCGTCAGAATCCGGGCGGTATTCTCTGGGTGACCTGTGAGTCTGGCGGTGCGCTCAGGACCGGAGTCGAAGAATTGCTGGCTTGGCAGGCCGTAGCAGATGATGCCAATCGTGGCCTGCTCGGCGAACTTGAACCCGAAGACATTCGGCGCATTCAACGGGAGTTGAACAGCGCCAAGAGCCAAATCGAAGACAGGGTCTGGAGCAGCTACAACCACCTCCTGCTCTGGGACGCCAGCACGGCAAAACTCAAAGACATCGTACTCGGCCAGCTTCATCCCAGTGAGGCGGGAAGCATCACGTCGGCCATACTGGCGCGGCTGCGTCACGACAGTCTGTTGAGCCGCGAAATTGGCGCGTCCTACATTGAGCGCAACTGGCCTCCGGCTTTGAAAGAGTCCGGCGCGTGGCCACTGGCGAGCCTGAAAACGGCATTTTTCCAAGGCCAATTTAAGAGGCTGGAGAAAGCGGACGACGCGCTCAGAGTGACCATCACCCGCGCCGTGAGCCAAGGCATGTTGGGAATGGCCTCCGGCAAAGACGCCACCTGCTTCGACCGGGTCTGGTTCAAGGAGGCCGTCGAGGTTGCCGACATCACGTTCGATTACGACACGTATCTCCTGACCGCCGCCAAGGCGAAGGCGCTGAAGCAGGGCGCACCACCGCCGCTCCAACCGCCCCAACCGCAGGAGTCGCAGCAGCCAACGCACCCAATACAGCTGCCACAGCCACCGCCGAAGCCAACAGCGGTGGTCTGGGAAGGTGAGCTAAAGCGCGAGCAGTGGAATCTTTTCAGCCTGAAGGTGCTCACCCGTCTCGCGCAGGCCGACAACGTGGAAATCAAGGTGCAGGTGCAGGCCAGGCTGAAGGAAGGCCAGACGACGGAGCCGCTCAACACCGCTCTGAAGGAATTGGGCATCAGGAAGGATTCAAAAAAGCGTAGGGCGTTACCCGAAAATCGTCCTCTCACTAGCCGGCAAAGAGGCGTCCCTCAACCCTCGACCAAGACCATCTCTGGCCGTAGCTTGGGTCTTTGACATCGGCTCGTTCTCCGGTTTGGCAAACCCACTCGTGCTCCCAAACTCTGATGCCTGAAATCTCCAGCTTGTCGCCTTCAACACTGGCTCCAACAAATCTCCAATTTGTCATACGCTCGAAGCCGCCTATGCTAAAGTAGTGCATCCGCGGTGCCCTGCGGCGCAAGCGTTTAAGCTCACGCAAAGCCGGGTGTGGCGCATGGCCGGTACACGCCGATTGACCTGAGCCGCTGAAACCCCTGCGCCCGCGCTGGCGCTCATCGGCGTGGTCCACCTGCTTGCGCTGTCGCCGTGGCCGTGGCCATCAAGCCGCTCGGCTTCGGCTCCGGGCGCGGCGGTGGCCGTAATGTCGTTGACGGCACCGGCGGTGGTGCTGGTATGTTGTCCGTCAGCGATGGCGCGTAATACCCGCACAATGCTGCTCGCGTTGGTCGCCGTCTTCCTACTGGCGATATTGGCGGTGCTTTTCCTGACCTTGGGCCGTCCACCCCCGCCCGTGCCGCTGCCAAATCCGAACGGGTACGACGATTTCCTAAAGGCCGCATCGCTGCGGACCGTGGGCGACGTTTTTACGCTCGACCATGAAACCCTTCAGGCATTGGTGTTCACGAACGCCGAATCGCTGCGCCTGCTGCGTCTTGGCCTGACCCGCCAGTGCGCTCTGCCCGCAGATTCTGCGATGACGAATGTTTCGGGGATGCTGAGTGATTTGGCAGTTATGAAACAACTGGCTCAATTGCTGGCAGCGGAGGGGCGGCTGCGGGAAATGGATAATCGCCCTACGGACGCCGCGCAGAGCTACCTTGACGCCATCCGCCTCGGAAAGGAAATGACCCGGGGCGGATTCATCATCAACCGACTCGTAGGAATCGCGTGTGAGGCGATTGGCGGCACTGCACTCAGCAAAATTGTACCGAAGCTTAACCCTCAAGAGGCGCCCGGTTATAGCTGAGTTGGAGAAAATCGACAGCACCGGAGTAACGTGGGAGGAAATCCGGCGAAACGAAAACAGGTATTCCCGGCATCAACTCCGCAAGGGATTCAATCCGATCACTTGGGTGATGGCGCTGTGGCAACGTCGGCAAACCCTTCAAATAGCAGAAAGGAAGCATAACAGAGTTATCGCCCATGAGCGCCTGATGACGGCTGAACTGGCCCTGCGCTGTTACCAAAGCGAGCAGGGGCGTCTGCCCTCAAGTCTGGAGCAACTTGTTCCAGAGTATCTCCAGCAGGTGCCCTTAGACCCGTTTAGCGGCAGACCGGTGATTTACCATCCGCAGGGTACCAACTGGTTGTTGTACAGTGTTGGCGAGGACGGCGTGGACGATGGCGGCAAGCGCGTAGGGCGTTCGGTTTCGGGTACCGTTACCAAAGGCGACCTGTTTTACGATTCGCCGTATTGAGCGAGGATTCCGGCTGAGCCATCCCGGCGGTGCTGGCCCATCCCGGTGTCGTCGGTGCATTCGGTTCTTGCCGGGAAGAAGGCAAGGCGGTACCGGAGCCGGACTCGCGCTTGCAACAACGACAATCGAATTTCATGCCTCGGTCAAAACTGAAGGGGCAGGTGTCTCGCCCTAATTGATGGTTGATGGTTACGCGCCTACGCGAGTTTGAACGAGTATCCCACCGTGGCATCAGTGGTAACCTCGACCCCTTCGGCCTGCGTTTGGGTTGGGCTGCCCAATTCCAATTGCCCGGCCAACTGACCGACCCTGATTGTCACGAGGCTCAAAGCCTCGCAGTCTTGTGCATTGTAGGTTAGCAGTCTCAACTTGGTGTTTTGGTCACGCGACTCATCCCAGTGGTAGCGCCACACTACCGAGTCCAGTCCAGAGGAATCTCTGTCCGTCCATGTGAAACCGAGAAACCCGACGGTGTCCTTCAGGCCATTGGAAAAGGCGGGAACGTAGATTTGCGCGAAGATGACCGACAGTAGGTTTACAGGTGATGCAACCCCTGTTGCCGCAACAGACTGTTCCGCCGGACCACCGTGTCGTTCTCTCATTCGCCTCAGGAAGGTCGTCTCGTAGCTTCCGTAGTGAACAAGTATCGGCTTTTCGACGGCTTCGACGATTGCGAGGAAGTCTCGCCAAATCCTTCCCTCGTCCTCGATGGTGTCCGCCCACAAGCTATGCTGGACGGCGGATTCGCCGTTACCGACGCGTAATCCGATCAGGTAGTAGAAATCTCGGTCGGGCACGCCTTCGACATCCAGATAGATGGGTGCTCCGTCAATCTTCAGTTCCGGGTTGCCGACGACATGTATCTTCTGTTCTCGAAGGGCCAGAGCCTTCAGGGAGTAGTGATACTTCTCGCGTTTATCCCGCTGCCGTTTGGGTCGGCGGCGAGGCCGGAACGTGTAGGAGAGTTGCGTGACGGTAAAGATTCCTTTGCTGCGATATTTCTGGCGCTCCTTCGCGCTCATACTGCTCAGCAGGTTGAGGTCGTTTTGCTCAAGCGATTTTTGGCGACAACCATCTCGGAACTCGCATTCTCCACAGTGTCGGTTTAGGACTAGGTCGGGTGGCGAAGCGGCAGCCAGTATTGCCGCCGCCTGACCCACTCGCTTCCGCGCTGTGCTCAGCAAGACGGGAGTTTTCACTTTTAGCGTTGCATAGTCGTTACCGTGGATGACCCTGCCCATGTCGACTTCGCGTCCGAGCACCCCGGACAGGACGAGCGCGTCGAACGCCACCAACAAACGGTCATCCTTGGTGAGCTTATTGGAGGAAACGAACCGGACGGGAATGAACTGGGCCGATCTGCCTCGGCCTTGAGACGGCACGCGCTCGATGGCATGGAGCCGTGACGCCATTGTTTCCGTCTCCAAGGGCAAATCTACCGCGAGCCGCCACGTGGCGGTTTTGAGGTTTTCAGCGCCGGGCGCGGCAAAAGCACGCTCACCCTCTGCCACCGTTGTCATCAACCCCTTCGTTGCTTCACTCAAGTAGGCGTTGTTCTGCTCACGCACCCACTCCGCATAGGCGTTTCCTGACCCGGTTTGACTGGTCGAGCGGAGGTAACACTTTGTGGGGCACTTGAGAAAAGCATCAAAGCGGGCGGAGGTCAGCTTCATGGGCTATTTCCGTGTTCATGTCCTAATGTTATCACGGAAGACTGCCGGGCAAGAATTAAAAAATTTGCGGCGCATCGAATCCGTCGAGCGAGTAATGGGTCGCAGCGCCGGGCGCGAGGTTACCGTGGCCATCAGGCCGCTCGGCCCCGGCTCTGGGCGCGGCGCTGGCGCGGCCCCACATACCTACGAAAAAATCCGTTACGGCCCTAGTTTGGAGGCTTGGGAATTGGTCTTGGTCAAAGAATTTCCGCCGCCATTCGTGGCGTTGAGCAAAATTGCACCATGTCCAGTCACGTTGGTCGCATCGCTGCCGAGGGTCACTGTCACTGGGCCAGTATTGGAGTTGATGGTGCCACTCACCATTTTCTTGAGGCCCTTAGGATGCATAGGCACCAGTGGCTCTTCACGCGCCCAAATCTCGATTGCCGTGCGGTTGGTGGCTAATTCTGGTCGGCGGACATCCATAAAAAATAGAGCCTTGTCACGATGGAGTTGTACGCGCACGGTAATACCGGAATTAGTCGGCGTCGCTAGGCGGATAGATAGATCATCCGTCCCCGTGTCCCTTCCGAGAAAGAAATCTGCGCGTATGTCTCCCCTCCAGCCAAGCTGCGTCGTTGCCTTCATTCGATCTTTTGCGTAGAGAGCCGTGCCCATACTGCGAGGCGCGTGCAAGTCGAGTCGAATTAACTTCCAGTACGACAATATCCAAAGAGCCATGCCGCCGCCTTCGGCATCCGGCCTGCCGAGAGAATTTCGATCAATAATAAAAGCTGCCGTGTTAGTGATTTCAGGGCATTGGATGTCAAAGACATCCCATTTTGGTGGGCCAAAAACAAGACGACATTTCTGTTGAAGCCAAGTCCATTTTGCAGGAATCCACCGGTCAGGGATGCGACCTTCCTGCATCGTGAACGCGGTGGGGGGCAGAATCATCACTTCTGGAAGGGCAGGAGGTCGATCAAAGCGCACCAAAAGAAATATACCGCCCAGCAGCACCAAACTGACTGCAACGAGCCATTTCCGATTTCGCGTGGGCGTCACGGTGATTTCCAGAATGAAGTCTTTTCCGGGGATGTCAAGGGCAGGCCATCGAGTTAGGCCAACACGTCGGCGAAATCGTTGACTGCCGGGGCGACCAGTGCAACTGGAAGCAACGGGCCAGTGACGACCGCACCGCTGGTTGCTGATTCAGGCAGGCACCCATATCGCGCTCCCCGTGTCACTCTCGGAAAAGAGCCGGGGTGTCCGGCGTGAATTGGATGTCCTGCCCCTGCACATGATCGCCTTCGAGACGGAGCCTGGCGACGGCTGCGAAGAAGCCAACTTCGGGCTGTGCCAGTATCCCAGTGAGGTTTCGCAGCCTGAATTCGGAAAGCGCCAGACGAAGCTCCAAGGCTGGTTGTGGCATTCCTTTTGCAAAACGCACTATGCCAGCGACCCGCGCTGCGGTGGCCTGCCCAATTTCCTGCGCTGCCACTTGGGCGTGGTCGCGCTCTTGGACGAGGCACATAAGCTCGGTGTTCTCGGCGCGGTGAGCGACGAGGGTGAATTCTGGGCTACGCGCAACTTGGCGCGTCTGACCAAGGAGATCGGCGAGCAAAGCGCGATGCTGGCTGGCTTCCTTGGCGTGTTGAAGGACGCAATGGGCCACGCGCCGGGCGGCGCGGGCGCGGTGGAAGCGCCCATCGCCGCGTATCCGAACTTCGAACACTTGGAGGCGGAGGGCGAGCGACTGCTGCCGGAGCAGTTGAAGACGATGCTGAAGGCGCTGGCGCGGTCCAACCTGCCCCGAGACGACGCACCCTAAGGTCGTGTAAAGGGCACCGCCGGGCGGTGCGGATAAGATCGTAATCCCACGGACCAAGCTGTTTTTCTGGCCCGCAAGCTGCTGCGTAAACGTCAGTACGGCAGTTTACACGAACCAGAAAGAAACGCTGATGGCAAGACGACGAGCAGACTTATGGGACGACCTCTTTGAAGCCCTGCGCGGGCTTTTCACGGTGGTCCACCCGGCGTGGAGCATACTGGTCGCGGCGGTTTTTTTCTTTTGCATTCCGGCGATTTGGTTCCAGCACGGCGTGACAATTCCACAGTTGCAGATATTCGGTTACCCATTGGGCGCTGCTGCGGCCTTCATAAGCCTTGCCGCCGGATGGCGCGTCCGGCAGGAACGCGCAGCTTTCCTCCAGCAGCATTTGGACATCGGCTGGCTGAACAAGCTGACTTGGCAGGGCTTCGAGCAGCAGGTGGCCGAGGTGTATCGCCAGCACGGTTTTCAGGTGGAGGAAGTTGGTGGAGGTGGTGCTGATGGCGGAGTTGACCTCCGGCTCCGCCGCGACGGCACGACCGCCATCGTCCAGTGCAAGAGGTGGAAGACGTATAAGGTGGGTGTCAAGCCCGTCAGGGAACTTTTCGGCGTCATGACGGCGGAAAAGGCTGGCCGGGCGATCTTCATCACCAGCGGCATTTACACCGACGAAGCACTGCGGTTCGCTGAGGGCAAACCACTTGAACTTGTGGATGGCGCTCAACTGGCAGAAATGCTGCGCCAGTTTCAATCGACCATGAGGCAGGCGTTGACCCCGTCCACAATCCCATCATCGACGCCCGGTCAGCCAGCGCCGTCTGCCACCGCTCCGGCGCGGCCCAAGTGCTCGTGCTGCGGCAGCGAGATGGTGCTGCGCCGCGTCAAGACTTGCCAGCACGCCGGGAATGAGTTTTGGGGCTGTTCAAATTACTCAAAGACAAATTGCGGCGGAATCCGCGAGTTTGGATGATAATATAAGCATCAATGGTGGCTTATTCGGCGCGACCGCTGGTGTGGTAGCATCGGCGCGGCAGCGGTTGGGACACCTCCGCGCCCATTCCGCCAAATCAACACGACGAAAACCTTGCAAAGCCCACTCGGGGCGCACGAACATCGCCTCGAACAGAATTCCGGTTTGATTCGCTCCCGAACTCGGCGCATAATGGGCACCGTTGGCTTTCGGTATACGAAAATCCAGCAGCACGATGAGCAACGGACGCAATGGTGGCGAACAGACTTTTCCCGAGGAGCAGATATGCACCGCTTTGGCCCAAGGCACAATGCCCACAGACGCGAAAGGTCTTGTCGGGCGAAGGTGCCCGCGTCGTGAGTGTGGGAAATATTTCAAGCTGAAACCGGGCACCGGCCTCAAAGGCGACGTGCCCTGTCATTGCCCATATTGTGGGTTCAGAGGCGATTCTGACAATTTCTGGACGCACGATCAAAAGGAGTACGTAAAAGCGGTCGCCATGAACCACGCAAGCCAGGAGCTTCATAAGATGCTCAAAAGATGCGAGTTCGACTACAAGCCTTCTGGCGGGTTCGGCATCAGCGTCAGCATGGAGGTGACCGGCAGTCCGCAGAGGTTTCACCATCGGTATAGGGAGAGAGAACTGGAAACGGACGTCGTCTGTGACCGATGCACATTGGTCTATGCCATTTACGGCGCATTTGCGTTTTGTCCCGACTGCGCGCTGCACAACTCGCTGACAATCCTGCGCAAGAACCTTGAGATAGCAGAGAAGTTGCTCAGCTTGGCAGCCACGCAGGAGCGGGAGGTCGCCGAACATCTCGTTGGCGATGCATTGGAGAATATCGTGTCTGCGTTCGATGGATTCGGGCGGGAAATTTGCAGAGTGGCGGCTCCAAGGGCTACGTCCCCGAGCGCGGCGGAGGATGTACGGTTCCAAAGCCTCGTTGGTGCCCGTAGGCGGTTACTAAAACTGTTTGGCTTTGACTTGATGTTGTTCGTTTCCAACCCAGACTGGGACTTCGCTTGCCGGTGTTTCCAGAAGCGGCACCTGCTGGCCCACAAAATGGGAGTGATCGACGAAGAATACGTTCAGGCCACGAAAGACCCGGCAGCAGTCGTGGGCAGGAAAGTTCAAATTAGGCCTGAGGAAGCTAAGCGCCTGACTGATGTCATCAGCCAACTAGGTGAAAAACTCGCCGCCCACCTTATTCCACCTCCTCCTGCAACCTCACCCAGAAGTTGAGTCTTCCTGTGAAAACTTGCCGGTGCTTAATGAATCCTTGCTGGTGACACACTGGAACTGTTACGCTTCACTCAGACCAGTTGACATCGAGCGATTGAGGTACCGCTCAAGGTGGTGGACACCGCTCCGCCCTCCCGGACCGGGTTGAGCACGTCATGGAAGGAGGCGAAGCTCGAAACTGGCCTCCAAATCATGGTTCCGCTGTTCATCATCAATGGTGACATCATCCGCATCGACACCGCCGGGAAGAAGTACTTGGGCAAGGAATAGGCCCGACTGTTCCACGGGAGCCGCAACGCTCGACCCGACACGAATGTCGTGGTTCCGGGCGGAACCGGCTGGCCTCTATTCACGCGATTGGCATCCAAGGCTTTCGCTTGCGGCAAGGAATGTCCTAGTGGCAGCCAGACCTCGCAGAAGGTAAGGGTAAGCGAAGTATCCAAGCAACCCGCGTGTGCGGTTTGAGAATATGAAAAAATATGAAGAATGATGCACAGGCACCACCTTACGACGAGCAGGTAATCGTCCAGTGCAGCGGCTTCCGATGCCTCGGATGGTTTCAGCACGACAACCAATGGCGCAACGTCTATTCGCACGCGGTGTTATCCGAAGTGAAAGGCTGGTCCCGTATTGGCGATCTTGGCTTGGGCTGCAAAGCTGGCGGAACTCCGTCCGCTGCTCGGCGTTGTCTCTCTCGCTGAGGGAGCCTTCGCCGCGTATCTGGCTTGGGACAGTCACAGCTTGACATCCTCTTGAGAGGCTACGTCCACGGCGAGCGGCTGCGCACGAGACTGTCATCGCGCCGCAGGTTGCGGTCATGGGACCAGTGGATTGACTCCGCTCGGCAGAGCCTCCAACTGAGAACGGTATTCAGTTGAGGGCGCGTGTCGGGCCAAGAATGGACCTGTTGGGCGTGAGTTAGTCACCCAGCAAGACGGGATGGCGGTTTGTCTACAATTGTGGACAACCGCCTGCCACTCGTTAGCGGAAGCTGCGCTCACTGGTGCTCCATTTGCACAATCCGCCAGCGCCCGGCAAATGAGGATTTCATAAGGTCAACAGCGGTTGGCAATCCAGACCACATATTCGCGGACTGGCCAGAAATTTGCGTCGGTCTTGGGCTTCACCTCCACGTCGGCCAGCGGCGCGTAACCGACCTGTCCCTTCTCCCTGACCTTGACGATCACCCCCCGGTCAACGTCTTCCTCAGCCAGTTCCAGCACGTCCATCTTGTGGCCCAGCCGGAAGGGAGCCTTGGCCGCGCCCTGAGCGAAGTAGGCATCGTCCTCATCTTCCTCACGGGTGACGGTGAACGGGAAGGTCAGGCTCTTGGCCAGCCAGTCTCGCGCCTGCCATTCCTCGAACTTCTTTTCATACGCCTCGTCGCATTCTGGCAGGTAGCCCTTATCCCCTTCGTGTAAATCCCAACGGTGGTCGTCGGCATTGCTCATAACGCTCAATGCCGAGCAAGTTGGCCACGGCCACGCCGAAGCGCAACCGCAAATTGAGGGAGCCGTCACTCCGCTTCAGATTCAACTTCGACAGCGTCCGGCGTTGGGGCGTCCAGCCGAATGGTGACACCGCGAAAACCGCGCAACCGGCGACCGCCTCGCTCGATGCTGTGACATTTCGGAGCACCGAAGACGGATTCCATGACACCGGGCAGGCGACGCAGAAATGCGGCCTTGCGCATCGGCGGCAATTTACCAGCCTGCGCGATTTCCTGAAAAAAGTTCCACAATTCCGCGCAGGTGAGGTCAGCGTCAGGGTCGGGCGCGAGATATTCTCGGACGAAACCCGCAACCGGACAACGCGGTGGTGCGGAATCGCCCGCACGTCCTTGGTCGTCCGGCAGGAGGCGTTGCAGTATTTCGATGGCGTGGCGAACCAGATCAATTTCCCGTGATGTCATAGCTTAACTACCCCGCGCACGTCCAGAAACGTCCCGTCGACGCGTGTGACGCTTGGGACGAGTCGGGACGTGGCAGGACGCGCCTTCTCGCAAACGATTATGGGCTGCCGTCCTTCGAGACGGAGAACAAGGAGCCAGATCAAATTTCGCGCCTTAGTGAGTAGTTACTTGGTTATGATAATTTCAGCGATCTGTGCGCCCGCCGATGCGCCTCAACTTTATGATCCGCCAGTCGCACCGGCGCAGTCGCCACGGCTGGACCGCCTTGATAATGAACTGGTTGAGGCCATTCGCGAGAACGGAAGATATGGCGCATTGATTTGGGCCGTTTTGAACTGGATTGCCGCTGACCAGAATTTGGCGTGCCGGGCTCAGGCGCGGTCCATTCGGATTCAGCTATGGCAACGGCTCCGAAGACTGCTCCGCGCCGGGCTGGTCTTTCGATTTGGCCGGAAGGCGGTCACGTCGGTCAAGCTACCGAGTTTAACTGTACGAAGATCGCGCCGCTCACGCGCTGGCAGTACGATAGAAAAAACAGGTGATGAGAGAAGGCGCAGCACCCTGAAATCCCCCAGTTTCAACTTGTTGTGAGATCGCTCCGCGCCTATCTGCAATGCACGCCCAGACGCTAAAACCGAAATCGCGACAAGTCCCGAACAAGCCAGCGAGGCCGGGCGGTCGCTTGCCCTGCTGCGCCGAAGGCAGCCTCGGAAATGGACAGGCTGGCTCCATGGCGAGCATTGCTGGCGCGGACGGTTGGTGGTTCTGCCGAACGGCGAGGCCGCGCCATTGATTTGGTGTTGCCGTGGGCGAGTCTTGCTTCAAAACATCCATGATCTCCCCGTTATCGAGTGGTTGAACTGGGGTGCATTGCGTGAGGATGAGGTGAGGCTCTTCAAACATCCGGCTGCCATTGCGCTGGGACGTTCGAAGCGCGGTGTCCGCGAGAAAAAGTCCGAGGCAAAAATTCGCGCCGCTCGGGAAAACGGCTTACGCGGTGGACGGCGGCGTGGGCCAACGGCGAAGTCACCGGCCCAGAGCACCGGTGGACGCAACTGAAATAGGTTCATGCCACAAAAATTTCGGCGCGTTTCTGAGAACCGCGAGGTATGGTGGCCTTGGCTCGCTCCGGTTTCATTCTTTCAACAACGCGGAGATGTCCACCGGCCTGCCAAGCCGAGCCTGCGCGTCAAGAGCCGGACGGATTTGGCTAAGCCTTTCCGCGCTTAAACCCATTATGGTTGCGAACAATGATTTCATCTCCGCGCCTGGCATCCGCTTGGCTGCTGAGTGCTCGAAAACCAATTTGCTCGCCAAGACGCGGGTTTCGTCCTCGACGACCAAGGCAAGGGCCTCGACTCTGACCTCCAACATCGTCGCTGGGAAATCCTCGACACGCTGTTTGGCTAACTGGTAGTGGTGCAGAGCACCTTTAAAATCTGCGCGTGCTATACAGTCCCCGGCGCGTTTGCGTTCCTCATCTATTGACATCGCAATCAACGTAATCAAGCGGCGGTCGCGCAAGCGCCGCAACATTGACTCGATGCCGCGTGTCGAAAAACCGAGCAGCCGGGCCAAACGGCCATTCGAGCAAGCGGGGAAGTTGCCGAGGTGAGCAAGTGCAACGCGCTCGGCGAGTGTTAAGTCAGGCAAACAAACGATCTCGGCGGGAATGGTGATGGTCAGGGCGGCGGA
>PLIU01000411.1 GCA_003140095.1 Verrucomicrobiales bacterium | reverse complement strand
GCGCCGTGCAGGTTGCCGGTATCAGTCAGGGCCACGGCGGGCAAACTGTGCTCTTTGGCCAGCCTGACCAGCGCCCCCGGCGAAAGCGTCGAGTCAAGAAACGAATAGTGGCTGTGCGCCCGCAGCGGCACGTAAGCCGAAGGCTCCCGCCCTTTGGAAGCGACGCGGAGGCGTGAAGGCGACGGCGGAGGCGCCTTGGCCAGCGGGTCGGCGGGAGGAGCGCGCAGGCGGAAATCATGCCCGCGCAAGATGATCGCATGGCCGTGAGTTTTTCTCAGCGCGTCAATTTGCGCGGCCAGGCGCGCGTTGGAGTCGTGGCGTTTTGCGGCAGGCAGGATGGGCAGATCCGTCAAAAGGGGGCCGGCATAAAGATGGGAAAGGTTGAGTGACACCAGCCGCAGACTCACCCGGCGTTTCCAGGCTTTGCGCAGCAACGTGTGGAGCAAGCCATACACGTCGGTCTCCAGGTCGGTCGGCTCCAGCAGGCTTTGGCTGGCTTGATCTTCGGCCATGTCGTTGTAACGGACCTTGACCGTGAGCGTGCGGATGCTCCGGCCCTCCTCGCGGACGGTGGCGAAAAGATGGTCCGCCATCCGCCGCAAGATCGCTTCGGCATATTCCTCGTCGGTCAGATCGGCCGCGAAGGTTTCCTGCTGGCCAAACGACTTTTGCGGCTCGCGCGCCGGGACGAGGGGCCGTTCGTCAATGCCGTTGGCAAACTGGCGGATGAGGGCGGCCTGGCTGCCCAGCAAAAGCTCCAACATGGAAAGCGGCGTGGCCGCCACGTGCCGGATTTCCGCCAGGCCGGCCGCGTTGAGGCGCACGCTTGTTTTTGGCCCGATGCCGGGCAGCCATTTGTTGGCCAGAGGACGCAGGAAGGCGGCTTCCCCGCCCGGCGGCACTTCATTGAAAGCGGCCGGTTTGGTGAGTTTGGAAGCCACGGCGCTGATGAGCTTGTTGGTGCCGATGCCCTCGCTGACCGTTATTTTCAATCGCTGGCCGATGGCCCGCCGAATCGTGAGCGCGATTTCCGCCGCCGGCTTCCGTGTGCCGGAGAGGTCAAAATAGCCCTCGTCAATCGAGGTTTGCTCGACTTCCGGCGTGAAATCGTAGCAATAACCAAACATCCAGTTGGAGAATTGTTCGTAACGCTCGAAATCGCCGGGCAGGACAATCAGCTTGGGACAGAGCTTCCTGGCCCTGGCCGTGGGCATCGGCGTGAACACGCCGAACCGCCTTGCTTCATAAGAAGCCGAAGCGATGATGCCTCGCTTTTCGCCGCCCACCGCAATGGGTTTGCCGCGCAGTTTGGGATCCGCGGCCTGCTCGACAGCGGCGAAAAAGGCGTCGGCGTCCAGATGAACTATGGAGCGCGGCGGCATGGTAATTTCATGATTGTCTGACGATCAATTCGGTCTGAGTCAAACGAACAGGGTTTCCACCGACGGATTTATGATAAGCACGAAACATTATAGGAGTGGCTTCTGGATGATCTGATGCATGAACCATGAAATACATCATCTTGCCGCCATCTTTTCTCCCAAAAATCGGAAACGGATAGGCGTATTTGTAACCAAGTTCTTTCTTGAAGCGTTCCGCTAGATATAGACCACGTTCGATTCCACGGCGAGCAATGAGATTTTTCCAAGTGGCGTCGCCCCACCATTTCCTCATTTCGCTTTCTGGGTCATTAAATCCTGAAATGCTGCGATCTATCCAACTGTTTGCCAGAAAATAAAACAATTCAATCTTGTTTCCAGCTTTCTTGTGAGTTGCTATGGCTTTAACTGAGGACCACTTGCACTCAAATGTGCGCTGATCCAAGAGGCAAAAGGCAGCTTCTTTATCAGGCACGGGGAACGTCGAAAGCATATCGTGAATGTTGTCATTAAAATCTCCGGAATAAGTCTTGAATGTCCGTTTAGGTTCATTTTTGGCTCGTGGTGGCTGCGCGGAGGTCATCTGCTCCAATGCCCTTACTTTTGACTCTTCACATTCAAAGAAGAAAAAATGCCTCAGCCACCGTGGGTGACTTTCAACGACAAGTTTTGCCGCCCACATCGTATGATTGTCTGGAATTTGAGCCCCGGCAAAACCATCAATGTAGGTCCCGTGTTTAGTTACGAAAACAAATCCTTGAAGATAGTGCTGAATTAAATTGGCTTTGCTCTCAGTCCATATAGGGTGCTCAAGTTGTCGGAATGTCCGCTTTGCCTCTTGCGGATTTTCCGGCGGCATATCCTCGAACAAATATTCTTTCATGCAACCTGCGGCAGCTCATCCCACGTAACCCCATCCAAGTGTCGTCCCGCTTCCTTTTTCCCTTTCGCCTCCATGTACACCTGCTCTCCGCTGACGTCATCCCAAAATTGTTTTACGAGCGAAGACAACGTTGCTTTCTTTGCCTGGACAGGAGACCAATGTCCCCATTGCTTAAAGTGAAATGGAATGCCCGCAGCGTTGCACTGGTCTCGCAATTGGCGAGCCCAGCCTGGAAACATTGGCCTTGCTTTTGCGCCGCTTTCGCCGCCTGCAATGACCCAATCAATTTGATGAAGAGATTTCGGCCTCTCTTTTATCCAAGGAGATAAGTCAACGGCTCCCAAAAGTGGCTCACATGAAAGAAATCGTCGTTTTGAAGGATGCCCTAGTAAATCGGGCAACCGTTCGTTTGCGCGCTGTTGGTCCTCCACAGTCGTTCCAAGCCACACGTTCTCCGGCCAGTCATTCTTCCATGGTATCATATGGCTAATGTTTTGAGGGCGTTTGGTTAACATGAGCCAGTCCAACCAAGGTGTGAATTCGATCAACAGCCAGAGCTTTTTTCGTTGTGGATTCAGTTCATGTCTTTCTTCAAATACGTCAGCCATTGAAGCACAAAAAACGCGCTTCCGCTTCTTTTCGGAAGCTGCCGCGGCGTTCCACTTAACAGGTTCGCCCCAATGTTTTTCGCCGAACATTCTACGGTCAGCGTCTTTACCCCAAACAGCAGCCCCTACACGTCGCGCCCATGTCTCGGCATAACAATTGACACATCCGGGCGAAACCTTCGAGCATCCCCACCAGGGATTGAAGGTGTGGTCTGTCCATTCAATTGACGAATCTTTGCCCATAGTGATTGTCGAAAGATTGCACTTTGGTAACTGAATAGAACTCTTTTTGAGAGAAATCCACGAAAAAGAGGCGCCATTCAGTAGGCGCATCGCGACCTGCTCAACCGCCGCAAAAAAGGCGTCGGCGTCCAGATGGACTATGGAGCGCGGCGGCATGGTTCATTCCCGCGCCTTTCGGATGAGCGCCCGGAACACGCCTTGGATCATCAATTCCTCGGCAGGGATGAGGTCCGCGTATTTTGGGTTTTCCGCCTTGAGAAAGGGCTTGTTGTTTTTGAGCACGAAAGTTTTCAGCGTGCTCTTGCGGTCCATCAACGCGGCCACAATCTGACCGTGCCGCGGTTCCGGCCCGTGCTCCAAAATCACGATGTCGCCCTCGCAAATGTGACGGCCAATCATGGAATCGCCCACCACGCGCAACGCAAAGGTGTGGCGTGTCGGTTGGAATCCAATCGTATGAATGTCCACCGAGACGCAGCCCTCGGCTTCCTGCTCCCGGTCCTGCCCGAAGCCGGCCGGAATGGAACCGAACAGCGGTATATCCACCACCGCCGAACGGCGCGGGGTTTTGAGCATCTCCGCCAGCCGGAGCGAGCGCGCTTTTCCAGGTTCAGCGACCAGCGCTCCCTTGCGCAGCAGCGTGCGGACATGGCAACCCGCGGCATACGAACTGGCAAAGCCGAAATGCGAGGCAATCTCCCTGTGGCTTGGGGAGGGTCTTCCCAAAGCCAATTGCGAGGCAATGAATTCCCGCACCGCGGCCTGTTGCTGGCTCAACTCTCTCATACTGCTCATTTGAGCAGTAAAAAGGGTTTCATGTCAACCCCCGAATGTTTTTTGTCCCCTTTCACGCGGGCGGCGGGGATGATTAGATAAAGGCATCGCCCGTATGCATGATTCGCAATTGCTGGAAGAATACGTGAGACGGAACTCGGAAACCGCGTTCCAGTCGCTGGTGACCCGCTACCTGAACCTCGTCCGCTCAACCGCGTTGCGCCAGGTGCGGAACGCGCCTTTGGCCGAGGAAGTGGCGCAGGCGGTGTTCATTCTCCTGGCGCGCAAGGCCGCCCGTCTGCGTCAAACCAAAAACCTGGTGCTCAGCGGCTGGCTTTACCGCACGACCCGCTTTGTCGCCGCCCGCGCCTTACGCGGAGAACTGCGCCGCCAACGGCGCGAACAGGAGGCTTTTCAAATGCAACAACTATCTTCCGCCGATGAGACCTGGCGCGGGATCGCTCCCTTGCTCGACGAAGGCCTCGAACAACTCGATCAAACCGACCGCAACGCAATCGTTTTGCGGTTCTTTCAAGACGAACACCTGCGCGCAGTCGGCGGCGCCCTGGGCATCAGCGAAGAGGCGGCCAAAAAACGCGTAAGCCGCTCTCTGGAAAAACTCCGCGCCTTTTTCGTTCGTCGTGGTTTTACTATTTCGACTGTCGTGCTCGCGAGCGCGTTGGCCGGGCATCGCGCGGAAGCCGCCCCCGCCGGCCTGGCTGGCGCCATCGGAGCGCGCGCCTTGGCGCACGCGGCGTCGGCCGCGGCGACGCTGCCCGCCCTGGTCGCCGAAACTCTCCGGGCCTGGCAATGGGCGACGGTGAAAATCCTGGCGGGCGTTGGAGCGGCTGCAACGGCAGCGCTACTCTTAGCCGTCCATACCTGGACTTCGCCAACCCGGGCGACCGCGGATTCGCCTGCCGCCAATCTGGTCACGAATACGGCACCCGCAGCAAAGCAGAACACGATGGCCACCAAGTCCGCAGCCAACAAACCCTGGCACTTCTCCTTTCAAGCCGTCGATGCCGAGACTGGGAAAGGTCTCGGCAAAGCAAGAATTCTGGTCGTCAGCGCGAAAGATAAGAATCAAGTGCTGGCCGTTCCGCAACAGGTTGATCTGCAGACCAATTTGCAAACTGACGCCGACGGCCGCTGCGATATTGGGCTGCCTTATGCCGATCCGCTGATGTTGTTGGTGGGTGTGCTGGCGGAGGGTTACGCGGAGAGATCCGTTTACCTAGGACTCACTGAGCCTCTGCCCGGCGCTTACGTCTTGAAAGTTCCGCGCGGTTCCAGAATTGGCGGCGTGGTGCAGAACGAGTCAGGGCAACCCGTTGCGGGCGCCGGCATCCTCATTCGCTGTTACGACAGCCAAAAGTCCCAGCGCGAAAAGCCCTGCTTTCCCGGCGAGGATGCCATGGCCACGACCGACACCACCGGCCATTGGACTTTCGGAAGCGCTCCCACCAACGGTGACTTTGGAATAACCGTCAACCATCCCGATTTTCCTACGGCGGTTTTTCAAAACGACGACGATGCGCGGATTTCTCCCAATGCGGCGACGCTTAAACTGGATGACTTGCATGCCGGAAAAGCCGTGCTCGTTCTCAAAGCTGGATTGGCTTTGCGGGGCATTGTCACCGATGAGAACGGCTACCACGTGGCCGGGGCAAAAGTGCGCTTCCAGGCAGGCCGCGATGCCGTCACCGATTCAGACGGTTCCTTCGTGCTGGCCGCCCTGCCGCCGGGAGAGACTTTTATCACCATTACCGCCGATGGTTTTGCCCCGCAACGAATCGAAGTGCCGGTGGCCTCCAACACCGCTCCGCTGGCCGTTCAACTCAAGGCAGGCGCGATTCTTCGCGTTCGCATCCTGGACGAAACGGGATCGCCAGTGCCCAAGGCTCGCCTCTCAGTGGAGCGTTGGCAGGCGCCGAACGCGCTCGAGTGGAGCGGATTGACCGATTCGGGCGGGCGCCTCGTTTGGAACTCCGCGCCACTGGAACCGATCACTTTGAGCGTGATCAAAGACGGCTACTTTTCTTCGCGCCAGAATACGCTCACCGCAGACGGCCAGGAGCACACCATCACGCTGCGCCCGCCGCTGAGCGTGGTTGGACGCGTAACGGACGCCGAGACAAAACAGCCCATTGCATCCTTCAAAGCCATCTGCGAACCCGATCAAATTGACACCGTTGAAGGCACCAACGGACAATTCAAAATGGCCATCACGGAATACTCTCGGCTGTCCGCTGTGCGCATCGAAGCCGACGGCTATGAACAGGCCAGCTCACTTCTGGACAACAGCGCCACCAATATTAGCTGTGAGGTCGAATTAAAGAGACAGAAGCCGGAGGAAGTGATACATGGTATTGTGCTTCTTCCGGACGGAAGCGCCGCCGCAGGCGTGCAGGTCGCCATCGCTGGTACACACGCAGTGGAAATGGGAAGGACGAGGTTTGCGGGTCCGGACGACGCCGTCTTGACCCAGACCGACGCGGAGGGACACTTTTCCTTCAAGGCCGGTCTGGCGGCGCGCGCCGTGGTGGCCGTTCACCAGGAAGGCTTTGGCAGCGTTTCCATCACTCCGGCCAGCCACTCGGTTTCCATTCAGTTGCAACCGTGGGGTCGCATCGAAGGCGTGCTTCGGCTCACAACCCAGCCCAATTCCGGCGCGCCAATTTTGCTTTGCGCGCCGCCGGGGCCAGGTTTGGAGGAAACAGTGAGTCTCAATCTCAGCGTGTACACAACAAAAACGGATGAGCAAGGGAACTTTGCTTTTGACCAGGCGCCCCCCGGCCAGTTCAACCTTTACCTGGCCAAACTCAATGTGCCATACAACCATCAAACTCCCGTGCAAATCGAACCCGGCGCGACCACCGTGGTGCAAATCGGAGGCACGGGCGACGTCCTTTCGGGACGGCTGCTGTTGTCCAAACCGGGCCGGCCCATTGATTGGTCCAAACAACTCATTATTCCCATGCTTCAAACCAGGCTTCCCTATCCACGAGGGTCAACCGGTCTGGCGCGGGCCGAGTGGTTCCAGAAGTACGAAAAGACCGAAGAAGGACGCGCCCGCATTCGCGCCGTATGCACTTATCCATTGGTTGTGCAGGCCGATGGCGCCTTCACCGTGGAGGATGTTCCGCCCGGCGATTACGAACTCAGCGGCCAACTCTCTGATGCGACGGTTGCTTTATCTCAAGGAATCATGGGCCATACCATCGGGTCGTTCTGGCAGGATGTCACTGTGCCGCAGCCTGCCGAGGGCCAATCCAGCGAGAAAATCGATTTGGGCACCGTCACGGTGCAGGCCAAGAACCACTGAACAAGAAGCAACGGGTGCCCCAATCAATTTGCCTTCAAGTCCGCGACGCCCGATGTGGCGGCCGGCCTGTCAGCGCGGGCGGGACCGCGCAGAGACGCGGTCGGGATTCCGCGGCTCTTGGCCAGGGGATCAATATACCACCGGTAACAACCCAACTCCGAATAGAACACGTAAGACGAATTCTCCCGCCACCAACTGTCCCACGCCGCCGCATCGGCCTTTGCGCCGGGACCTTCGGGCGCGTAGCGAGATAAAAGGAGCAGGGCGGAAGCTTTGGTTTTCTCGTCGCGCATGGCGGCGATGGTTTTGGACAGAAAATCCGGCGCGTCGAACGGCACGCCCAACGCCCGGGCTTCGGCATCGATTTCCAGGAAATTTCCCGGCCCCGGACGCAGCCACATGCCGTTGGTCTCGATCCAGGCTTTTCCCGCCTCCGGGTCGCGCCAATTGAACGTGGTCAGGGTCGCGGCGGAAATGTAGTTGGTCGCCCATTCCACGTGTCCACTGAAAAAGTAATTGCGCGCCCTGCGCCGCGAGGTGCCGATCTTTTCCTCAGCGAAAACGGACGGCGTGACGTCAATCGGACGGTCTTGGCTGAAACGGCTGATGTAGGCGATGCCGTTCAGGAGCATGGCGCGTCCGATGGCGTTCAACTCTGTCGGCGATTGCTCGAAGCCGAAATGCAGCAGATTTCCCTGGCGCCAAAAGGCCGAGGACTTGGGCGTTTGTTCATTGATGCCGCCGCTAAAGATTTCGACCTCCGGCACACTAGCAAACTCGAAATAATGGGTGGACCACCCTCGCGCATGGTCCTCGATCACCCGGTCGTAGTTTTGGATGTTGTCAATTAATAGGAGCACCTGGACGGTGCTGGTTTTCAATTCACCCAGGAAATCCTTCGGCGTTGGGATGGTGGTCGTAGCTTTGATGTCGATCGGGATGGGTGACTGGAAAATCTCGTGCTCCCGCAAATCGTAGGCCACCGGCGCCAGGCAAGTGCAACCGGAGCCGCCCTTGAGTTTCCAGACCACCGCCAGATTCAAGCCCGCGCTGCCCAACAATACGGTCGGCTTGTGCCATGACGCGCGTTCGCCCAGCGGCGATCTATGCTCTCGTTTGAGTCCTCCGGTCTGCGGCCAATCCAGCAGCACCACGTCGAAGTCCTCGGCCAGGGGCGGTTGAAAGCCATCCAGCGCAATTGGCTGCACCTTGGGGAAATGCTGTTTGAGGAACGGTTCGAATTGGTCCGCGCGGTGTCCGATGTAGAGCACGCGCTGGGTCAGCTTGACATCGGCCTCGGTGGCGGCGGGTTGCCCGGCGTGGAGGCGCGCACCCGGCCACGCCGCGAACATCAAGACGGCCACGCCCGCCGCCTGCAAGAAGTTATTTTTCATATCGGTTGGATTCTTGATTTCAATGATAGGACAATTCTCCGGTCGAGTCAAATCGGAATGGTATCCTGCGGAAACTCAATTGTCTTTGGCAGGCGCTTCGGTAGTATTTTGGAGGGCACAGTCCGGAAAGAGATGATCAAGATAAAGGCAATGACCGCGGATTCCCCACGCCTCCGGGGCTGGCTATGGGGATTGCTCTTGGTCATCGCCACGTTTGTGGCTTACCAGGCGGCTTGGAATGGCAAACCTATCTGGGATGACGCCGCGCATTTGACCTATCCGGAACTTCGTTCGTGGAGCGGACTTGTCCGCATCTGGACCGTTCCTGGCACGACGCAACAGTATTATCCGTTGACTTCCACCGTATTCTGGGTGGAAGCCAAATTCTGGGGCGATTCGACTTTGGGTTATCATCTGGTCAATATCCTGCTCCATGCCACGGCGGCGTTGTTATTGCTGACAATACTGCGGACGCTGCAAGTGCCGGGCGCTGGGCTGGCCGCGGCCATCTTCGCCTTGCACCCGGTGCAGGTCGAATCGGTGGCGTGGATTTCGGAACTCAAGAACACGTTTTCGGGGGTCTTTTTTTTCGGTTCAGCACTGGCCTACTTGCGGTTTGATCGGACCAGGAACAAGGCTGTCTATGTTGGCGCCTTGGTGCTTTTCGTGCTGGGGTTGCTGGCAAAAACCGTCATTGCGACCTTGCCAGCGGCGTTGCTGGTCGTTTTCTGGTGGCAACGGGGAAAGTTGTCCTGGAAACAAGACGTGCTGGCGCTGATTCCCTTCTTCGCCGCCGGGATCACGGCGGGGTTGTTCACTTCCTGGATGGAGCGGCAGGTCATCGGTGCCCAAGGGTCGGGGTTCAATTTTTCCCTTGTCGAACGATGCCTGATCGCCGGACGCGCCATTTGGTTTTACCTGGGCAAGCTCTTCTGGCCGGCGGATTTGATTTTTTCCTACCCTCGCTGGAAGATCAGCCAGGCCATGGGGTGGCAATACTTTTTTCCGGCGGCGGCGGCGCTGCTGTTGGGTGTGCTGTGGGTTCTGAGGCGCTGGGCGCGCGGGCCTGTGGCGGCGCTGCTTTTCTTTATCGGAACGCTCTTCCCGGCGTTGGGCTTTTTGAATGTGTATCCATTCATTTATTCATTCGTGGCGGATCATTTTCAGTATCTTGCCTGCTGCGGCCCCATCGTGGCGGCCAGCGTTGGAATCCATGCGGTCTTCCAGGGTTTCAGAGAGCGGAGGCTGGTGTGGGAGAGGGCGTTTTGCGCGATGTTGCTGGCGGCTCTAGGCTTCTTGACTTGGCGGCAATGCCGGATGTACGCCGACATTGAAACACTCTGGCGGAGAACGATTGACCGGAATCCTGATTGCTGGTTGGCCCAAAACGACCTTGGCGCCGTTCTTTATGAAAAAGGCCAGTTGGACCAGGCTATCGTCCGGTTCCGAAGCGCACTGGCGATTCAACCTGACTATGCCGAGGCCCAGAATAATCTAGGCTCTGCGCTGGCCAGGAAGGGACAGCTCGATGAGGCCATCATCCGGTTCCGAAAGGCGGTGGCCATCCGGCCTAACTTTGCCGAAGCCCATCTTCATCTTGGCAACGCCCTTCTTCGAAAGGGGCAGGTGGACGAGGCCATCCTTGAGTTCCAAAAGGCGGTGGCCGTCCGGCCTGACCTTGCCCAGCTTCACGATACTCTTGCCAACGCCCTTCTGCAAAAAGGGCAGGTGGACGAGGCTATCGTTCAGTTTCAAAAGACGCTGGAAATCCATCCTGACGATGACCAGGCGCATTATAGTCTGGGAATCGCCCTGCACCAAAAAGGACTAACGGACGAGGCCATCCTTGAGTTCCAGGAGGCGGTGGCCATCCGGCCTGGCTTTGCCGAAGCACAAAACAATCTTGGCAACTGCCTCCTCCAGAAAGGACGCGTGGATGAAGCGGTCACGCGTTTGCGGAAGGCGCTGGAAATTCATCCTGACTATCCCCAGGCTCATTATAATCTGGGCAACGCCCTTCTGCAAAAGGGGCAGGTGGACGAAGCCATCGTTCAGTTCCAAAGAGCATTGGCCATCCAGCCCGATTCCGCGGAACCTCGAAGAATGCTCGCCGGCATCGCCTGGCGGCTGGCGACCTCGCCCAACCCCGGGCTGCGCAATGGAACCAAAGCGATGGAATTGGCCCAACAAACAGACCAGCTTGCTGGCGGCAAGGACCCGATGATGGCGGCTATCCTGGCGGCCGCTTACGCCGAAGGGGGACGGTTTGATCAAGCCATTGCGGTCGCCCAGCGCGCAATGGATTTGGCCACTGGCCAGAACAACGCGGCCATGGTTGCGGCCCTTAAAGAGCAACTCAAGCGCTATGAGGCCGGGTCCCCGTTCCGCGACACGGGAGCACCTCCGTGAGGTTGCGGTGCAATCATTCAGAAGAATGAACCTTGTCAGGCTCAAGGGCTTGCGCCTTTTTCAACGAGGAGCAGCGGAAGGTATTCTCCGCAGTTCAGCGCCGCACGGCGGCGTGGGCTACTGGCTGACGATGGCGACGGGGCTTGCTTGTAATGGGGACTTCGGCTGAGCCGGGCGGCTTTCCTCGGCTATGCCGCTGCCGGCGTCCAGGTTGATGAACTGACCGTTGAGATCAAAGAATTGGACAATGTTGAACTTGCGAATGGGCTGCTTTTGAGCTACCGCATAAGCGGCACCCGTGGACGCAAAACAGGCGCCTTCGCCTGGCTTTTTTGTCCACTGACCATCGGCTGTCAAGTATTCCGTTTCCTCAGCATTTTCGATGAGTATGCGCATAGTTCTAAAATTACCATGTGTCTGAGAATAAACAGTTAGCTGACGTATTGCTATCAGGTATTATCCCCATGCGGAGCGGCACGCGTCCTGCTTTCGATGGCAATCTTCTTTCATAACGATGCGATGTGAAATTGAAATGACCTTATTGTGAACCGCCTTTTCCGTCAGCCACTATTAACGAGTTCAAAACTGGTATGCTCATTTCAAGAGTGAACGGGCTTCGAGAATTACGCTTTGCGCGCTCCCAGATTGCAGCGTTTCAATTGCGGTGTGTTTGTGTTCCATAACATGGTGGCCCGTCTGATGTTCCGGTTGTATCGGCGCGAGCTGATGGCGCTGCCGGCCAGGGAAAGGCCTTGATTCCCTTAACAGGGGTTGTGAATAAATTCGACTTTATTCGATGTTGGTGAGTTTATTCACTTTAGACGACTTTTTTCACAGCCCACAACAACTGCGCACCAAATCGGGGAAGGTGCAATCGGCGCAGAGGGAGTTGGATTGGTCGCAAAAGTCGTGGATAATTTGCAGCAGACCTTGCTGGCTGGAGGCGGTCTTTAACCGAATCGCCCCCTGCCCGCCTAACAATCGATGGCGGGCCAGGCGCAGCAGGGAATTGTCCTGCGCGACGGGCCACGCCAGATAACGCTCCTCGGCGGCCGCGGCCAGGGCGTCGTTCTTGCCTGCGCGCGCGCGCGCCCAAAACCATGGCAGGATGATGTTGATGGCCAGGTCGGTGGCGCGCGATTCGCCCAGCAAGGGTTGCGGCCGGCGCTGTCGCGCGGAGTCAATTCCCCAATGCCATGACCAATGATCGTCCAGCGCCGGTTGCAGACAAGCCAGCAAGGACGCCTCCGTGGAAGGGCCGGGCGGCGCGGTGGTGAACCAACGTTCGAGTTTGGCCGGACAATCGCCCGACGCCAGCCAGTGCGAGGCCAGGGCAAGGCGGCGTTGCGGTTTATTGGCCGGACGCAGGCCATGCATGCGCCAGAGGCTCTTCGGCAGCAACACCGCGCGAAAGTGGTCGCGGTCGCGCCACCAGTGGTCCCACAAAACGCGCAGGTAATCGCCGGGTTGGCTGGCTGGCGGGAGGTCCTCCGGCAGAAAGCCGCTCACGCCGAGCAAGCGCGCCTGCAACGCCAGCAGTGAGCCGGCGCCATCGCGCAAGGACGGAAGCAACTCGGCGACGCGTTGCATGGCCCAGACATTTTGTTTGTAACCCAATGCGCGGAACATTCCCTCCCACAACGCCTGATCCCAGCCGGCGTGCCGGGCGCGCGTTTCGAATTCGCGCGCTTTGCGTTGAAAGCGAACCAGCGCGGCTTGGCGCAAAAGTTCCTCCGTCCGCCCGGCGTCCAACTGACTCAACGGCGCGGAGCAGGCGCCGCGCAACGATTCGGGCCAGGATTCGGAAGCGCCGCTGGCAGCCCAACTGTGCATCTCGGCCAAAGGCACGTCCAAAAAGTCGCACAAGGCCAGGGCTGGCCGGCCGCTGGCGGAGGCAGCGCCGGCGGTCCAAAGGACGTGCAAAATGACGCCCGCAAAATCGGGGTTGTCCAGGTGATGATGCGCCTCCCAATTTTGCGGAAGAAGATCGATTTCGACATCACCGGAGCGAGGTTCCTCGTGGGCAAATTGGAGAACGGCCCCGCGAAAATCGGGACCAGCCCCGTGATTCCAGAAACCGGGATGAAGCACGCGCACCGGTTGGCCATCGAGGGTGCGGAGTTCGTCGCGGCGGAGGCGTTGGTGGTGCCAGACGCTTTGCAGGAGCCTTTCGGGCGGATGAGGAGAATCGCGTTCGCGCAGGAGGGATCGAGCCTCCTGTTGCGCGCGCCATTGAGCATATAAGTCTGGACGGAGAGCGGGCACGGCTAATGATTTCAACCCGGCAAGGGCCAAAGTCAAGAAGGCATTCAGACACACATACATGGATCACTTGGATATTCTGCGTTTTGCCTTGCGTGCCGGGGTATGTGTCGGTAAATTGGCGCACCTTTTGGCTGGGGTCGTAGCTCAGTTGGTAGAGCACCACAATGGCATTGTGGGGGTCAGGGGTTCGAATCCCCTCGGCTCCACCAGCCTTTCATGCAACGTCTCAGGCTCCAGGCCAAATGGTGATGGACGGCACACTTGGGTCGGCTCATCCCCTGAAAGAGGACAAACAGATTCACAACACTGATTTCACGTCGGCGAGAAAGGCGTCCACGTCGGTTTCGGCCGTGTCCCAGGCGCACATCAGGCGGCAGCCGCCGCTGCCGATG
This sequence comes from Verrucomicrobiales bacterium, assembly GCA_003140095.1. Classification (GTDB taxonomy): domain Bacteria; phylum Verrucomicrobiota; class Verrucomicrobiia; order Limisphaerales; family Palsa-1400; genus Palsa-1400. Next base: position 5,267 of record PLIU01000411.1, on the reverse strand, counting down.
AAGGTGTAAAAGAGCCAGCCCATTTTCCACAATGATTGGACGGTGGGAGCTGGGATTTCGGCAAACACGGAGTTGGCCTGGCGGGCAAAGAGGACTTTGACGCCGGGATATTGGCGCAATCCGGCTTCGAGCCTGGCGGCCATGTTGTTGGCGTGCGCGGCGCGCCGCAGCCATGCGCCCTCGCGCAACAGTCCCAGCCAAGGGGCGGAGAGATAGCGCATTTTCGAGGCAAGCTGCCCCGCTTGCTTGCAGCGGTAGGCGAACTCCTCCGCCAGCTTGGTGTCGAAAAACACGACGGCGTCGCCGAGGCCCACGCCGTTCTTGGTGCCGCCAAAGCAGAGAACGTCCACCCCCGCCTGCCAAGTAATTTCCTTCGGCTTGACTCCGAGGGAGACGACGGCGTTGGCAAAGCGCGCGCCATCCATATGGATGCGCAAGCCGAGAGACTTGGCCACGGCCCAGACAGCTTTGAGTTCGTCCGGCGAATAGACGGTGCCGACTTCGGTAGCTTGGGTGAGGCTGACGGCGCGCGGCTTGGGATAATGAATATCGGAGCGGCGCTGGACGACGCGTTGGATGGAGTCGGGCGTCAATTTGCCGCCGCCGCCGCCCACGGTGAGCACTTTTGTGCCGTTGGAAAAGAATTCTGGCGCGCCGCATTCATCGGTTTCCACATGGGCCAATTCGTGGCAGATGATGCTGTGATAGGACTGGCACAACGACGCGAGCGAAAGGGAGTTGGCGGCCGTGCCATTGAAAACGAAAAACACTTCACAACGAGTTTCAAAGATGTCGCGGATCAAGTCGGAGGCCTCTTGTGTCCAAGGGTCGTTGCCGTAGGAAGCGGCGTGGCCGTGGTTGGCTTGTTCCATGGCCGACCACGCTTCGGAACAAATCCCGGCGTAGTTATCGCTGGCGAATTGGCGGCGGGCGGGTTTGGCGCCGGCGTCAAAAGGGTTGGCTATGAGTGCAGGCAATGGCTAGGATTAGGAAGGTGTCAATAGCGCGGCGACCACGCGGAAACCGTACCAGACGCCAAAAGTGATGAACGCCGCCGTCCGGTAGCGAATGGACGCGACTTTGCTCACCCCGAGGCTCAAAACGCCCAGCCACCAAAAATCAATTACATCGATCATGGACAAAAAGACATGCGCCTTGTTGGCCGCGCTAGGATGGGCCAGGAAAAGGGTCGGGCTGGCCGTGGCGAGGAGGTTTTCTTTCCACACGACGAGGCAGATGCGGAGGAGTTTTTGCGGGACGTCAATCAACAGGGCCAGTCCGCAAATTTCGATCACCTTCATGTAATTGAGCGTGGACTTGGTGCAACATTTAAGCGCGAGCCAAATCCCCACACCCATCAGAAAAAGGCCGCCCACGGTTGCCAGGATGGCCCCGCCGGAGGCGAAGATTTTCAGGATCGTCGGTGTCAAGAATCGCTCAGTCATGGCCGCAGCCTGGTCTGCTTGCGCCTGAGTAATTGAACCTGCCGCAACTTTTTTCCGCACCGCATTTTCCCGCTGCTCTTGGATGGCGCGCAAAACGGCCGGCTGCGAGAACGCGATGTTGATGTAAATGACCGTGGCGATGCAGGCCAGGATCAACGGCACCAGCCAGTTGGAGGCGCGCACGGGAACGTTCCTAATTTCCTCAAAGACTTCGCTGGGCGCGCAGATAACGTTAGCGAGGCGATCCGTGAGCGACGAAGGCTCGGACGGAGCAACCCCGGACGGCGGCGGAGTTATGGGTGCGGCATCCATCGTAGTTCTATTGCCAGCCATGCCATCAATGCTTGGGCCGGAGCAAAATGGCCTTCTTGATGGTGCCTTCCACTTCCACGCTGGTGGCTTCGATGCCCGGATCGTCCTTCAATGAATTGTAAATGACGCGGCGGTCAAAGGCGCTCATCGGTTCCATCTCCACGATGTCGCCCCAGCGGCGCACTTTCTCCGCCGCCGCGCGCGCTTTTTGCACCAGAGTTTCGCGCGCTTTGGCGCGATAGCCGCCGACGTCGATGAGGACCTTGGGTGTGCTCGGGTCCTGCTGAAAAAGCATGCGGTTGGTGATGTATTGCAAATCGGACAAGGTTTGGCCTTGCCGGCCAATCAACCGGCCGGAGTCGTCGGTTTTGACATCCAGGAAAACGCCGTCATCCAAGGCGTGTTCCTCGACGGTCGCTTCAAAACCGAGCGATTTCAGAATTTCTTCCAGAATGGCTTTGGCTTGCGCTGGCATAAGTTCCAAATTGTTTCATTTGACCGTGTCATTATAGGACGGCTGTCAACCAGCGGCTACCTTTTTTTCTTCACCGGGAAAGGCGCTGCCGCCGGCGCCGTCGCGCCAGTTGTTTTAGTCAATTTCAACTGCAAAATGCTCAACAGGTTCGATACCGTCCAGTAAAGCGTCAGCCCGGAGGACATTCGGTAAAAAATGCCGATCATGAGCAGGGGCACCCAACGCATGAGCTTCTGCTGTCCGGGGTCCATGCCCGGGGAGGGCGGCATCATGTGCGACTGCCAAAGCTGTGTCGCCCCCATGATCAGGGGAAAAGGGTTGATGGGAAAGCCTGCGATCCTGCCGATGGTATCCGGCTGGCAAAGATCGAAAGCCCAGAGAAAATGCGCCCCGCGCAGTTCGATGGCCCCGCGCAGCATCCAGTAGAAGCCGATGAAAACCGGTAATTGCAGCAAGGACGGCAGGCAACTGCCCAGGGGGCTGACCTTGTTTTGCTTGTAAAACTCCATCGTCTTTTCGTTTTTTTTGGCCGGATCGTCCTTGTATTTATCGGTGATGGCTTTGAGCTGCGGCTGGAGGGCCTGCATGCGCTTTTGGGACTTGGTGCTGGCGTTGGTCAAGGGCCAGAAGACGACCTTGATGATGACGGTAATGGCGATGATGGTCAGGCCGTAGGGCAATCCGGCCGCGTGCAGGCCGTTCATCGAGAGCAGCAGCAATTTGGAAAAGAAGCCGAACACCCCGGTGAAATCCATGATCAAATCGATGTTGTTGCCCATGGCCTGGCCGATTTGCGCCAAGCGGTTGTACTCCTTCGGCCCGGCATAAAACAGAAACGCCGTCTGCACGCTTTGGTGGGGCCGAAGAACTTCGGCTGGATAAACCAGCGCCGCTTGGTAGCCGTTGGTGAGAAAAGCGCTGGTGGCATTGGTAGGCCCGCTCAGGTCGGGCGGCGGCAAGCGGATTTTGTCAATCACAATCTGCGGCGCAGGCTGGGCTGGCATGGCGGCCAGGGCGAAAAATTGATTGTGAATCGCGGCCCATGCCACGTTGTTGGCCCCTTCCTGGTATTGCCACCGCGGCGTGCCCGGAAAACAACCGAAAGTCGGGTTGGCAAACCACTTGTCCTGGATGTTCTGCGATTTAAGGCCGTTGTACCAGAAAGTCCCGATGGCCGTCGGATCATCCAGCGGGCCGATGGCCCTGGCCGTGCCGATGACCACATCGCGGTCGGGAACCGGCAAGGTCTGGCTGGTCGTGTTGGTCAAGAGCAATCGCGCCTTGAAAAGATAGTTGGTGCTGATCTCGAATTCCTTCACCACGCGCAAGCCGTTGGCCAAGGTCTTCTCGGCCCGGATGGTGTCGCCGGCGCGAGTCAGCGCGAAGTCGCCGTCTCCCTCCAGTTGGTGGCCCATCACCGCCAGCACGGGCAGCGGGGCGTCAATATTCAAACCGGCCAATTGGTTGGATTCCGGGGCGGCCTGACCCGGCGGCCGGATCACCGCCAGATAACGTGTCAAATCCACGTTCTGTATGCCCCCGCCCCGCGAGGTAAAATGCCAGATCAGGTCCGCGTTGGAAACGGTCAGAATCTGTGCCGGCGTCGAAGGCTCCGTCCGCGCCGCAGCCGCCGGCTCAGGCGCGGCGGACGAGGCCGCAGACGCCGGGACATTGTTCGGCGCCGGCTCGGAATTGGTGGTATGCGCCAGGGCCGCCGGCACGGGTCTAGGCGGGAAAAAATGGTCCACCACCGGGGTCAGCAGGAAATACAGGCCCACGGCCGCAGCCAGAATAATGATCGATTTACGATCCATGACGCATTCCCCATTTCCGAACTTTCAATCGTGGCCGCTTCCATTGCAACGGGCTGGCCGGCGGCGGGTCTTCCCCGGCATGGCCCCACGGATGGCAGCGGCCCAACCGGCGCAATGCCAGCCAACCGCCGAGGAGCGCGCCGTGAAGCTGCACCGCCTCGAGAGCGTATTGCGAACAACTGGGCGTAAACCGGCAGCGCGCCGACGGTCCCAAAACCGCCACCAGGACCGGCGACACGATCGCCTGGTAAAGGCGGACGAGAAGAATCAAGGCATGTTGAGCTATATTCATTGGCCAACAAGGTCAAGCCGTGCCTGGCGCAGCACTCGCATCAGGTCTAATTCCACGTCTGCCAGCTTTTTGCCCGCGATGGATGGGCGGGCGACCAGCACCAAATCCACCGGCCGGGCCAGTTCGCGCTGGTGCAGACGGAAGCATTCGCGCAGCAGGCGGCGGGCGCGGCTGCGGACGACGGCGCCGCCGATCTTCTTGCTCGTCACGACCCCGAGGCGGCTGGTGTGGCCGGGCGGGCGCGGGAGCACGTTGGCAATGAGGCAGCCGATGACCAGGCGCCGTCCTTCCGCCTTGGCGCGGGCGAATTCGCCCGGCCGTTTCAGGCGGCTGGAACGGGGAAAGGGCAGGCGCGAGGGAGGCGATCCGGCCATGCGAGTCAAACCGGGGTCAGGCGATGGCGTCCGGCGCGGCGGCGATTACTCAGAGTGGCGCGGCCGCTTTTGGTGGAATTGCGCTTCAAAAAGCCATGCTGGCGTTTGCGCCGGATTTTCGACGGTTGATACTGACGTTTCATTTCATTATTAGATTTAAGACAGACGTTGCCAACATTCTCCGGGGAGCAACCCCCCTCCCGCGGCGAATCCGCGATTCGGAGTGTGAGAAGATAGCGGCTGAACCCTAGGTGTCAACCGCGCAAATTCATAAAATGGCCCTTCATCTTAGGCTTTATCGTAATCGCAACGCCTTTTGATCCTAACCTGCTGCACCGTATGTCCAAACGGTGGCCGTGGATCCCAATACTCCCACCACGCTGTACGCTGGGACGGAAGATTACGGCCTCTACAAAAGCAGTGATGGCGGCAATGCCTGGAACGCCATGACAGGGCTTGCCAATAACGACGTATTGGTCCTGCTGGTCGATCCGCAAAATCCTTCAACTGTCTATGCCGGGTGCGACAACTTATTCACTCCTGAGCATGGAAGCC
>PLIU01000273.1 GCA_003140095.1 Verrucomicrobiales bacterium | reverse complement strand
GATGGGGGCGGGTACTTGGCGCGCGGGGATTATACGAACGCGTTGGCGCAGGCGGAGATTGCCCTGAAACTCAGGCGCGGCGAGAAGGACGCCACGAAATTGCACGACGACGCTCAAGCGGGATTGAATCGGAGGCAACAGGAAGTCCCGAATAATGCCGAATACTTGGCGGCCATGAAAAATGGGCACGAGTCCTTCGAGCACCGCGATTATTCAGGCGCGTTGGCGCTCGCCAACAAGGCGTTGTCGATCAAATCTGGTGACGCGGAGGCAATGAAACTGCGCGAGGCCGCTCAAAAAAAGCTGAAAAGGAGAACTATATCCAGCGAGATGGAAGACGATTACCAAACAAACATGAAAAATGGACTCGCGGCGCTGGCACGCGGCGACTATGCAGAGGCAGCGGCGCGCGCCGACGAGGCGCTGACCATCAAACCTGATGACGAGGAGTCGACGAAACTGCGCGATGCCGCTCATTACCAACTGGCCATGAAAAAAGGGACGGAATTACTCGCGCGCGGCGACACGGATGCCACCAAACTTCCGCTGGCGCGTGCTCAATTTAAAGAGGCCTTGATATCGAAGCCACTCGACCCGGATGCGACTCGCTACATCAATGCCATTCACGAAAAAATCGATCAGGCATTCAGCGTCGCGTTTGACACCGGGCGGCAAGCGGCGCTTAATGGGAAGGAGGAGGAGGCGCAATACCAGTTGGAAAAAATGAGGAAGCTCAAACCAGAGGATTCACATGTGGGCGAGTTGGCTTTGGTCATCAAGAAGATGGCGGGTCCGCTCCCGCCGCCTCAGCGCCACCAACCCACAAACTTCTCCGGCGTCTTCGGTCACAGCATCCCGGAGCTGGATTTTATCTGGGTGGAAGGCATCGGACCAAGCGGCGCCTACGTTTCGGTCAACGAGCTTTCCTGGGAGCAATACCAAGCTCTGGGTGGAGGGTCGGCGAATCCCGACCCCAATCCCCATCGGCCGGCGGGTTTTTTGGCGCTCGATCGGGCCAAGACTTTTGTTGACTTGCTCAATGGCAATCCAGCCTACAAAAACATCAAGTTTCGATTGCCGAGCCTTGATGAATATAAAACTCTTAGTGACGTGACAGACTTCGCTCTCATTCCCGACCTGGTGAATGCGGACACGAACGCTGGAGAGAGATTCAAGGGTTCCATGCTGAAACCCAGAGAAATTGTCGCGGCTGTGACAACCAACAAGAGCGGGCTGCGCAACGTGATCGGCAACGTTCGTGAATGGACTATCAACGGTGTGCCGTTTGGCCACGCCTACCTTTGGGACCTCAACTCCAACAAGGATAGCCTGACTAATGAACCCACACTCGGCGAGGTCATCGGACTGCGCCTCATCTGCGAGCCAAAAGACTGACGAGCCGCGGCGGTGGCCTGGGCCGGCGCGAAAGTTCCCATCTAGCGCGGACACCTCATACAGTCAAAATAAGGCTTGACCATCAGCAACCAATCAAAGACACTGAGCCTTGACTCTGACCCGAAACCGTGCTGAATTCCTGCGAATACAATGGCAATGACAGTTTTAAGCGAACAAGAAATGGGCCAGGTCAATGATCTTGCCAGCCGGCTTCGGCGAATCCAGATGGATGCGGCCACAGCTCCGCCGGAGAAACGCCGCGATTTGGTGCAGGAAGAGTTGGGGCGGAGCCTTAAAAGTGTTGCCCCGGCAAGCCGCCAGAGTCATTTGAAGGTATTGTTGGCCCGATTTCCTGTCGCCGGCCAGGTTGTCCAAAGAGCCTCGGCCGCGCCCGCTGCCGCTCCGGCAGCGCCACCGCCCACGCTGGAGGAGTTGCTGGAGCGGTTTCTTGCCGGTGCTGCCGGCATCCCGGAGGCAAAACGCAAGGAGATAGCCAGCCGTTTGGCCAAGGCGGGGTTTGCGCCGGCGGGTCGCGCTGGCGTGGAGTTGGAAGTAGGCGCAGAGTTGCGTGAGAAGTTTGGCTTGGCGGCCGGACAGCAGGCTGGATCACAGAGGATCGTGGAACTCGCGGCCCAACTGACCGAGTTGTGCGCCAAATTGGATCAGGCAAGTTTCAACACGTGGATCGCTCTTTCCAGGAGCAATCCATCCGTGCGGCGTCATCAAGATCTTCGGGTGGCGGTGGCACGCCGCCTTTCCGGGGAAGGCGAGGAGCTTGAGCCGCGCATGCAGGCCTTTTCCGCGCTGGTTGGGGGATTGCAGGTGGCCCTGTTGAAAGGCGGCAGGGAATTCGAGCGGTATTACACTGAACGATTTGCCCCGCAGGCCATCAATGATGTGGTTGAGGGTGAAGGCGGAGGCGGCCTATTTAAGAACAAGAAGGAGCGTTGTTGGGACAAGTATTGCGATCGGGCCAAGGATTTTGCCGCGCCCGGCGTGATTGAGAAGCACCTCAATGATTCATTTGTGAAACAGGTCGAGAACGTGGTCCGCGCCAATCGGTAAAGACTGTATGCATGTTCACTGGCATGAAGGATTGTTTCTCCAGCCGCACCATTTGCAAATCATGCAAAGGCGGCTGCAAGTGGATATTCGCGCCGCGCGCGCGTCGCTGGGACCGTATTGTTACGGGGTCATCGAATCCCGGCTCTCACACGATGATTTGGCGGACGGCAGAATTCGCTTCGAGCGTTTACGCGCCATCATGCCCAGCGGGCAGGAAGTCTCCTTTCCGGATGACACCTCCCTGCCGGCGCTGGACATCAAGACGGAATTGGCGCGCGGGGCCGCCTCCGTGGTCGTGCTCTTGGCGATCCCGCTCTGGGCCAAGAACCGGGCCAATTCCTTCCGCCAGGGTGAACGGCCCGATCCTCGTGTCAAGCTGCTCTACATACCGGAGGAAAGCCGGGAGACGGCCGACGAAAATACCGGTGACAATCCGCAGGTCATCCACGTGCGGAAGGTCAATGCCAGGATCGTGCTCAAAGGGGAGGACATTTCGGATATGGAATCGCTGCCCTTGCTTCGGATTCTGCGCTCGACCGGTGTGGAATCTGGCAAGCCCCAGCCGGATCCGGAATTTGTGCCGCCTTCGCTCTTGTTGCGGTCCTCGCCGGTGCTCCATGAGATGATGCGCGAATTGGTGGCGCAACTGAACGCCAGCCGCAACGATCTCCGGATCAAGGTGGCCACCGGGGGCCACGGCCTGGAAATGAAATGGGAGTTGACCATAAAACTGGGCACGCTCAACCGCGTTTGTGCCAGCCTGCCGGAGTTGGTAGAGTCAGGTGTGGTGGCGCCCTTCGCCCTTTATCTTCGATTGCGCGAGTTGCTGGGCGAATTGCTGGCTCTATTTCCGCAGAAGACAACCTTCGACTGCGAGCCTTACAACCATGACGATCCATTGCGGTCATTCAAGGAATTGGATCAGAAAATCCGCGATTTGATCCCCGTGACCAAAGGCATACCTCCGAAGACGGTCCTCTTTAGCGGTGCTCCCGGCTTGCTGAGGGCGAGCCTGGAAGCTGAGGATTTTGAAAAGCCCACGGGCTATTACCTGGGTGTACTGACGCGCGCGGACCGCACCAAACTGGCGCTTTATCTCAGCGATGCCGACAAGTTCAAGTTGATGCCACGCAGCAACGAGCAGGTCGCGATCCGGGGTCTGGAACTTAAGGAGGAGAGTTTTCCACCGCTGGATCTGCCGGCGCAAAGCAACTTGCATTATTTCCGCCTGGTGCCCTCTTCCAACCAGCGCCGTTGGGACCAGATCAAACAAGACCGGGCGATGTCCTTGGTGTGGCACAATGCGGAGTTCGACTTGACCGACGCAAAATTCACGCTGTTTATGACCATGCCCGCCGCGACCCCATGAAACTTCTTGATTTATACGAGGAGCTTTTTCAGTATGTATGTCTTCTCAACCGCATGTCCAACGCCAGGCCCGAGGCGCAACGCGAGTACGCGCGCGTGCGGGCCGACGTCAAGGGTCTGATCGGAGAAATCTCTCGCGATGCCGCTTCCGATGTGCGGCTGGCGAACCAGGTCGGCCGCCTGGAAATGCCCGTCATTTTCTTCGTGGACAATATCATTGCTACCAGCCGCCTGAAATTTGCGGCACAATGGGCTTCGAACCGTCTGGCCACCGAGCGGAACGAATTGGCTGGCGACGAGCGATTCTTCGATTTCGTCCAACAGGATGTGGCCGACGTGAGCGAGGAGGCGGTGGAGCGGTTGGCCGTGTACTATACGTGTTTTGGTTTGGGGTTCACAGGCATGTACGTCAACCAGCCCGAGCAGATTCGGACCATGATGGAACAGATATTCCCGCGCATCAGGCAATGGATGGACCCCAACCGCGTCCGATTGAGCGAGGAGGCCTACAAATTCACTGATACGCGCGCGCTGACGGAGCCGCCCAACAACAAGATCATCCTCGTGAGCATCCTGTTTTTGTTTCTGAGCCTGAGCGTGCTAGTGTTGTATTACGCTCTTTACTATAAGGCCTCCTCCGACTTGACCGGCGCGGTCCAATATATTGAAAAAACCGGCAAATGACGGAGATAAACTGACGATCTGAGAGCGAAAGAGAAAAGCAGCGTATGGACGATGATGCCAAAGTAAACACATTGGTAAAATGCGGCTTGGGGATGTTGGGGTTGGGCGCCATCGCGGCGGCGGTGACCATTCCCAAAATCGGAATCTGGGTGGCGCTGATCATCCTCCTGCTGGCTCTGCTGCTCTTCGGCGGTTATTACCTGTGGCGGCGGATGCGCCTGCGCCGCCAGCAGCAGGTGCTTTCCTCCGGAGTCGAAGCGCAATCGGGGGCCGTGCCGAAAACGATCAGCGATCCCCGGCAGCGCGCCGACCTTGATGCCCTGCGCCGGAAATTTCTGGACGGGCTGCAAGTTTTCAAGAGCCGGGGCAAGGATATTTACAAGCTGCCTTGGTTCGTCATCATTGGGGAGTCCGGGTCGGGCAAATCGATGGCCATCCGCAACTCGGGCATTGATTTCCCGCCAGGCATGCAGGATGAACTCCAGGGATCGGGCGGGACCATCAACATGGACTGGTGGTTTACGAACCGGGGCATCATTGTTGACACTGCGGGCAAAATGATCATCCCGGACGAGGCTGATTCGGACCTCAGAGGGGAGTGGAAACCGCAGGCGGAGTGGGTCGAGTTTCTTCGCCTGCTGCGCCGGTCTCGCCCTCACTGTCCGATCAACGGCTTGTTGCTGGTTCTTTCGACGGAGAGCCTGATTAAGGATTCGGCGGACAAGATCGCGCGCAAGGCCAGCCGGCTGGCTCAGCAGTTGGATCTGATCCAACGCACCCTGGACGTTCGATTCCCTGTTTACCTTCTGGTGACCAAATGCGACCTCATGGAGGGTTTCAGGGAGTTCTCGGATTACATCACCGACCCGCTTTTACAGCACCAGATGTTCGGCTGGTCCAATCCAGATCCGCTGGATGCGGCCTTCCGTCCAGAACTGGTGGAACAATTTCTCAATACTGTGGCGGATAGAGTGCGGCGCAGGCGCCTGGCGTTGCTGCGGGAAGGCGCCGCGGCTGCCAGAGGCGGGGAGACACAGACCTTTTTCCGATCCTCCTTTGATACCGGACGCACGGCCGCCCGCCGAGTGGATGATGTGAATTCCGTGTTTGCCCTGCCGGCGAGCCTTATGCGTTTGGCGCCTCGACTTCAACGCTACCTGGAGACGATTTTTGTGGCCGGTGAATGGTCCGCCAAGCCGATTTTTCTGCGGGGCATATATTTCACCTCCTCAATGCGCGAAGGATCGGCTTTGGATGAGGCGCTGGCCTTGGCCACCAATGTTTCGGTGGACGAGTTGCCCGAATCCGGACGATCGGAGAGCCGGGCCTTTTTCCTGCGGGATTTCTTCAACGAGAAAGTGTTTCGAGAAGGAGGTTTGGTCACGCGCGCGACCAACACGCTTAAGATGTTGCGCCAGCGGCGCCTGGCCATCTTCGGCACGGCCACAGTCGCTTTGTTGTTGCTACTGGGATTTGCCTGGTTCTCTTACTACGACCTGCGCACCAGCGTTTTGCGGGAGACCAAGCTTTGGCGAGCGGGCACCACCAATTGGTCCTCCGACAAGATCTGGAGGGCAGGGACCATTGTGAGCGAGGGCGCCGGCACCGAGCCATTGCATTACTCTTACGTCGGCGCCAATCAGGTCGGTGATACCGGATCGAACGTCGTGGAGTTTCACACGGCGCTGATGAAGATGGCGCGACAGCGGCTGTCTGTGGGGCTGGTTTTCAAGCCCGTCGCCTGGTTGGGTGATGTCAAGGATCGCCCCGAAGCGCAACGGCTCTTGTTCGAGGATGGAATTCTCAGACCGTTGGTAGATGGCACTAGAAACAAGATCGAGCATGGGAAACCATTGGCCGATAACCCCGACAATTTGCGAAGGTATCGAGACGCTTTGCTTTCCTTAATGCGGTTGGAAGCCGACCGGCTGGCGGACGCGTCACAGCAGAATTTTATTTCGAGCACCAACGCCGGGAAGTATCTCAGGTCGTTTGTGTCGTATCTCACCGAGTCGGATTACGTGCCGGATGCGGGCTTGGTGGAGGTCATGGTCGCGGACTATTCCAAAGGACGCGCTTCCTGGCCGCCGGTTTCCCTGCTGGTGCCGGGCGGAGACCATTTGTCGAACAATCTGGCCATTGCCACCGGATTGGACAACTTTCGCGAGGCCAATAAAGCCACCGAATCACGAATCCTTGCGCAAGTCCAGCGCGCTAACGAACTGGTAACCGCGTTGACTAATTACGCTCAATTCGAGCACGATTGGTTGAACAAACCCGGCAACGTGTGTTTGTTCGTAAGCTCCGACTTATACTCTAACGCGGAAAGCAGCCGGGTCGCTTTTTTGGAGGCCACCAACCTGGCGGCAGCCAACGTGGCTTCCTCGTACGCCTTGTTGCAACAGGCCGCCAAGGCAGCCTCGAGTTCTTCCTTCAGCGAGATTATCGCCGACGTGCAGCCGGAATTCCACAGCAAAGGAATTTTCCTCGAAATTACCGACCGGTTGAATAGCTTTGCGTCCGAATCGGTGCGGGTGGTCGAATCCAATTATCTGGCACGCAAAGACGGAATCACGGAGCTTGATTTGAATTACATTGCCAAGTCCGGACTCGGCAAGCCGGTTTATCAGCATCGGCACGAGCTCTACCAATTGGCGTGCGATTTGGCCTCCCAGCAGGTAAGTATGGACGAAGGGTTCCTTGGAGACAAATGGCAGAAGTTTGGCAGAATTCGGGACGCCGCCCAGACACTGACCACAAATCTGGCCACCAATGACGGACCGCTGGCGCAAGCCGTCCAGGCCGCCTGCGGCAAGATCGCCAGCGATGCCATGGCCCAACTTCAGGGGCAGTTTACGGAGGACTACGCGAAGGTGGCCATGCATAAGCTATCGGAGTTGAAGAGCGGCGCCTACACCAGCTTTGAACGGGTCACCAACTCCGCCATGTGGCTGCAGAAAGTGGAGGACGACCTTAACACCAAGACGGATTCGCAAAGCCAAGCGCTCAAGCCGGTGGCCGATGCGTTCCAAGAGGCCAGACAAACCATCCTGCGCAGCATCGACGAGTATCTGCGATCCCGGGTTGGCTTTCCTGTTTTCATTGACTCCACCCAGCCCATGAGCGCGCCGGACGTGCGTGATTTAAAAGACTTCTTGTATCCATTGGGAGGAGAGCTGAAGCGAGGAATTTGGAAGACGGGCAACACCGACGCTCTGGCAGCGATGCAGAGCCGTTGCGAGGCATATGGCGCTATCGCCGCAAGCCTGGTCAATACCAATGGAGACCCGATTAATGGGACCCTCTCCTTTGTTCCTGGAAAAACCGGTCCGGATATCGATATTATAGGGAAATACCGCGGCCTCAAAGTTTCCGTGGGAAATGTAGAGGGGGTTTGGATGGACGTGGCGGTCAAAACCGACAACGCCGAAATCGCCAAGATGACCGCCTCTGCGCCTTTGAGCATCTCGAACTGCTTGCAGCTCACCCAAGTCGATACGGCCAAGAAAGTAAAGATCTGTGAGAACTGGGGACTGATTCGGCTGCTGCATGACTATCAGGCCAAGCGGCTAGACGATCAAGCTACATGGCGTTTCCACATTCCGCTGAGTGATAAGGCGGGCCACAAAGGCTACGCCAACTTTGAAATCAAGTTTGACAACCCGCTGCCGAAAATGGAGGACTGGCCAAAACAATAGAGAGCACCGCCACCGTCAGCCGCTATGAGCAAGTTATTTCAGAAGCTGGGCAAGACGCGATCACCGCCACCCGCCACCGGCGCGGCGCCATGCCTGACTCTGGCGGCCTTTGGAAAGCATCCGGGCTGGGATGATCATATGCCTGGCATCGGCCTTGACACTGAGACACTCGCCTTTGCCAGGCAGACTTTGTACGTGACAGGCATTGGGAGACAGATCGACTCGGGCGCCTGGGAAAAACTCGAAACCGACAAACGCCTGGAGGGATTCGATCACACTTTTCTCTGGCTGCGGGAGGGACATCTGGTGCTTGGCCTGTTGTGGTCCTCCAAGGACGGCAAAGGCCGTGCCAAGTATCCCATGGTTTTGTGCGTGGACAGCGAAAGGGTTTCGCCAAGCTTACTGTTGGACCAGGTTCGGCCCGGTCTGGAAGCATTGCGTGACGCCTGCAAGGCCGCCATCACGGCCGAGCAGGTCGCCAGCAACTGTCGCGTCGCTCAGGAGGAATTGCGGATGCTTTTAACGCACGGCGCTCAGCAGCCGGAGGCACCCCAACTCGGCGCTGACCCGCGCCGATTCCTGGACCGTGCCGAGTTGGGGCCAGATCATCTGGGTTTGTTGCGCGTGCTGCACGAATTGAGCGGTAGTTTTGGCCGCGCGGGCGACACTCGTGGGTCCACCCGCGGCGGAGGCGCTCCCATGCCGTCGCTCCATCTGCGGGTTCCGTTGGCTGCCGCATCCCAGAATTTGGCCCTTTTGCTTTGGGGCGAGTTTCTCCAATCGGCTATATCCTCGGACATCCCCTTGGTTCTCATGGCGCGTGGGCAGGAGGATTGGCTGGATGTGGTGGTTGGGGAGCCAAAGGCCGATGACTTCTTCTTTCTCCAGGCTTCCCAAAAGGGTTTTCCACTGGCGACCCAAATACCTTACGAACTGGCTCCCAACGCGAGGGCGCGATTGCGGGAAGTCGAGGTCCAGTTTGCAGGCGTAGAGGCGGCCGTGCCGGAGGCCGCGGCCACAGTGCCGCCGCCAGCCCCTCCACCCATCCCCAAAGCTCCGCCGTCGGCCCCTCTACCTGCAGTTGCGACGGCTCTTGCCTCCACACTCAAAGCTCCGCCGCCAGTCTCGTCACCCACGGTGGAGCGCGCCGGGAAGCCCGCTCCGCCATCAAAACGGAATGCAGCGCGGGTGGTCGGAGGCGTGGCGGTGGTGTTGATCGCCGCTTTTCTCGTGTGGCTGGCCTACGGCAAAATCGAGGACCAGAAACACTTTGAGCAACTTCTTGCCAGCGCCAGGGCGCATTTAGGCGAGAAGAAAAACGACGAAGCGGTTCTTGACTTGGACGAAGCCGATAAAGTTCGTCCGCAGGATGACCAGGTCAAACAGCTTCTTGATCAGGTAAGACAGCAGCGTGAGAGTGCCGCGCTGGCCGAGGCCTACCAAGCGGCCATGAAGAATGGGCGCGGGGCGCTGGAGCGAGACGATTATAAAGGGACGATGGCGGAGGCGGACAAGGCGCTCTCGCTCAAAGCCGATGACGCGGCGGCAAAACAATTGCGCGCCGAGGCTCAAACCAAACTGGATGCGGCCAATCAGAAAGAAGCCGCCTACCAATCGGCCATCAAAGATGGGCGTGCCGCGCTGGTCCGAGGGGATTATAAAGAGACGTTGACGCAGGTGGACAAGGCGCTGTCGCTCAAACCCGAGGACACAGTGGCCACACAATTGCGCGCCGACGCTCAAGCCGCCCAGAAAGAAGCCGCCTACCAATCGGCCATGAAAGATGGACGCGGGGCGCTGGAGCGAGAGGATTATCAAGGGGCGCTGGCGCAGGCGGACATGGCGCTGTTGCTCAAACCCGACGACGCGGACGCCAAGCAATTGCGCGACGGCGCCCAACAAAAACTGAGCGGGGTCCACCCGCAGTCATTCACCAATTCCATCCAAATGGAGTTTGTCTGGGTTCCCGGGGTCGGCGGCGGCGGAGCGTACATTGGCAAGTACGAGGTGACCGAACAACAATTCCAAATGATCCATGGCAAGTTACCCAACGGCCAGCCCCTGGCGGATGCCAACTTGCCGGTGGCCGGCGTCACCTTCCAAGAAGCCACCGAGTTTTGCGAAGCCTTGAGCAAGCGGGAGAACAAGCATTACACGCTTCCGACCAGGCAACAATGGTTGACGGCGACCGGTCTATCCGAGGACAAGGTGGCGGACGCATGGAACATTCTCCGTGCCAGCGGCGCTTTGGAGCATGAGGCCACCAGCCTCAACCGGCATCCGGCGCGGACCAAACCCGTCGCAGTCGGAAGCATGGGCGCGTCCACCAACGGCGTGTGCGACATGTTTGGCAACGTCCGTGAATGGGTCAGAGAAAACCAGAGGGCGGGGTTTTCTTATCAAAGCAGCGGGGTGGGACGAACGGGAGAGATGTTTCTTCCGGGTTCGGAGACCGATGCCCGGATTGCGCAAGAGACCGGCTTGCGATGTCTTCTCCTGGAGAGCCGGTTGCCGTGAATGGCCTTTTATGAATGAGCACGTTGAACGACTATTGAAACCCATTTCTGCCGAGCAAGCCTGCGGCCCGGACCTGTCCGACGACCCGCGGTTTGATCAATTGCAGACGATACTCCGAGGCACTCCTGAAGTGGAAATCGGAGCCATCCAGAAGCCGGCACAACCTCCCGACTGGCGCGAATTGAAGCAGAAATGCGAACAGTTCCTCGGCCTCTCCAAGGACTTACGCGTGGCTGTGATGTGGTGCGGTTGCGGGCTCAGGCTCGATGGCCTGCCCGGATTCCGGGATGGCTTGCTGTTGATCCGCGGGCTCCTGGAGCAGCATTGGGCCGCGCTGCATCCCTTGCTGGACCCGGAGGACAAGGATCCCACCCAGCGGCTGAACATCTTGAGTGCGCTGACCACCCCGCGTGGATCGGCGACCGGGTGGCTGATGTTTTTGGACTACCTTTACGCCGCCCCGGTTTGTTCGCGCCGCGGGGCCGCGCCCATTGCCTTTGAACCATTATTGACAGCCCAGGCACCTGCGACCGCCGGGGGCGCGCCGGCTGATGCGGCGGAGTTCGCGCAAGCCGCCGCCGCCATCCGCGCGGGCGGTGCGGAGCAGGCGGCCGCGCATCGTCGAACTCTGGTGGAGTCGATCGAGTCTGTCCATGCCATTGATAGTTTTCTCACGACGGCGCTGGGCGCCGGCGGAACCATCAACTTCGAAGAACTGCAAAAAACGTTGGAGGCGATGAGCAAGGCTCTTGCTCCCTTCCTCTCCGATGGCGCGGCCACGCCCGAGGCGCAGGCGGAGCCAGGCATGGACACTGGAGCCGGGCCGGCCACGGTCTCCATGACCATTCGGGGCCAGATTCGTTCGCGCGAAGATGTCCTCCGGCAATTGGAAAATATTTGCGCCTACTACCGTCAAGCGGAGCCGTCCAGCCCCGTGCCCGTGTTGCTGCGCCGCGCCCAGAAACTGGTCAACATGAATTTTTTGCAGGTGGTGCAGGAACTGAGTTTTGCGCCCGTCGAATCGCTGCGTCCCAGCATGGGCGGCGCCGTCGATGAGCTGGCGGCACCGACCGCGCCACCTCCCGCTTCATCTTGATAGGCTGAGCAGCTACGCGATCAACAGGCCAAGCTTGGCCAGCTTGGCAAGATTGGTTTCCAACTCCGATTGGAGTTGGCGCCGGACAGCGGCTTCATCGCCGCCGGGGATGCGCAACGCGTCTTTGGATTTAAGCAGCAGCCACAGTTTTTCCAGCAACGCCTGCCGGTCCAAAGTGCCATCCAGCCATTGCAGGAGGCTGCGGCCGACCTCATCCTCCACCTGCACGGCAGAATGCAACAGGGTGGTGACAAAGTTGCCGCGCTCAATTTGCCAGCGCGCCACCGGGCTGGCGGCCGGTTTCGGCCCCGCCGTCCATGCAGCGGGCGGCAGGCTGGTGCGCAGTTCCACCACACCGGCGCTGTAAAGTTGCAGGAGAAATCCGCGCAAACGCTCACGGGAGCGCTCGTCTATTTCACCGGCCAATCCCGCTTGGTTCAAAAATTGCGCGGACCGGGCAAACAAATCTTCGAAGGGCAGGGGTTGGGGCCAGATTTCAGAGAGGAGGGAAAGGGCGGCCTTCCCGATCGGGGCATCTGTTTCGCAACGGGCGCTTTTGGGAGTTTGAAAGGCCTGGTTGACGCCCGGGCGAAGATCGCATGCCCCGCCTGCGCAACGGGCCATGGAGGAAACCATCCACGCGCCTATTCTTGACGCATCCGGTTCGCGGCCCAGGGCGCGGTCCGCGTGGCACAGGAGGGTTTGCCGGAAACGGCGGCACTTGAGGAAATCCATGTATTGCTCCCGGAGGATGCGGTTGTGGCCCAGCCGCGCCAGCGTTTCGCGCGTGGTTTCGCTCAGACCATGATCGAAGTTCTCAAAATAATCGGCTTCCGCCACATATTGCAGCTTGTGCGCCGCCACTTTCTCCATGAATTGCGCGAAGTAAAAGGGCTGGTTCACCTCGGAGAGTTCGTCGTGGTACAGATGACCTTCGGCATGATTGAGGACCGTCTGCCATTCGGCCTTCATCCAAAGTTGGTACTCGTCGGCGCGGTTGTGCGCCTCGGCCAGGAAGCGCGCCAGGGCCATGGCCTGCCTGACGCGTTCTTCAGCCGACTCAAACCCGCGCACGTGGAAGAGCATCATTTCACGGAGCATTTGGCGCAGATGGCTTCCCGGAAACGCATTGTAACTGATATAGGCCACGCCGTGCGCGGCCAATCCCAGACGGCATATTTCCAGGATATGCTCCCGTGCTTCCTGGGGCACCCACGAGTAAACACCATGAGCGATAATGTAATCGAATTCCCCCCATCCTTGATCAACCGCCATCACATCGGCGCAGACCAAACGGACATTGGCCAACCCCAAGTGCTGGATCATTTCCACACCCAGGCGGATGGGCTGGGAGGCCAGGTCAACCCCTGTGAATTGACTCTCAGGAAGGCTCCAAGCCATCTGCGCCAAGTTGGTGCCACTACCGCAGCCTAATTCCAATACACGGCATCGGAGCACCGGCGCGGGTTCCAAGCCCGACAGAGCGCCGATGACGGCCATGCGCTCCGGATGGGTTTGCGGGTGGGCGTAACTTGGATACGTGACGGCGTCGTAACTTGTCAGCGGCGGTTCCATATCGTGGTCATCTGGCCTGCAATGGAAATCATAGTCTGACGGATCCGGTTATCGGTCAAATACTTGGAAACTGCGCTTCCCGCACGAGAGCCGGCCGTTTTCGCGATTTCCCACAGCCAGAAAAAGAGAGCTAAACGGGCTTGACAAACAAGCAGTTTTTGTTGATACTCGCGCTGATTTAACATTCGTTTCAAACAACATAATCGATTATGCCAAAAGCAAGCAGTCAAAAATTCGTGGCGCGCAATCGGGCTCCACGCGTGCAGATTGAATACGATGTCGAGTTGGAAGGCGCCGAGAAAAAGGTCGAGTTGCCCTTTGTGATGGGTGTGATGGCTGACCTGTCCGGCAAGCCGGCGGAAGCTTTGCCCTCGGTGGGGGACCGCAAGTTTCTGGAAATTGATGTTGACAATTTTGACGAGCGCCTTAAGGCCTTCAAGCCGCGTGTCGCCTTTCAAATTCCCAATACTCTGACCGGCAAGGATAATCTCAGCGTGGAGATGACTTTCGAAAGCATGGACGATTTTTCCCCGGCCGCGGTGGCGCGCAAGGTCGGCGCGCTCAATCAACTGCTGCAAGCCCGGACGCAACTGGCCAACTTGCTGACCTACATGGATGGCAAGGACAAGGCCGAAGAGTTGATCGCGAAAGTTCTGGCTGACGCGGACTTGATGAAATCGCTGGCGGCCGCGCCTGCTCCCTCCGCCGCCCCGCCGACAAAATAACCCTTAACCGGAGGAGACCCTTATGATACCACCCGAAAATGCCGCGCAAGGCGCTGGAGCGCCCGTTGCGGCGACAGCGGAGTTGAGCGAATTTGACGCTCTGTTAAACAAGGAATTCAAGGCCCGCGATCCCGAAAAACAATCCGCAGTCCATGCGGCCGTGCGCACGCTGGCCGAGCAAGCGCTGAGTTCGACAAGCTTGATTTCCAGCGACGCCACCCGGACGATTTCGTCCATCATCGCCGAAATCGACCGCAAGTTGTCGGAGCAGATCAACCTGATCATGCATCACGAGGACTTCAAAGCGCTGGAAGGGGCCTGGCGCGGCCTGCATTTTTTAGTCAATAATACCGAAACGGACGAGACCCTGAAGATCCGGGTCCTGAACGTTTCCAAGAAGGATTTGAACAAGACGCTCAAGACATTCGAAGGTACGGCTTGGGATCAAAGCCCTATCTTCAAAAAACTCTACGAAGAGGAATTTGGCTCCCCGGGCGGCCAGCCTTACGGATGCCTCATCGGCGACTATCATTTCGACCATTCGCCGTCGGACGTAAAAATGCTGGGGAATCTGGCGCAAATCGCCTCCGCCATGCACGCCCCCTTCCTGGCCGGCGCCGCCCCTTCGGTCATGGGGATGGACTCCTGGCAGGAATTGGGCAACCCGCGCGATTTGACCAAAATACTCCAGTCACCCGAATACGCCAGTTGGCGTTCGTTGCGCGAAAGCGAGGACGCCCGCTACCTTGGATTGGCGATGCCCCGCTTTTTGGCTCGCATTCCTTACGGCGCCAAGACGGAGCCGGTGGAGGATTTTGACTTTGAAGAGGACACGGCCGGGGCGGACCACAACAAATACGTCTGGTCCAACGCGGCCTATGCCATGGGGGTGAACGTGACCCGGGCCTTCAAGCTCTACGGTTGGTGCGCCCGCATTCGCGGACTTGAATCCGGCGGAACAGTCGAGGGTCTGCCGGTCCACACCTTTCCCACCGACGATGGCGGCGTGGATATGAAGTGTCCGACGGAAATCGCCATCACGGATCGTCGCGAGGCGGAGTTGGCCAAGAACGGATTCATGCCCCTGTCGCATTACAAAAATAGCGATTTTGCCGCGTTCATGGGCGCGCAATCGTTGCAAAAGCCGCAGGTTTATGACGACGCCATCGCGACTGCCAATGCCAACCTGTCCGCCCGACTGCCTTACCTCTTTGCCACTTGCCGCTTCGCCCACTATCTCAAATGCATGGTGCGCGACAAAATCGGCGCTTTCAAGGAGCGCGAAGACATGCAGGATTGGCTCAACAAATGGATCAGCCAATTTTGCTGTGACTCCAAGTCGGCCGAGGAGGTCAAGGCGCGTTTTCCGCTGGCCGAAGCCAGAGTCGAGGTGGCCGAAGTCAAGGGCAATCCGGGCTATTACACTTCCAAATTCTGGCTCCGCCCGCATTACCAGTTGGAGGGATTGACGGTGTCGTTGCGCTTGGTGTCCCGACTGCCGTCCGGAAAAGCGTAGTGGTTGAATTGATTTGGCCGCGGACTTGTGCCGTCCGCGGAAACTCACAAAGACAATTTGGGGCCGAGGCACGAGGCCCCGAAACTCATAGACGAACATATGGCCTCAGTAGATTACTTCCTCAAAATTACGGATATTCCGGGCGAGAGCGCGGATGCGAAACACAAGGCTGAAATTGATATTGAGAGTTGGTCGTGGGGAGAAACCAACAGCGGCTCCCACGCCTATGGGGGCGGCGGCGGCGCCGGGAAGGTTGCGATGCAAGACTTCCAGTTCACCATGAAAACCAACAAGGCCAGTGCCAAGCTTTTCCTGGCCTGCGCAAACGGAACGCACATTAAGGAGACCGTGTTGTGCTGCCGCAAAGCTGGCAAAGACCAGCAGGAATACCTCAAAATCAAATTCAGCGACTCGATTGTTTCCAACTACCAAATAGGCGGCTCGACCGCGGATGTGGTGCCGGTGGACAAGATCGCCCTTAACTTCGCCAAGATCGAAATTACCTACGCCCCGCAGAAGCCCGATGGCACGCTCGACTCTCCCCTCGTGCATAATTGGAGCTTGAAGGAAAATAAGGGCGCTTGATCCCGAACGAAGCCGATCGGTTTTGATCCGGCGTCCTGCTCTTTTGAGCCGGACGCCCGACCGCCTATGAACTCCGCTGAATTTGTGCAGGCCGGGCGATTGGAAGAGGGGTTATTGGCTTTGCAGGCGGAGATTCGGCAGAAGCCGGAAGACCCGAAATTGCGGGTCTTTCTCTTTCAGTTCAATTGTGTCCTGGGCCGTTTCGACAAGGCGCTAACGCAACTCCAAGTCGTGGCCAGTCTCAATGCCGAGTCCATGCTCCTGGCGCAAATCTTTCGTCCCATTATCGCCTGCGAGATGCTCCGCCGGGAGGTCTTCGCCGGGGGCCGCACCCCAGTTATCTTCGGCGAGCCGATGGAATGGATCGGTTGGCTCGTCCAGGCCAACCACCTGGTTGGCCAAGGTGAATTCAAGGCCGCCTCCGAGTTGCGGGCCAAAGCATTTGAAGCAGCGCCGGCCTCCGAGGGCACGATCAATGGAGAACCCTTCCAGTGGATCGCGGACGCCGACTCACGCTTGGGACCCGTTCTGGAAGCAATCCTGGAGGGCAAGTATTATTGGATCCCGTTTTGCCGCATTCACAGAATTGAAACCGACAAGCCGGAAGACTTGCGAGACTTGGTGTGGTTGCGCGCGCGCTTCGCCTGGACCAACGGAGGCACCGCCTTGGGCCACATTCCGACCCGCTACCCCGGCACGGAAGAACTGAGCGACGGTCCCATGCGTCTGGCCCGCAAAACAGAATGGCAGCAGCGCGACGGCGAAACTTTCCTTGGATTGGGCCAGCGCGTGCTGGCGACTGACGGCAATGAGTATCCGCTGCTGGAATGCCGCAACATTGAATTGACGCTCAAACCGCAACCAGACCAGGAGAAGATTCCCGTTCATGCCTGATCCCATCACTACAGACAAACTTCAGCCCTGCCTGTTGGATCGCTTGACCGATGACGACCCCGCCCACCAGGAGGAAAGCCGCAGTCAACGTGTCGTCTCTCCCCAGCGCTACGTGCGCGGAGTCCTGCGCGATCTGCAATGGCTTTTCAATACCTCCGCCTGGCATGGCCCTGAGGCGGAGTCCGACGCCATGTGGAAGGAATTTCCCGAGGCCCGGCGCTCCGTGATCAACTTTGGCGTGCATCAGCTTTGCGGTTCGACCGCCCCGGAGCTGGAGCAGTTGCGGGAACAACTGGGCGAGGCGATCCATTTTTTTGAGCCGCGCATTTTCTCCCGCACGCTTTCCATCCGGGTCGATGCGGAGCGCAACTTCTTGATTTTTGAAATTGACGGAGAGTTGTGGGCCAGCCCGCTGCCAGAACACCTTCACCTTAAAACCACCGTGGACGTCGAGACCGGTCAGTGCCTCTTTGGAGATTCGTCCAATGGATGAACGGCTGCTGGAACTTTACAATGTCGAACTGCGGCACCTGCGGGAAACCGCCGCCGAGTTCGGGCGCGATTTTCCCAAGATCGCCGGACGACTCTCGCTGACCGACGCCAAGGAGATCTGCCCGGATCCCTATGTGGAACGATTGTTGGAAGGATTCGCCTTCCTGGCCGCGCGGGTCCATCTGAAACTGGACTCCCAGTTCCCCCGCTTTACCCAGGGTCTTTTGGAGACCGTTTACCCGGACTACCTTTGTCCCGTTCCTTCGATGGCGATCGTCAGATTTGAACCGGAGGAACAGGAGGCCGTGCTGAGCGCGGGCCTGGTCATCAAACGGGGGACTCTCCTGCGCAGCCAGTTGGCCAAAGGGGACCGCACCGCCTGCACCTTCAGCACGGCGCACGACCTCCGTCTTTTGCCCTTGGCCATCGCGGAGGCCCGCTACTTCATACGCGACCTGGCTGAATTGAACCTGCCGCGCGATTTGGCGGCATCGGTCAAAGCGGCCTTTCGCATCCGCATCAGAAAAACCGTTGCCAATCCATTCCGGGAAATCCGCGCCGACCCGCTCATGCTGTATATTCGGGGTGCGGACGACTTGCCCGGGCAGATTTACGAGCAAATATTCGGCCACAAATTCCGCCTGATCATCCAATCCCCGGCCGATCGCACGCACGCCAGCACGGTTCTATCGGCGGACTGCATCCGGCGCGCGGGCTTTGCCGCCGATCAATCGCTGCTGCCTCCTGCGCCGCATAGCTTCGAGGGCTACCGCTTGCTGCGCGAGTATTTCGCCTTTGCGCCGCGCTTTTTATTTTTCGAATTGGCTGGTTTCCAGGAAGCCCTGGCGCGGGTCGAGGGTGATCAACTGGATATTATCCTGGCCCTCGACGAGCCGGAGCGAAGACTGGAAGGAAGAGTTGACGACTCCTGCTTCAGCCTTTTTTGCGTCCCGGCGATCAATGTCTTTGAAAAAACCATTGACCGCATCCTGGTCTCCAACCGCTTGTCCGAATTTCATCTCGTGCCGGACCGCAATCGGCCCCTGGATTTCGAAATCTACCAGATCATCTCCGTCACAGGCTACGGTGAGACGCCGGACCAGGAGCGCCGATTCCTGGCGTTTTACCAGGCGCGCGACACCGACCTGGAGGCCAGTTCATTCTACACTTTGTACCGTCTGCCCAGGCTGTTCAGCGACCGAGAGCGGCGCACGGGCCGCCGCTCCTCCTACGCCGGAACCGATGTGTTTATCTCCATTGTGGACGCGGACATGGCGCCTTATCGGACCGACCTTCGCCAATTGGGCATCCGGGCATATTGCACGAATCGCCACCTGCCCATCCAAATGGTCAAGGGGTTGGGCCGGACGGACTTCACGATGGAAATCAGCGCGCCCGTCAAGTCCATCCGCGCCATCCTGGGTCCAACTTCGCCCCGGCCCAGCATGGTTCTGGCGGGACAGGAGCCGGAACGCCCCCAGGTGGCCTCGGGCCGGTTTGCTTGGCGGCTGGTCAGCCATCTGACTCTGAACCTTCTCTCGCTGTTGGACAATAACGCCGAATCCGGCGCCGAGTCCCTGCGGGAAATGCTCCGACTTTACGCCGATCCCGCCGACCGCCAGGCCCTCAAACAAATTGACGGAATCCGGAGCATCGGTTACCGGCCCACCGTGCAGCGGGTGGAAATCCCGGGGCCCATTACGTTTGCGCGCGGACTGGAGATCACGCTCCTTTGCGATGAGATGGCCTTCGAAGGCCAGGGAGTCTTTGTTCTGGGCGCGGTCCTGGAGCAGTTTTTCGCCAAATATGTTTCACTTAACTCGTTTACCGAAACAGTCATTACAACCCAGCAACGCAAGGAGATCATGCGATGGCCAGTGCGGATAGGCAAAAAGCAGATACTTTGATCGCCGAGATGGCCGGGAAGACCTTTGAGTTCGACTTCTTCGCGGCGGTCCGATTGATCCAATGCTGCTTCGCCGACCAGCCGCGGATCGGCTATTCGTGGTCACCGGCGCAGGACCCGGTGCGGTTTGGCCAAAGCCCGGCACTGGATTTCGCTCCGGCCACCCTGGAGGCCCTGCGCCCGCGCCGTCAAGAGGGGCCGTCCTGGCTCTATAGCCGTCATTTCGGCCTGTTCGGCCCGAATGGCCCGTTGCCTCTTTGCCTGACCGAGTACGCTCACAACCGCCTCCTTCAACACGGCGACGCGACTTTTTCCGCCTTCTGCGACGTCTTTCATCATCGCCTTTCCTCCTTTTTCTTTCGCGCCTGGGCCGATGCTCAGAAGCACATCGATCTCGACCGCCCCGACGAGCAGCGGTGGACACTATTTGTGCGCTGTCTCCTGGGCTTGGGCATGGAGAGCATGGTCGAGCGCGACCGAGTGCCGGACCGCGCCAAGCTCTTTTTTGCCGGCCGCCTGGTTCACCAGAACCGCAATGCGGAAGGGTTGGAGGCCATCATCCAGGATTTTTTTGGCATCCACACCGAAGTCTGCCCTTTCGTGGGCCGCTGGCTGAGACTGCCGCGCACTTCGCTCTGCCGGTTGGGAGCCTCGGCCAAGACGGGCACTCTGGGAGTGACGCTGGTGGTAGGGTCCTCCTTCTGGACCTGTCAACTTCACTTCCGTCTGCGGATGGGACCGATGCCTCTGGCGGATTACGAGCGTCTGCTGCCGCTGGGCGACGCCTTTGGCCGTCTCTGCGATTGGGTTCGCCAGTATTCGGGGGAACATTTTTCCTGGGACCTCAATCTTATTCTGGACAAAGACGAAGTGCCGCGGACCCAACTTGCCCGAACGGGCCGCCTGGGTTGGACAACTTGGCTCAAAACCAAGCCGTTTGAAAGTGACGCCGAAAACCTAGTCCTGGCGGGCTCCAACTGAAAGCAACCATGGCAGAAATCAAACGATCCACCCTCTTTGGCAAGCTCAATCCTTTGGGCTATAAAGCCATCGAATCCGCCACCATTTTTTGCAAAATGCGCGGCAATCCGTACGTCGAAGTCGTTCACTGGATTCACCAACTCCTCCAGCAGCCGGATTCCGACCTCTTGCGCATTATCAAACACTTCAACCTCGACAGTTCAAAAGTGGCCGCCGACATCGTCGCCACGCTAGATGGCCTGCCCCGCGGCGCCACCGCCATCAGCGATTTTTCACCCCTGATTGAAACTGCCCTGCAACAGGCCTATCTCTATGCCACCTTGCTCTATGGCGAGCCCCAGGTCCGCACCGGCCATCTAGTCGTGGCCTTCCTGCGCACCGATTCCCTGCGCAACGTATTCGTGGGCCTCTCGCGCGAGTTCTCCAAGATCAAGGGGGAACAATTGTCCGACGAATTTGCCAAGATTGTCGCCGGTTCACCCGAGGATGCCATGCGTTCCAGCGACGGCTCCGGCATCGCGGCGGGCGCGGCTCCCGGCGAAACCAGTGGCGCCTTGGCCCCGGCCGAAATGGGAAAACAGGAAGCCCTCAAACGATTTACCACCGATCTGACCGAGAAAGCCCGCAAGGACGAAATCGATCCTATTGTCGGGCGTGACGAGGAAATCCGGCAGTGCGTGGACATCCTGATGCGCCGACGCCAAAACAATCCGATCCTCACCGGCGAAGCCGGTGTGGGCAAGACGGCGGTCGTGGAGGGTTTTGTCCATCGCATCCTAGCGGGGGATGTGCCGCCCGCCCTGCGTGAGGTCACCGTCCGCTCCCTGGACGTGGGCCTTCTCCAGGCGGGGGCCAGCATGAAGGGCGAATTTGAGCAGCGCCTGCGCGGGGTGATCGACGAAATCCAGGCTTCCCCCAAGCCGATCATTCTTTTTATTGACGAAGCCCACACGCTCATCGGAGCGGGCGGCGGCGGCGCGGCCGATGCCGCCAACCTTCTCAAACCGGCCTTGGCTCGAGGCACCTTGCGCACCATCGCCGCCACCACCTGGGACGAGTACAAGCGCCACATCGAAAAAGACCCCGCCTTGACCCGGCGATTCCAGGTCGTCAAAGTGGAGGAACCTTCCGAAGACAAGTGCGTCGGCATGATGCGAGCCGTGATGGCCCCCTTTGAAAAGCATCACAAAATCCAGGTCCTCGACGAGGCCGTGGACGCGGCCGTTCGGTTGTCCCATCGCTATATCGCCGGACGGCAGTTGCCGGACAAGGCCGTGAGTTTGATCGACACCGCGGCCGCCCGCGTGGGCGTGAGCCAGCACGCGGTTCCGCCCGAGGTGGATGATGGCCGCCGCCGCATCCTGGCCCTGCAAACGGAACTGGATGTTCTGAACCGAGAAACGGCAACGGGCCAGGATCACCAGGCCCGCCAAGCGGAGATCGACCAGCAGCTCTCCGCGGAAAAGAAAGACCTGGCCGTGCTGGAGAAACATTGGCACGAGGAGAAGGAATTGGTGGGCAAAATCCTGGACCTCCGAGCAAAACTACTCGCCGTTGGAGCCGGTCCCGACGAAGGCTCTCCGAAGGCCCCAGTTGCCGCGCCCGCAGTCCCCGCAGCCGCTCCCAGCGCGGCGCCTCCGCCGGTCCAAAATGGCGACGGCCCACTGACATCGGAAGAGCGCGCCAAGCTGCTGGCGGAACTGAAGGAAGCTCAGGCCAAACTCAAGCAGTTCCAAGGCGAGTCGCCGCTGATTTTCCCCAGCGTGGACGCCAACGCCATCGCCAGCGTGGTGGCCGACTGGACGGGCATTCCCGTCGGCCGCATGGTCAAAAACGAGATTGAGCAGGTGCTCAAACTGGGCGACATCCTGGAGCGCCGTGTGATCGGCCAGCGTCACGCGCTGGACACCATTGCCCGGCGCATTCAGACCAGCCGGGCCCGGCTCGACAATCCCAACCGGCCCGTGGGTGTATTCATGTTGGTGGGACCCAGCGGCACCGGCAAAACCGAGACCGCTCTTTCGCTGACCGAAACCCTCTTCGGTGGCGAACAAAACCTCATTTCCATCAACATGAGCGAGTTCCAGGAAGCGCACACGGTCAGCACGCTCAAGGGCTCGCCTCCCGGCTACGTGGGTTACGGGGAAGGGGGCATCCTCACCGAAGCCGTGCGCCGCCACCCCTACAGCGTCGTGCTGCTGGATGAAGTGGAGAAGGCGCATCACGACGTTCACGAAATCTTCTTCCAAGTCTTCGACAAGGGCTGGATGGAAGACGCCGAAGGCCGCTACATTGATTTCAAAAATACCATTATCATCTTGACCAGCAACGCCGCGCAGGATGTCATTATCAACATGTGCAAGGACCCCGAATTGATGCCCGGCCCAGAGGGGTTGGAGAAGGCCATGCGCGGCCCTCTGACCAAGGTCTTTCCAGACGCGCTGTTGAACCGTTTGGTGGTGGTGCCGTATTATCCCATCACCAAGGACATTCTCCACCGCATCATCAAGCTCAATCTTTCCCGCGTGGCCCGGCGCGTGCAGGAGAATCACAAAGTCCCCTTTTCCTACGACGAAAGCGTGCCGGAACTCATCGGCCAGCGCTGCACCGAATTGGAGCGCGGGGCCCGCATGGTGGACGCCATGATCACCAACACCATGCTGCCGGAAATCGGGCGGGAATTCCTCTCGCGGCTGGCCGGGGGCATAGAAATCAAGCGCGTGCAGGTGGCGGCAAAGGAGGGGAATTTTGTTTTCAATTATGATTGACTTCCATCCATCGAATGAAGCGGGGCGCCTGAGAGTCAAGTATATGATACGATCTGCCAGCCTTTGCCGATGACCATGAATTTGTCACGCACTTCACCCATCGATCTCCAACTCCTATGCCGATAGATCAAGAAACACGTTTGCTGGCCATCGGCACGCCTCTCGGTGATGACGTGCTGGGGTTGCGCTCGTTCACCGTGCGCGAACAACTCGGACGCCTTTTCAAAATCGAGGCCGAACTCAGCAGCGAGGATGCCGAAATTGATCTCGACAAGGTCGTCGGCAACAATGTCACCGTGCGGCTGCAAATCGGCAAGGATGTGGATCGATATTTCAATGGGTTCGTCAGCCGGCTGACGCAAGTTGGCAACGAGGGCGGTTTCGCCCGTTACCACGCCACCATTGTACCGTGGCTCTGGTTTCTGACCCGCACGGCTGATTGCCGCATTTTTCAAGCCAAGTCCGCGCCGGAAATTATCGAGGAGGTTTTCAAAGGGCACGGATTCAACGATTACCAACTCAGCCTGTCCGGCAGTTATGTCACGCGCGACTATTGCGTGCAGTACCGCGAGACGGATTTTAATTTCGTCAGCCGCCTGATGGAACAGGAAGGCATTTATTACTTTTTCCAGCATGAGAATGGCAAACATACGCTCGTTTTGGCCGACTCCATCAGCGCGCACAGCCCCTACGACGGATACGAGGAGATTACTTTTCAGGAATTGGAAAAAGGCGCCTCCGGCCGGGAGGTGATCACGGATTGGACGATGGGCAAGGAGGCGCAACCTGTGGCCTGCGCCTTGAACGATTTCGATTTCACGAAACCCAAGACCTCGCTGCGCTCCAACAGCAATGTGAGCCGCCAGTATGGCGCCGCCCAATTTGAAATTTATGACTATCCGGGCGAATACGTTGATCCGAGCGAAGGCGATCGCCTCTCCGGCGTGCGCCTGGACGAACTGCAAACCCAATACGAAACCCTGCACGGCCAGGCCAACACTCGCGGCATTGTCACTGGCTGCACCTTCAGCCTCAAAAGCCATCCCCGCGACGACCAAAACCGTGATTATCTCATCACCGAAGTTTCACTCCACGCCGACGCCGGCGAATTTGCCAGCGGCAAGACGCAGGGCGAATTCTTCTCATGCAGCTTCACCGCCATCCCCAAGTCACAGCAATTCCGATCCTCCCGCCTGACGCCCAAACCCTTCGTGCAAGGCCCGCAAACGGCTATCGTGGTGGGTCCTTCCGGCGAGGAAATTTATACCGACGAATATGGCCGGGTGAAGTTGCAATTTCACTGGGACCGTTACGGCGCGGCGGATGAGAATTCCTCCTGCTGGGTGCGCGTTTCCCAGCAATGGGCTGGCAAACAGTGGGGAGCGATGCAGATTCCGCGCATCGGCCAGGAAGTCATCGTCGAGTTTCTCGAAGGCGATCCCGACCGGCCCATCATCACCGGCCGGGTTTACAACGCCGTGGCCATGCCACCCTACGGTTTGCCGGCAGAAATGACCAAGAGCACGGTTAAATCCAACTCCAGCAAAGGCGGAAACGGCTTCAACGAAATCCGTTTCGAGGACAAGAAAGGCTCGGAGCAAGTATTTATCCACGGCGAGAAGGATCTGGATATTCGGATTAAGAACGATGCCTTCGAGAATATCGGCAACGACCGCCATTTGGTGGTCACGCAAAACCGATTCGAGCATGTCGTAAATAATCGCAACGAAACGGTGGATAACAACCACAAGGAACAGATCGGCAACGACCGCAACCTCAACGTCGTGGGCAAGGAAGCCAAGGCCGTCGGCGGCAGCCTCTCGCTGACGGTGACCGGGGACGTGATTGAGGTCTTCAAAGGCAACCATTCGGAGCAGGTCACCAGCGATTATTATCTCAAGGCGGACAACATCGTTATCGAGGGGATGACCAACGTGACCATCAAGGTGGGGCAGTCCTACATTGCCATTGAGTCCGGAGGCATATCCATCGGCACCACAGGCACGATTTCGCTGCAGGACAGCCAGGGATTGAGCATTCAATCGAGCGCAACGATTTCGCTGCAGGACAGCGCCGGATTGACCGTTAAATCGGGCGCGCAGATTCAGGTTGACGCCCCCCAAACTACTGTGAAGGGAGACGCCATGCTCACCCTCAAAGGCGGCATGGTGATGATCAACTAAACCGAATGGAGAGGCCGCATGCCTAGTCCCAAAAGTGGAACAGCCGGTTCGGCGGTTTCGCCAGCCGCTCCCGATCCGGCCTTGGACGCTGATGACGCAGTTGCCGGCGGCGTTGACCAAACCCAGGCCAACCCAGCCACGACGAAGGCTGGCACCTATGACTCTGTTCAAGTCAAGCCCTACATTCAAGTCAAGCCCTACAAGAAGGACCCACTCAAAAAAAGCTGGATAGAAATCAAACTCATAGATGAGGAAAAGAACCCTGTGCCGGGCGAACCGTACAGCATCACCCTTCCTGACTCCACCGTCGCCTCCGGCACCCTCGACAACAAAGGTTTTGCCCGGATTGAGGGCATCGACCCGGGAATGTGCCAAATCACGTTTCCGCAACGGGATACCGAGGCTTGGAAGAAGGCCTGATAGCGCGGATCTTTACTTTTTATGGCTGAAGACTACACAGTTCAATCCAGCGACTGCATGAGCAGCATCGCCNNGAGAACGGTTTCTTTTGGAAGACGCTTTGGAATCTTTCGCAAAACGCCGCTCTCAAGGCCAAGCGCAAGAATCCCAATGTGTTGATGACCGGCGACGTCGTCCACATTCCCGACTTGACCCTCAGGAATGAACCCGGCGCCACGGAAATGACGCATAAGTTCATGCTCAAGGGCGTGCCGGAGAAGCTGCACATCAGACTGCTCGACTTCGCCCATAAACCACGCCCCAACCTCGACTACGTCATTGTCATTGATGGGAACTCGCGCAGAGGCAAGACGGACGCCAACGGCGCGATAACACAAAGCATACCGCCCAACGCCATGACAGGCAAGCTTACCTACGCGGCGCCTCCATCTTTGGACATGAACGGCAATCCGCTTCCTGGCAAGCCCAAAACTCTGGTCATGATATTGCAATTGGGCAATCTCAATCCCATTACCGAGGTGAGCGGCTTCAAGGCGAGATTAGCGAATTTTGGATTGTACCGGGGTCCGATCGACGAAAATCTCGATGACGCCACCAAGCAGGCCATCAGTGCTTTCCAGACCCAGCAGGGGCTGCCAGTGACGGGCATCGCGGATGATGCCACTCAGCAGAAGTTGCAGAGTCTTCACGGCCACTAAATCATCTCAGTTATAACAGAAGGATAAAATGAATAATATCATCTTTGATGGGAGCGCGGCGGACAGCAGGATTCTGGGGTGTCTTACCCCGATGTCCGAGATGGGAAAAATTAGTGAAAAGACTACAAAATGATATATTACCTCCAGGGCTCAGGTGCAGGTAGCGGCAGCGGTTCTGGCGGCGGCTCTGGCGGCGGNNCATGCGGTTCTGGCAGCGGCAGCCTGTCGGCGCCTTGGTTGGTTCCCCTGTCTTCCGCTGGCAGCGGCAGCGGCTCTGGTTCCGGGAGCGGTTCTGGCACTGGCAGCGGTTCCGGCACTGGCAGCGGTTCCGGCACTGGCAGCGGCTCCGGCACTGCCAGCGGCTCCGGCACTGCCAGCGGTTCTGGCACTGGCAGCGGTTCTGGCACTGGCAGCGGTTCTGGCACTGGCAGCGGTTCTGGCGGTACCAGCGTTTCTGGCGCTAGCGGCGGTTCTAGCAGCGGCACTGGCAGCGGCAGCGGCAACGCCAGCGTGTGCCCAATTGCTAGGGGAGGGGGAGGGCAATGAGCGGTCAGACGAATACGCTGATACCCAAGCAAAATCCTGTGGTGGTTGCCTTCTATACTACGGGCGATACAAGGGCAGCCTCGGGCTCAACTGGCGCCACCGTGAGTGATGCTTTTCGAATGCGCGCCCAAACGTTGGCCACCTCCGGTTACGTTTACGGCGTAGCCACCGTAAGCGACGCTACCGCGAAGATCAGGGCCATTTCCGCCACTCAGCCGATCTCCGGGGTTTACTTCGTCGGTCACGGCAACGCGGATGTCTTCTTTTTTGATGGTGTTCCCGACGGCACGGATAACTTCCAAAGCGTCAATAGCGACGGCGTGTTGGTGGACCCGGGCGCCGTGCATAGCCCCATGAGTCCTTCCTCGCCTGATGGAACAGCAAGCAAGACCCTGATGAACGAACTGGCCAAGCATATCATCCCGCTGACCAGCCTTTTTGCCATTGCCATGCTTTGCTGCAACAGCGGCACTAACCTGGTCGCGGCGGTTGCTCTAGCGCTGAGCGGTCACGGCATTACGAACGGCACAGTCGGCGGTTATAATAACGACTACCGGACGAACTTCGAAGGCACCGCCCCAAAAAACGCACCGCCCGGCTGGACCCCCGGCTGGCACGATATAGTCCAGACAGACGATGCAAAGAAAACCCAACTAAAAAAGGGGACTACTAATGCACCTCCTTCATTTGACACGTCTTCCAATATTACGCCATGAACGTGAAGAAACCATCGGCGCGAAGAAATGGCTGAAGACTACACAGTTGAAGCCGGCGACTGCATGAGCAGCATCGCCTATGAGAACGGTTTCTTTTGGAAGACACATTCCCTTGCAGCCGGCCACTGACGATGCGTGAATCCATTTTCCTACAGGCCGTCCTGGCCGGGGCGCAGATGCTGCCTGGCGGCAGTATTGTAACATTGTTAGGTGCCGCGGGGGCGTTGGCTCACTCTCAGGGGTGTACCGTCGCCCTCGGATACGGAGGTGATGCGATTGGAATTGGAGGGGCTAGCGGTGGTGTGGGGATTTACTATGGCCCAAATGGCGAGCAGGGGGTTTACGGAGCCGTGGGGTTGGACGTGGGTTTTGCCATGGGATAGTCAGTGGAGGTTGTGTACACGATCATTGCCGGGGCGCCGAGTCTGAATTTTCAAGGCGACTGCTGGGCCGTAACTCTTAGTGGAGGGGAGCTTGCCGTGGCGGGCGGCGCGGCAATCTTTGCTTACAGTGACGGCCACTTCGTTGGCGCCTCGTTAGCCGCGGGCATCGGGGCTGGCATGCCCATCGCCTTGTATGGTCAACTCTCTCATACTTGGATTAGCACCTCCGCGTCTGGCGGCGGATCATAAATGTGTTCGGCCGGGCTGCTGTTTGATAAACTAGACGGCAGCTTGCGATGGCATTGGAACCGAGGATGGAATTAATGAGTTGATCATTGTCATTCTTTTTCGTAGCGCGAGCGTGCGGGAAATCTCTCCATCAGGAATTTTCGGATGCTCTCCCCAAACGCAGGATCGTCAAAATTAAGAAACATTTTCCCTTCGCTTTACTGAATGACCTCTTCATACGAAGGAGGCTTTCCCCAGAATCCGCACCGGCTTTTTTCCTCGGACAATTTTGTCATGTTTTTTTTCCAGTTTATAGGCATGGTTGAGAATGGCGGTTAGGCCCAGCATCCAGTAAAAGCGATCTTCCGTGACAAAATCCTTAGAATCGCAGTAGGCAGCCATGACCCGTTTTCGCGTCAGGTAGGCGGGGGTATGGGTTTCAAAATTATAACCTGGGTAGCCAAGGCGAATCAGCAGATCGTAAGTGCGCCAAAGCGCATCCTTCCAAAGCCCGCGTCCGCAAACCACTGCCAGAGACAGGTCTTCGAGGTAACGGTCTTTGCGCGCTTCTTCGACGGGGTGGGTTTGAGAAAATAGAAATTGTCGGAGAAGAAGAGGTACTCGAAAGATAATTCCGGGATCAATGACGATAAAAATATCTGCAAAAACAAGCTGGTCACCGGGGTTTTTACGCCCAACACGCGTGAGGCCGTCTCATGCGGAACGTGTTCTATCAGCGATGTATCCTCTGACATGAATTTCGGTTTGTCGCCATAGATCCAGACTTTCCTGATATACGTCGCATATTGCTCGATGCTCTTCAAAGAATGACGAATCTCAAAATCGTCGTTGGCGGAATGTTTGAAAATGTAGAGAGCATCCATTTTTCCAGGCGCGCTCATGCTAGGCATTAACTGCGCTGTCGGAGGAAGCACCGCCCGAAGGCGGAAGAAGGAGCCGCACTATCTAATGGCCGGAGGCATATGATGCTTTGCATATATTTCGTGGTCTGTAGCAGAATCAGTCGGGTATTTTGGGTCAATTCCGCGTTTTGGCAAGCTCATTTTTTGTTTTTCCTTTTTTCCTTTTCACTTTCCAGTTGACGGCGGCCGTTTTTATGGATAACTTAAGCCAACCCGGAAAGTTGGAAGCGTCGAACCCTGGTCGTGGTCGGTTTGAACGTATGAAGCGGCCATTGCCGGACAGGGGATTTCGTGCTAATTACGAGTTAGCCATGCAGGTTATGTCTTTAATCAAAATCAAGTCGCCGACCGCAGCGGAAGTCGCCGGAAAGTATAAGCCGCATCCGGAGGCCAAGGCATTGCTGCAACCGACACATACGCCGACGCAATACGCGGCGGCGTTGCAAAAGGGAAGCTTTTCGCAAGACCATATCCATTTCCTGGCGCATGGGATGCCGGAACGGGAATCGGTCGGCTGGGCTTGCAAGAGTTCAGCCAAGGTGTCGGATAAACTCGAACCGGCGGACAAGACGGCTCTGCAGTCGGCCCAGGCCTGGGTCAAAAATCCAACTCCGGCCAATCAGTCGGCCGCGGCTGCAGCGGCAGCGAAAACCAATTTCCAAGGTCCTGGAGCTTGGGCGGCCCAGGGCGCGGCTTGGGCCAAAACTCCGGGCGCGCCCGCTTCGCCTGCTGCGCCGAATCTCACCGGGCACGCTGTGGCGGGATCGGTGATGCTCGCGGCCGCCATATCCGCCCCGAAAGCGCCCGTGCTGAAGGCTCCCACCCTCCAAGTGCCGGCCGTGCCGAAAGCTCCCACTTTGCAAGCGCCCAAGTTCGCCGTGCCAAAGTTGCCGACCCTCGCTCCGCCGCCGCCGCCTTCGCTGCCCCAACGAACCGCAACGGCCAAAATCCACCAACCGTTTATTGATATGGGGCACGGCATCGCCAGCGGCAAGGTGTCGTTCATTTGACGCCGCCAGCCCGCGTCAGAAAAGCTTCAGAGCGTTTGACACGCGCGCCCAAATCCGCCAAACTCTGTTTATGCCGATGGCTGCTCGCTTAACCGATATGCACGTCTGCCCGATGGTGACGCCGGGCGTGCCGCCCATTCCACATGTCGGCGGCCCGGTTACCGGCCCGGGTGATCCAACAGTCTTGATCGGAAGCATGCCCGCCTCCGTGGTCGGCGACATGTGTGTTTGTGTGGGTCCACCGGACACGATTGCCATGGGTTCCACGACCGTGATGATTGGCGGCAAACCTGCCACCCGCATGGGTGACCCGACTGTGCATGGCGGCCAGGTCATCTTGGGCTGCCCGACGGTGATGATTGGCGGATGAGCCCGCATCACTTGTCTGAAGCGGTTGAATATTCCAACCGACGCACCTGTGTTTGAATCGGCCGGTTTTGCATTTCAGTGTCTTCTTCAGTGTCTTCCAGTGCCCGACGGTGGCGCACCGACGCCGGAACAAGCGACCGAATTTGTCCGTTTTGTCAACGAGCAGAGGACAGCGCAACGCGCGGTGGCGGTTCACTGCGAAGCGGGCCTCGGCAGAACGGGGACGATGCTGGCGGTCTATTTGATCGCTCAGGGGGACAGTGCGGAAGCGGCGATCCGCCAGATTCCAGAGGTGGAGAGAGTCGCGGTTGAGACACCACGCCAGATCCAGTTTTTGGAACAATTCGCACAACGAATTCGGAAGCCTTCAGTTCTGTCTTTCGGCACCGACGAAGCGAGGCGGCGCGAATAGAGCCAATGGAGACAATGATCCAGGAAGCCACTTCCAAGAAGACCTGTTTATGGAAAGCCGAGGCCAGTGAAGACACTGGCGATGGCGACTATGGAGATGGGGATATTGCCTTGCGCCGCGTCTGAGCAATTCACCATGCGAACCTTGGCCATAGGAGATATTCACGGCTGCAGTTGCTCGCTGGTCGCTCCGTTGAAGCAAGTGCGGCTTGAGCCGGACGACCAAGTCATCTTCCTCGGCGATTACATCGACCATGGCCCTGCATCTCGCCAGGTCGTCGGGTTTCTCCTCGAATTGAAAAAGGCGCGCTCGCCCGTTTTTCTTCGCGGAAATCATGAAGTGATAATCCTTGAGGCGCGCGAGGACCCGCTGAAAAGCCATCTTTGGGAAAGTTACGGGGGCCTGGAAACAGCCTTTTCGTATGGCGCCAACTTTCGTGAGGACTGGGCATCGACAATTCCGGTGACGCACTGGACTTTTCTTGAGCAAATAACGAAGTTTGTTGAAACCGACACGCATATTTTTGTTCACGCCTGGTCGTTCATGAATGCGTCAAACGCTTGGCCATGCGTTTTTATTCGGTGGATGTGGGGGACGGTCAAGTATCGGATTTGGTCGGCTGGAAGTCTGAACACGGCCCTTTTGACCATGTTTGCGGGAAAACCGAGCGTGCCAACATGAAACTGCTGCTCTTCAGCGACCTTCACACGGATGTTTCCGCGGCAACCGATCCCTCCCGATGGTTCGAATCCATCACCTGCCACCACTTTTTTTTGGAAACGGACGGAATAAGTCCGGGTTGTGGATTTTCGTTGACGGGCTCCGGGTTGAACTTAACCTGCCAAGATGGCACGATTGCCGTTCAAGTCCTTTTTCTGCGAAAGATTTAAGTGCTCGCCCGAAGAGTACGAGGAGCGGGCTTTCCGGAAGTTTTTGTACTGGCACGCCCGATTTCTCGCACCTGTGGTGCGCACCATCAAGCCGGACTTCTTCCTTGAAGATTTCAAATTCATTCGCTATCTGGGTGACGCAATGGACGTGCGCCAAGCTAAAGTGGACGTGCTGGATTTCAAGGACTCTGACCGCAAATACTGGCGATTGCTGCACACGGGGCTAAGGGTTCGCGTATCCCACAGGAAAGCACGGCGGCTCGCTTTCCAACTTTTGGGGGAGGCCAGCCAGGCTGACGCCGCTTTGTGGCAATCACTGAAATAAGGAATGATTGGGGTTTTGATAAGCTGGGAGAGGGAAAGCTTTTCTGACAATTGAGTCAATATCGGTGGAGCTGTCTGGCCCGGATCCGAGCGAGCGCCGCACTTCCGGCGGAAGCTTCCACAGAAGGAATGGCGCTTGGTCAAAGGGGCCGATGGCAGGTTTGGCCGCGCCCAAGCGAGCGCCCCACGTCCACAATCTGCCATCCTTTGCCAGCATAAGAGTTGTTCCCGATCTGGGCGCGAAGGCCCAAGGCTCGAAGCTGAAGGGCAAGCGTTGCGGCGAGGGCACTGCGGTTACATTTGTGCCGAGGCCAAGCTGTCCCCTATAATTCGCGCCGCAGACCCACCAACTGCCGTCTGTCTTGCGGGCAAAAAACGAAATTCACCGGCATAAATTTCGCTCCAATCGCTGTCGCGTCCGATCTGCGTCAGCCTTTGACTTTGGGTGCGGGCCTGCCATACTGGACTTGGGCGTATCTGTCCTTATGATCAAACCCAATACTTCAAACCCCGCCGTCATTGGATGGGTGGAAGAAATGGCCGGGCTGTGCCAGCCGGACCGCGTCTTCTGGTGCGACGGCTCCGAAGCGGAAAAGGCATCGCTGTTGGAGGAGGCCTTGACCCAGGGCATCCTGCTGCGCCTCAATCAAAAAAAACTCCCCGGCTGCTATTACCACCGCTCGACGGCGGACGATGTGGCGCGAAGCGAAGACCGAACGTTGATCTGCACGCCCACGCCCGAGGAAGCGGGGCCGGCCAATAATTGGGCGGCGCCGGCCGAGACCTACCAGAAGCTCAAGGGCCTTTGCGCCGGCGGGATGCGTGGACGGACGCTTTACGTGATTCCGTACCTGATGGGACCGCCCGGTTCGCCACTGGCCAAGGTGGGCCTCGAGCTCACCGATTCCCTTTACGTGGTTCTGAGCATGCGGATTATGACGCGCATGGGCCAGGTGGCTTACAGAGAGTTGGGATCGGGGCCGGATTTCAATCGCGGCCTGCACTGCATGTTGA
Source organism: Verrucomicrobiales bacterium (assembly GCA_003140095.1). Classification (GTDB taxonomy): domain Bacteria; phylum Verrucomicrobiota; class Verrucomicrobiia; order Limisphaerales; family Palsa-1400; genus Palsa-1400. Next base: position 15,432 of record PLIU01000273.1, on the reverse strand, counting down.
AAATGGAGGCGCGCCATCGTTACATCGCGCATTTTCCGCAGGACAACGCGGTCATCTCGACCAGTTCCAATTACGGCGGCAACGTGTTGCTGGGCAAGAAGTGTCTGGCGTTGCGCATCGGCTCCTGGCAGGCCAACAAACAAGGCTGGCTGGCCGAGCACATGCTTATTTTGAGCGCCGAATCGCCGACCGGCGAAAAGACCTTTGTCACGGCCGCTTTTCCTAGCTCCTGCGGCAAAACTAATTTCGCCATGCTGGTCCCGCCGCCTCATTTGGCTGCCTGGAAAATCCGCACCGTTGGCGATGACATCGCCTGGATGAAACCCGGGGCCGATGGCCGCCTTTACGCCATCAATCCTGAAGCCGGGTATTTCGGTGTCGCGCCGGGAACCAATGAACGAACCAACCCAAACGCCATGGCCTCCATAGCGCGCGACACCATCTACACTAACGTGGCGTTGACGCCGGATGGGGACGTTTGGTGGGAAGGCAAAACGGACGAACCGCCGGCCGAATTGACGGATTGGCGGGGCCGCCCGTGGACCCCCGGCGGCAATGAACCGGCAGCGCATCCCAACAGCCGTTTTTGCGCGCCGATGAAAAATAACCCAGCCGGCGCGCCGGAGGCCGATGATCCCAAGGGCGTTCCAATCAGCGCGATCATTTTCGGGGGCCGGCGCGGCACCACCATTCCCCTGGTGTATCAGGCTTTCAACTGGATTCACGGCGTGTATATCGGCGCCACGATGAGTTCGGAAACCACAGCGGCGGCCACCGGGGAGGTGGGCAAAATCCGCCGCGATCCGATGGGCATGCTGCCGTTTTGCGGCTACAACATGGGCCAATATTTCCAACACTGGCTGCGCATGCGAAAGAAGCTCACCAACCCGCCGCGCATTTTTTACGTCAATTGGTTCCGGCGCGACAAAGAGGGAAAGTTTCTCTGGCCCGGCTTTGGCGAAAACATGCGCGTGCTCAAATGGATCGTGGATCGCACGCATGGCCGCGCCGATGCCTGGGAGGCGCCTTTGGGCTGGGTGCCGGGGCCGCGGGATTTTGATTTGGACGGCATGAAAGACTTCGACGCCGCCCGGCTGGCCCAGGCGCAGGAGATCGACGTGGAGGATTGGCGGCGCGAAGCGCTCTCGCACGACGAGCTTTTCTTCAAGCTCTACGCCGACCTGCCCAAGGAGCTCGCCTTTCAGCGCGAACTGCTGGTGGCGCGGTTATAGCCGCCTAGCGGTGGCTCTTTTCCCAATCGGACATTTGCCGGGCGTAACGCGCCAGGCTGCTGACGGTTGCGTCGTCCGGATTCAATTTCCGGGCGGCGGCAATGAATTTTTGCCCGTCATCGGCGCGGTGCTCGCTGATTAAAAACATGAGATAGCGCGCGATCGCCTCCGTGCTTTTCGGGCAGAGCAGATAGGCCTGTTTGCAGGCCAGTTCCGCTTCCCGCTCCATCAGGCGCCGTTCCGAGGAACTTTTCGCGTGCGCCGCGCGCCAGGCATAAAGTCCGCTGCCGGCGGAACGCAGTTTGGAAAAGGTCTTGCGCGCGTTGTCGTCCCGCAGAAAATCAGGGTCGCCTTGAAAATCCTTGGGCTTGCCGTTGAGTTCTTGCGCGGCGGCACAAACTTCCGCCAAGTCGGTTTCATCGTGGACTTCCTGGCCGATCAAGCGCCGGTTCAGCCGCTGCCAATACTCCCGGTCGTTGTGCATGTTTTCCTCGAAGAGCGACTCCAGCGGAGCGTGGCGCAGCTTGAAGATCGGCCCGGTTGGTTCCAGGTAAGGATACATCCAATCCAAAGGGAAGCTCTCCTCGATATAGAATTCGTGTTCCGGGTTAGCGCGGAGGATGTCGTGGGCCAAGAGGCCGTTGATGGCCATGACGGCGGTTTGTCCACTGATTTGCGCGCGACCGTTGACCGTCTGTATGTTCTCTCCCGGCGTGACTTGCTTGGGTTCATCGGGAAATTGCTGGTCGTGCTGAAGCCGACGGGTGGCGTCGGCCAGGTATTCGTCAAAGGCCTGCTTGACCATGGCGTCGTCGGGGAGCTTGATCTGTTGACGGTACAGGCCGCGGAGGTATGTCAAGTACTCGGCATCCACCAATTGGTTTTGTGTCAGGGTGAAAAAGGGCTGGCCCTCCTCATGCGAAAGGCTCAAGGCGGTGATGACAAACCGGCCAGGGTCGGTACCGCCAAAATAAATGCTGCCGGGCGCGACGACTTTAAAGACCTCGTCCGCAAAAAGGCGAATGAATTTCAGGTTGTTGGTCGCGAGCAACTCGCAGAAGCCTCCGACATCCTGGACGCGAAACCAAACCTCCGGCGCCAGCCGGTGCGCCGCATTGGCATGATAATTGGTGGAAATGGCTCGAAGCAAATCCGTGCTCGATTTCCAGTCCCCCGAGGACGCCGCCGCGAACATTTTCCAGACCTCGGGCGGAACCGGAGCACCCACATCCCGCGTGGCCAGGTAAACCTGGTTGCTCTTGGCGGTGATGAACCGGGCGATGTCGGGGTCCGGTTGGGCGGCCTCCGCCGGACGGGCGCCAACGAGAACGCCAAGGGCGGCGGCCAGAACGATTGTCGGGAATAAGTTCATTTTCTATCGCGCAGGATGCTTTCGGGATTGCGCGCGCGGCTGACGGCGGTGTCGTAGGAGATAAGGCATTTGCAGTACAAGTCGAAGAGGCAATTATCCATCAGAAGCATCCCCTCCTTGCGCCCCATTTGCAGCACGTTCTCCAATTGATGAAGCTGATTCTCGCGGATCATGTTGCGCACGGCGCCGTTGGCGATAAGCATCTCGCAGGCCAGCACGCGCCGGCTGCGGTCGGTGGCCGTCAGCAAATCCTGGGCGATGATGCCCTGGAGCGAATTGGCCAATTGCATGATGATCTGCCGTTGCGCGTTGCCTTCGAAGACGCCGATGATGCGCTCCAAGGCGTGGGAGACGCTGGGCGAATGCATGGTGGCCAGCACCAGGTGGCCCGTCTCCGCCGCTGTCAGGGCGGTGGCGATGGCCTCGTAGTCGCGCATCTCGCCCACGACGATCACATCCGGGTCCTGCCGCAAAACGTGGATCAAGGCGCGATTGAAGGAGCGCACGTCGGTCAACACTTCCTGCTGCACGACAATGGCCCGTTTGTTTTCATGCACAAATTCAATGGGGTCTTCGATGGTAACGATTTTGCAGCGGCGCTCGCCATTGATCAGATCGACCAGGTAATTGAGGGTGGTGGTTTTGCCGGCGCCGGTAGGTCCGGTGACCAGTACCAGGCCGTTGGGCCGGCGCGCCAGCTCGTCGATGTTCTCCGGCAAGCCCAAATCCTCGCGGCTGGAAATGCGATGGCCGCAGAAGCGCAAGCTCATTTCGGTGTGGCCGTTGCGGCGGTAAAAAGTCACGCGCACGCGGCCCGCAACGCGGTGATGCATGGAGATGCAAAGCTCCCATTCCTGTTCCAGTTTCTTGCGCTGCTGCTCGTTGAGCAGGCCCTCGGCCACGGCGGTCAATTCCTCCGCCGTCAGCGCGTCCACGTTGGCCAGGATGATTTCACCGTTGACGCGAAAGGCGGGCGGCACCCCCGCCACGAGGTGAAGGTCCGATGCGTCGTGATCGTTGACAGCGGACAAAAGCCGGTCGATGTGCGAGGTGCTCATTTTTTGAGCCGGCGCCACCAATCCCGCAAGCGCTCGCTTGTGCCGCGCGAGCAGAGATGGGACAGGGCCTGGACAGCGGCGGCGTTGTGGCGGTTGAGATCGCGGGCCTGGGTGAGGGATTTTTCCGCCGCGGCCGCCAAGCCCAAGGCCTCCTGGCAAAGGCCCAATTCCAGCCAGGGCAGAAAATGCCCCGGATTCAACTCCACCGCCTGCTGCAACGGGCGCAACGCCAGGGAGAATTGCCCGTGCCTGACCCGGATGCGCGCCGCCTGCCAGACGGCCACCCAATCGCCCGGGGCCAGCATCAGCGCCTTGTCGATACAATAATCGGCCAGGGTCTCCCGCGCCGTCAGCAGAACATCGCCGCGGGCCAACCAGACGTGGGGGGAAGCTCCATTTTCTCCAACCGCCGCGTCGGAGAAGGCCAGCGCGCTTTGCAGCTCGCCGAGGCGGGCCAGGACGACGGCCTTGGCGGCGAGCAAATCCGCTTCGCGCGGAAATCGTTCGAGTGCTTGATCGGCCCAGACGTTGGCCTCGGCGCACTGGCCCAGTTCCAGGAGCATGCGCACCTGGGCCGTCCAGGCGGGAGCGTGGTGCGGATTGAATTCCAGGACTTTGGCGTACGAGCGCAGGGCCTTCTGGAAATCCGCCGCTTCGAAGGCCGTCTGCGCTTCGCGCTCATAAAAGGCCTCGTCTTTGACAATGGCCTGGGCTTGGGCAGGGGTTTGCTCCCCGGCTGGGCCGCCGAACTCCAAATTGACGAATCTGCTCATCCGGTTTGGTGGATCACCTCGCCTTGTTTGTAACTGAAGCGGGACCGGGATGCCAGCAGTTTGTATGCGCGCTGTTTGACTGGTTGCTTGAGGATTATTTGGATGTTTTGCTGGTTTGATTGATGCCACGCACGAATCGGGGCGATTGCAGATCTCGAAAATTCCAGAACGAAGGGGCTTGACATACATGGCATTGCCATGTATTGTGGCACTATGCTAACAAAAGAACTTGTGGCGGCCTCGACCGAGCCGTTGGTTTTGTCCATCCTTTCCGGCGGCGAGAACTACGGTTATGCTCTCATCCAGGAAGTGAAACGGCTTTCCGGGGATAAAATCGAATGGATCGATGGGATGCTTTATCCCGTGCTGCATCGCATGGAACGCGAGGGTCGGATCGTGTCCCGCTGGGCCGAAGCGGAGAACGGGCGCAAGCGCAAATACTATGCGCTCAAAAAGGATGGCAAGAAAGCATTGCAAGACCAGCGCAAACAGTGGGGCGCCGTTTCGGAAATCTTCAAACAATTATGGAAGGAACAATATGTTTAATCTTGAGCAAACCGTTGCGGAATGGCGGAGGCAGATGCTGGCTGCGGACATCAAGACCCCGGCGCCGATGGACGAATTGGAAATTCATCTGCGTGAAGAAATCGAGCGGCAGATGAAATCGGGATTGAGCGCGCAAGAAGCGTTTGAAGCTGCTTCGCAGCGGCTTGGACAGGCCAGCGCGCTTAAAGAGGAGTTCGCCAAAACCGGTGCCACCACCGCCGTGTTTCGCGGATTATTCATTCCCGTTGGGATGATCTTCCTGGCCTTGATTGCGGCATTGAACATTTTTCTTGCAGGCGATTATGGGGATGGCAGCGGTTTGAAGATGGTTAGCATGATCGATCTTCTATTACTGTCATTGGCACTGCCACTCATGGCGGCCTTCAAAGCACAGGAAAATACCGCAAATTCAAAGCTTCGCGTGCGCACCGTGTGGACAACACAATTGCTCATGGGACTTTGCGGGATGCTGATGGTCTTTTCACGAGACCCAGTTGACGGCCCTTTGATCGTCATCGTTAGTTGCCTCATGTTTGCATTTTCACATCGGCTACAAATTCGCGCCGCTGTCGCACTTTCGATTGCGGCGGCCGGCCTGACTTCAGCGGTCGCCACTAGGCTCCTTTTCTGGCGTCCGGCGTTGGTGTACACGAATTTATTGGAGCAGATGTTGGGGTTTGTTGGGATTGGATTGGGCGTCTTGTTTTTGTGCAGTTGGCCATACAGTTGTAGATTCCTTCCCGTCGTCTTCCGCAAGCCGGTGCGGAGGAGAATCCAACTTGCTTTCGGGGGTTTGTTTGTTGCCTGGTGCGTGATGTTTTGTGATTTCATTTCGCCGCACTATGACCTTGGCCAAACCAGTCAATGGATGGTGGCGCTCGTTTGGGCGATAATGATTCCGTTTGGGGTTTTGGGCGGTATCGCGTTTGGATTGGAAGAAGCCGCTCACAAGCAAACTGAACTGGCTGGTTCGGGAAGGCTTGCTCGTAATGTTGGCTGATCGGAGGGGCCAATTCTCGCCTATGTTTCTTGATAGAGCCGAATGCTTTCATCCCACTCACCCGACCCTTGAGAATCAGAAACGTGGAACGCCCTCCTCGGTTGCCGATGAGAACGGCGGACCCTGCGAGGGGAGCGCAACCGCGATTGCGGACGAGAGTTACCCGAACGCTGCAGGTTGCCGTGCATCATTAAAGTCTTCGATCATGATGTGGTGCCTCCTTCTACGATTTTGATTTCCGCTTCAGTCAGGCCGTAGAGGTCATAGACGAGGCGGTCGATTTGTGCGTCGTTGGCAGTAATCTGGCGCTCCAGAGCGCTCTGCTCCTGTGGGGTCTTGGCGGCCGACAGGCGCTGGTGGAGTGCGGGCATCAACTCGACCAGTTGAACAACCTGATCATGGCGGGATTTGTCCGCGGAAACGGAGAAGTCTATGTTGCGGATCGGCAATTCACCAAAATACTGCTTGGTACATGTAATCCAGCCCCCGCGAAAGACGTTGCTGAGGGTGCCAAGCCGCCAAAAGAGGAGCTTTGAGTTGAGAAGGCCGAGCAAAGCACGTAGGCGGCCTTCAGAGGACTTCGCTTTGCGATGGTGATCGTGAATCCGCCACTGGCCATCGGGCAAAGACCGCCCCGCTTGGTTTCCGAAATCGACGCGAATAGCCCCTCTGTCCGCAAGGAGTGGAACGGCGATTTGCGCCTGGTCGTGCAATTCTAAATTGCGAGGTGCGCTGTAGCCGAACCATTCCCTGTACTGTTTTCGGCGTTTGAGCGCTGGTTGATTTTCGTGCAGATAGGCGAATGCGCGCGGGAATTTGCTTCGGAGTTGCTGCTCGCTGTGCAGTCGATAGACTCCGTCCTCACCGATGTGATACGGAAAAATGACGCTCCATTTTCCGCCCGGAGCGAAGCTATAGCGGCCAAAATCGCTGGCGAAGAGGGGTTCGCGCACAAGACCCTCCTCGATGTTTAGAGTGCCGGTCTCAAATACAAAAACCTTGTCATCACCAGTGCTGCTGCCGCGGCCCATATCGGCGGGGAGATCAAGGAGGCGCGTTGTGTCCTTTTCCAGCTTGGCCAGGAGCGCCACGGTTTCGCGGCTCTCGAAAGTCCAGGAGTTGGACCCCAGCGCCTTGCCGTCACGCCTGGAGAAGGCGGCGTTCTTGAGCGATACCAGATCTGCCTTACTCTTAGCGTATTCGAAGGAATCGGAGGGCCTCTCTTGGAGGAACAGGACACAGGTGTAGGTGGTGGCGCTGAAGACTTGATTGGCCCCGAAGTCAACGATCCTGCGGACGGCCCGGCGGCTGGAAAGGAGGCCGCGGACTCCGTTGCCGTAATCTGTTCTGAAAAACTTATTCGGGGCGATCACGCCAAGCACGCCGCCTTGATTTAGCAGGCTGAGGCTGCGTTCGATGAAGCTGACGTAAAGGTCACAATTCCCGGTAGCGGAGCGATAGTGCGTCGTCAGGTATTGGATTTCCTTGCCAGGGAAAACCTGAATGCGGACGTAAGGCGGATTGCCGATGACCGCATGAAAGCCTCCTTCCCATTCGGGTTCAGGAGGCGTGACGGCTGGAGGAGTCTTCGGGACTTTTATTTTCTTATAACTGAAACTGCCGTGCAGCGGCACGCCGGGCATCGTATAGTCGAGTTGCGCGGCGGGCGTTTCATGCAATTCACCCGACGAAGTCTTTCGCCGCAAAATCTGCGGAAACTCCGCCGACCAGTCGAAGACGTTGACGCGATAACGTTCTTCTTCGTCAAGGAGCGGCATCTGCTGCTGTTGATAAAAGTCCGGGCCGATAAGGGAGTTGCCGCATTTGATGTTATCGCCCAAGTCCGGCAACGCGCGCTGGTGGAAGAAACGCAACACGGGTTGCAGGCTTTGCTGCGTTTCCCCTTCCAGGACTTTCAGGAGCAGCGAAAGTTTGGTCGTCTGGGGCGAGCGGTAAGCTTCGCGGTTGCGGTCGAACCGCTGGATCAATTCCAGGACTTGCGGTGGTGGTTGAGCCATCTGAAACCCAGCTTGCTTACGGACGGCGCCAAACTCAACGGTTTTCGATCTTGGTCTGGCCCGCTCCTGATGCTTTAATCTCCGCCATGCGTGTTTTGATTATCGGTTGTGGCTACGTCGGACTTCCCGTCGGGGCGGAATTGTCCCGGCTGGGACACGAGGTCTTTGGCCTCACGCGGTCGGGTCACTCCGGACCGGCCTTGCAGGAGCGCGGCATCCGGCCGCTGGCCGGCGATATCACCCGCCGGGCCGAGTTGGACGGTCTGCCGGGGCCATTCGATTGGGTCGTCAACACGGTTTCTTCCAACAAGGGCGGCCTGGAGGATTACCGGCAAATTTACCTCGAGGGGTTGCGCCACGTCCTCCAATGGCTGGAAGCGTCGCCGCCCAAGAAACTGGTCCATACCAGCAGCACCAGCGTCTATGGCCAGACCGATGGCTCGATGGTCAAGGAGAGCAGCCCCGCCGAGCCCAGGAGCGAGCTGGGCCAGGTGCTGCTGGCCGCCGAACGATTGCTGCTGGAAGCCACCCTCACCCAAAAAATTCCAGCCGTCATCTTGCGCGCCGCCGGCATTTACGGCCCGGGCCGGGGCCATCTGTTTTTGCAATACCTCAAGGACGAAGCCCGCATCCCCGGACGCGGCGAACGGCTTGTCAACATGATTCATCGCGACGATTTGGCCGCCTGCATCCTGACCGCGCTCAAGAGCGGCCGGCCCGGGGAGATTTACAACGCGTCCGACGACGAGCCTGTGCCGCAAATCCATTTCTTCCGCTGGCTTTCCGAGACCTTGGGCAAGAACATGCCGCCGTTCGTGCGCGAGGACGAGGCCGCGCCGCGCAAGCGCGCGATCACCAATAAAAAAGTGAGCAACCGCAAGCTCCGCATGGAATTGGGCTGCCCCCTGCGCTATCCCACCTTTCGCCAGGGTTACACCGCCGAAATCCAGCGCTTGCAGGACGCCGGGGAGCTTTGAAGTTGCGTTGCCCCGGCATGTTTCAGCCGCAAGGCACGACGGCCTCGTGCAGAAAGAGGCTGATCCATTCGCGCGCGGAAAGCCGTTCTTCCTCGGAGCCGCCTTTCAACTGCCACGAGCCATTGGGTTGCTTGATCAGGGCCGCTTTTCCAAACCGCGCGATCACTTCGGCGCCGCGCGCCGGCGTTTCGTCATGAGTTTCAAGTTTCATGACGTGATGGTAACCGGGCCACTTGGACAAATGCTGTCCAAGCCGCTTTATTTCCCATTCCCCAAATTCACGCAGAAAATCTTGTCCTTGCTGCGCGCGTACAGAAAACCATCGGCCAAGGCGGGGTAGGCGCGCACGGCCGTGGGCATGATTTGCACGCGCTCCGCCGCTTGGAAGGCCGCCGGTGTGGCCGGCGCGCGGATCAATTCGCCCGTCTCGGTGAGGATCAATAATCGTTCGCCGGCCAGCAGGAGCGTCGCGGCCCCCACCGAGTCGTCCTTCCAGCGGACTTTCCCCGTCTTCAACTCGACACAGCGCAGGCTCGGCGCGGGGCTGAAGCCGGGATCGGCCCGGCCGTCGATGCCATAAAGAAAACCGCGGCAGTACACGCTGTTGGCATAGTGGTTGGACAAAATGTCGCCGCCCGACCACACCTTTTCCACCCCATTGTCCCGCACCCGCAACAGGATCGCGCCCGTGCCATAGCAGGCCGAAAGAAAAATCGAATCGTCGATGATGAGCGGCGTGGCGGCGTTGACGGATGCATTCATCTCCGAGCGCCAGGGGTAATGAAATTGAATCTTCCCGTCCGCCGGATCGACGGCCACGAGACCCGCGCGTGTAAAGAAGAACGCGTAACGCCGGTCATGCATGGTGGCGGCGGAGGGGGAGGAGTAACTCGCCTCGTCGTCTGAACATTTCCAGAGAACGCGCCCGGTTGCGTTGTCGAACGCCACCAGACCCGCGCCACTGGCGCCACCGACGTTGAGCAGGACGGCGCTGCCTTCCACCAGCGGCGAGCAGGCGGCGCCGAAAAAGCCCTTGCGCGGGTGGAATTTGTTCTTGGTATTGACTTGCCAGAGCATGTTGCCGTTCGCCAGGTCCAGGCAACTGAGCATGCCTTCCGCGCCAAACGTGAACACCCGCCCTTGGGCGACGCACGGCGTCGCGCGCGGCCCTTCGTCGAAGCCGAAATCGTCCCGGTAAGCGCTGGGGTAGGACTTGGTCCACTTTGGCTCGCCTGTCCGCGCGTCCAGGCAGGTCACGACCTCCTCATCATTGAGACGGTGAAAAAGGATGAGTCGGCCTTCCGCCACCGCCGGCCCGCTAAAACCCGATCCGACGCTTTTTTGCCAGACCACCGGCGGGCCGTCCTTGGGCCACACGGCGGCGAGATCGGAACCGGCATAGACGCCGTCGCGGGTCGGCCCGAGAAATTGCGGCCAATCGCCAGTCCGGCCTTGTTGGGCGGCGCAAAGGCAAAGGGCCAGGATGAAGTGTAATTTGCCGGGCATGGCGCAGGAGGTTCTCTCAGACTGCGAACAAATCGGCCACCGCCACTTCAAATCCCGGCAGCAGCGCCTCGACCACGCGCTCTTTATAGGAGAGGATGCCGCGCAACGCCAGTCCGTAAGACGTGCCGTGATAGAGTTCCACGTTGTCGTAGCGCGGATCGACCATCCACAATCGCGCCAGGTTAAAGTCCTCGTACAGCGTTTTTTTCAGCACGGTGTCGGGATGGTGATCCTCGGAATCGATAATCTCGACGGCCAGCCACAGTTTGCCGGTCGCGGCTGTGACCAGCGCCAAATCCGGCCGGATCAATGTTCCCGCCGACAGTTGCACCACGGAGCGCGGCGAAAGCAGGCGCGCCACGCCATTGTTGGCCAAACCTTCGGCCATCCGGGCGTGCAACCGGGCGCAGATTCTTTCGTGGCGCGGCCCCGGCGGCGAACGCAACAGCGTTTCGCCATGCACGATCTCTTCGTAAGGCAGGCTCATAATACTCATAAAACGCGCAACGGTCCCTATTGGAGCAGGTTTCGCAGGAATCGTCCAGTATGGGATGATTTGTTTTTGGCCACCGCTTCCGGCGTTCCCTGGCTGACTATCCGGCCGCCGTGCGCGCCTCCTTCCGGCCCCAGATCCATCACCCAATCGGCTTCCGCGATCATTTCCAGGTTATGCTCGATGACCACGACGGTGTGCCCGGCCTCGACCAGCCTCTGCAAGACTTCCACCAGGCGTTTGATATCGGACCCGTGCAACCCGATGGTCGGCTCCTCCAGCAGGAAGAGGCACGAGCGCGCGCCCGGGTCATCCGTGTTGCGAAAGCCTGTCAACAAATGCGTCACCAATTTTAATCGTTGCGCCTCTCCCCCGCTCAACGTCGGGCTGGTCTGGCCCAGCTTGATGTAATCCAGCCCGGTGTCGCGCAACGCGGCCAAGGCCCGCGCCACGCGGGGGAACGGAGCGAAGATTTCCAGCGCCTGCGCCACGCTCAAGTCCAGCACTTGCGCGATGTTCAGTCCGTGAAACTGGATATCCAGCGTCTCCAGGTTGAAGCGGGCGCCCTGGCAAGTCTCGCAGCTCACATAAGCAGGCGGCATGAAGCTCATTTCCAGCTTAATGATGCCCGCGCCCAGGCACTGCGGGCACCGGCCCTGCGCGCTGTTGAAGGAAAACCGGCTGGACGAGTAACCGCGCAGCCGCGCTTCCGGCGTGCGCGCATATAATTGCCGGATTTCGTCGAAAAAGCCCACATACGTGGCCGGCACCGAACGCAACGTCCGACCGATGGGCGATTGATCGACCTCATAGACGGCGCGAAGGGATTCGGTCCCTGAGACGGTTCCCGCGCCTTCCACGGCCGTCCGGCCCGGCCGGCGCGCCAGCTTGGCCTGGACCGCCGGCAGCAGGCATTCGCGCAGCAACGTGCTTTTGCCCGAGCCGCTCACGCCTGTCAAGCAAATGAACCGGCGCAGCGGAAAGACCGCCGTCAGGTTCTTCAACGTGTGCCGGCGCGCGCCGGAGAGGACCAGCGCCGGCTTGGGCCCGCCGGCCGCGACAGGCCGCCGTTGTCCGCGCGCGGGGTAAGTTCTGCGTTCGCGCAAATATTGGGCTGTGATGGAGTTCCCGTGCGCCATCAATTCCTCAAGCGTGCCGCTGGCGACGACTTCCCCGCCGTGGACACCCGCGCCCGGACCGAGATCAATGATGTAATCGGCGCGGCGCATGGTGGCTTCGTCGTGCTCGACCACCAGCAGCGAGTTGCCGCGCGCCTTCAATGCCTCCAGCGCGGCCAACAATTGTTGGTTATCGCGCGCGTGCAGGCCAATGGTAGGCTCGTCCAGAATGTAGAGCACGCCGCTGAGATTGGAGCCGAGTTGCGCGGCTAGCCGGATGCGTTGCGCCTCGCCGCCCGAGAGGGTGGTGGCGCCGCGGCCCAATTGCAGGTAGCCCAACCCAACCTCGCCCAGGAACTTCAATCGCTCGCGAATTTCCGGCAGGATGTCGCGCGCGATTTCCGCCTCGCGCCCGCGCAAGCGCAGCCCTTTGAGCCATTTCCGCGCCGCCTCGACGGAGTCGTTGGATACATCCACGATCGTCCGTCCCTGCCGGGAACCGAAGCCTTGCAAGCGGACGGCGCGGGCGATGGGATGCAGCCGCGCGCCCTGGCAATCGCCGCAGAGTTCCCGTTTGCCCTCCTGCCACTCGAACCAGGATTCCTCGATCGCCTCCGCGCGCGCCCCGCGCTCGACATCCGGCAGGTAAAACAACTCGCCGAAGCCCCGGCAGCGCGGGCACCAGCCGCGCGGGGAATTGTAGCTGAACATCTTCGGGTCCAACTCCCCGAACGAATCCCCGCATTGCGGGCAGGTCCGCTCAGTCGAATGGACGGAGACACGCCGGTCGTTGCCTAACGCGTAGAGCGTGCCGCGCCCCAGGCGAAAAGCCTCGTCAATCAACTCATGCGATGGCATTTGTCCCGGCCGCGCGCGGCGGCCCTTTTTTTCCAGGACGCCCATGACGATCTCCACGTCGTGTTCGCGAAAACGGTCCAGCCGGAGCTTTTGCGAGGTCGCATACATTTTCCCGTCGGCGCGCACCTCGGCGTAGCCGTGTTGGGCGGCCCATTCGGCGACCTCAGTGTGGAAGCCCTTGCGATTCTTGACCATCGGAGCCAGCAGGAGCAAATCCCCGCGCCGTTTTGTTTCCGCGACCAGCCGCCGCCCAGCTTCATCGCGCGTTTGGGCCTGCACGGGAAGCTGGCAGCGTGGGCAAAACTGCGTCCCCAACCGCGCAAAGAGCAGGCGCAGGAAATGGTAAATTTCCGTCACGGTAGCGACGGTGCTTTTGCCGCCCCCTCGCGACTGCCGCTGCTCGATGCTGACCGCCGGGGGGATGCCGGTGATCAGATCGACCTCCGGCCGGGGCAATTGCTCGACGAATTGGCGGGCGTAAAGATTCATCGAATCCAGGAACCGCCGTTGACCTTCGGCGAAGAGCAGATCAAAGGCCAGCGTGCTCTTGCCTGACCCGCTGACGCCTGTCACCACGACAAACTGATCGCGCGGGATGTTCAGCGAGATGTTTTTTAGATTATGCTCGCGCGCGCCACGAATGGCGATGACCTCGAGATCAATATCGGTGTCTGTGTCTGTGTTTGCACTCATTGATAAACGAGGCGAGCTTCTGGAAAGGAACAGAACATTTCATCGCTGCCTGCGGAGCTGGACATTGTTCTGACATTGCTATTGGGCCAGAGGATCGCTATCATACGCACTGAAATAATATGGAGCCGCCAGGGCTGAATAAAGAACAATGGTTGGAAAAGCTCACCTTGGTCGATCAAAGTCTGCAGCGTCAGGCCGGTTCGGCACAGTTGGTCTTGGTGGGCAGCGCTGCCGGAATTCTGACCGGCCAACCTGGTCGCACGTCAATCGAACTCGATGTTTGGAAGCCAGGTTCTCGGTATCAATATCAAACCCTTAAAACAGCAGTGGAAGAGGCCGGCCTTCTTTTTGATCCGAAGATGGCGGAGCCAGACAGGCCTTATTTTCAAATGGTAGAGCCAGGCCTGACCCAACTCGGAAAGGGAGTGTCTGGAGCAATTCCGCGTGCTTCGTTTGGAACGGCCGCCGGTGGCCAACCTTGTCGCCGCAAAACTGGTCCAGGCGGAGGCCAAAGATCTGGAGGATGTCGCGTATCTGCTCTCCGCTTACCGCCCATCCCGGCAAGAGATAGAAGAGGTCATCAAATCGATGCCTCGCGAGGCTCGGGAAAAGTCGGCCGAAAATCTCGTGTACCTTGATGCCATGAGCGGAGGCCGGTAATACCATGGCGTCATTCACAATGCCGCTTTCGCCCCGTCAAAAAGAATTGACCGCCCGCCACTTGCTGGCCCATCCGGAAGAAATTGCCGTGTGCCTAAAGGCGCGCCAGTGGCGCGAACTGGCCGCCTTGGTCGAGTTTGCCGCAAGGGATGCCGCGCCTTCCTTGGCCCATACAGATCCGGCGCTCTACCGCCTCTTGCGCCGCCAAATCACCGAGTTCCATCTGCGCGGCTGGTCGTGCCTCGATCTGCAAAAATTGCGGGAATTGGGCGGAGAATAGAGTGGCAGACGCCGTCCACAAAATTCTCAACTCCCAAGTCGCCAACGGCGGGGGTTGCCCTTATGCTCGCGGCCATGAATTTGTTGCCGTTTGAGCCGCAGCCGCCGTATCGGCCCCGCGCATTTGTGCCGGAGAAGATCGATCTGGGAGATTGGAACCAGGTCGCGCCTTTGTTTGACAAGCTGGAAAGCGCCGCGGGCGCGGCCCGCGCGCCGGCGGAATTGGAACGATGGCTGCTGGAGGGCGGGGAGTTGACGGCCGCCCTGGATGAGGAAGCCTCGCGGCGCTACATCGCCATGACGTGCCACACTGACAACCCCGAGGCGGAAAGGGGTTACCTGCATTTCGTCGAGGAGATCGATCCGCAGGCCAAGCCGCGGCAGTTCAAGCTGGCGCGGCTTTTCCTGGAGCATCCGGCGCGGGCGGGGCTGGCGCGGGAGCGATATTTTGTGTTTGACAGAAGCACGCGGGCGCAGGCCGATCTGTTCCGCCCGGAAAATGTGCCCCTGGAAACCGAGGAGGCCAAGCTCTCGCAACAATACCAAAAACTGATGGGTTCGTTGACGGTCACTTTCCGGGGCCAGGAACGGACGCTGGCGCAAATGGGCCGTTACCAGGAGGAAACCGACCGCTCCTTGCGCCAGGAGGCGTGGGAATTGACCGCGCAACGCCGCTTGCAGGAAGCGGGCCATATCGAGGACCTTTTCGAGTCCCTGCTCAAGTTGCGGGAACAAATCGCCGCCAACGCCGGTTTCCCCAATTACCTGCAATACGCTTTCAAGTGGCGGGGCCGCTTCGATTACACGCCAGAGGATTGCCGCCAATTTCACGAGGCGATTGAGAAGGAA
>PLIU01000382.1 GCA_003140095.1 Verrucomicrobiales bacterium | reverse complement strand
TCCCAGATGAAATGGCCCTGGCAGCCTCCCCTCATTTGGCGGCGTGGGGAGCCTTGGCTAGATTGGTCGTGGACGGATCACCGGCTTGTAGCGGCGGCGAGGGCCAGCCCGAAGGCATGGGCGGCAGTCTCGACTGGTAGTAATCCGGCGGCATGGGCGGCATGGGCGGCAGTTTGTCCACCAGCGTCCGCCACAATTGCCGCTCCGGCGCAGTCATCGACTCCCATTTGGCGGCGTTTTGCAGAAATTGGTTCCTTTCCCCGGTGGACATTGCGGCGAACTTGCTGAACGACTCCACGCATTGCCGCTGCAGGGCGGGCGGCAGGTTGGCGAAGGATTGCAAAGCCTGTTCCATCTGCCGCCGTTCCGTCTCGGACAACGCCTGGATCGTTGCCTGTTGCTGCTCTTCGGTCAAATAGAAAAATTGCCGGAAGGCCCGGCTCAACTCCGCCCGCCGGCTCTCCGGCAATCCCTGCCAGCGGTTCAATTCTTCCGTCCAATGCGCGCGCTGCCCCGCTGGCAGCTTGCCCAAAATGTCCGCCTGCGCCGCCGGCGAGTGGCCCTGCCACTGCAGGTAAGTGCGCAGAAAGCTCTCCTTCTCCAACAGAGCCTTCCGCATGTCGCCGGGCAACTCGTCCCACAGGGCCAGTTGCGACAAGATCATGGGCTGGTAAATCGGCGAGACTTCCTGCAAGCGCGCCTTTCTCTCCGCCGCATCCAGCCGCAGCAAAACCAGCAAACGCCAATGCAGATCCGTTTGGAGGAGCCGTTCCTCACGCACCTCGCGCGGCAAAGCTTCGTACTCGCGCACTTTGGCCAGCACTTGCTTGCGCTGCTCCTCCGATTT
The DNA here is from genome assembly GCA_003140095.1 of Verrucomicrobiales bacterium. GTDB lineage: Bacteria > Verrucomicrobiota > Verrucomicrobiia > Limisphaerales > Palsa-1400 > Palsa-1400. The sequence continues at coordinate 20,493 of PLIU01000382.1, read as the reverse complement.
GTCCGCCAGTACCCTTTCCCTTTCCGCCGGTGTCATTCCAAGCAATCCGCGAAAGTAGGCCACCGGCGTCAAATGATTCAGTGTCACCCCGTTGGCGACGTGCTGATACCAATGCGGGGACGGCGGCGGCCCGAACGTATTGGTCTGCGCCAGTCCGCCCGTCGCGCCCAGGCTCGCGCCAAGAAAGATGATGCTTGCGAATGGAATGGACGCTCGACGCATGGTTCCTCTCATTGTAAGACCATCAACAAACCGTCATCCGCCACCTCCACCTTGTTCATCCGGTCGATCGTATCAAAGTTTTCGAGCCAATCGATCGAAGGCAACCCAGGCTCACGGATGATGCCGGCGACTTCCCGCGCCATTTGCACCCGGCGCAGCGTTCCATACTCGTGGAAGGAGAACAAGCCGCAACAAACCATGGCCGTGGCCAGCGTCGCGCGCGGAGCCCAACCGGCGGGCAACCAGGGAAACATCTCCAGCCGGCGGCGCCAGGCCGGCTTGACCGGCAGACGCTGGGCCGCTTGCACGACCCGGGCCGTGAAATTAGTGGATACGGCCGCGCCGGGCCGACGGCGCAACAGCCCGGTCAAGGCCGCCTCCTGCTCCCAGGTTTCCTGCCATTCGGGATGCGCCGCCAGAAATTCACGCAACCGGGCGCGCTCGGCTGCCGTCAAGGGCCGGCGCCAGCCTGCTTCTTTGAGATTCTGATATTCCGTTTTTTCCATGTTTGCTTTATTCATTAACACCTCTTTTCGGGCAGAGTTTCGTTTTCCGGTTCCTCCCATGCGCCACTGCGCAGGTAAGGCTTCAATTTCTCCTTGAGCGTCTCACGGCCCCGGTGGATGAGAGACTTGGTGGCCGAGAGCGAACAGCCCAGCACCCGGGCGATTTCCTCGTAGGAAAGCTCATCCTCCTGGCAGAGCGCGATGGCCAGCCGCTGCTTCTCCGGCAATTCCTCCAGCGCCTGCTTGATTTTCTGCTCCAATTCCCGATGCAGAAAGGCTTCCGGCGGGGAGAAGGTTTTCCCGTCCGGATATTGCCGCGGCGCCTGCTCCGGGTCATCCGACTGGCTGGATTCCAACGATTGCGCCGGATGCCGCCCCCGCCGCCGGATTTCATTCAGGCATAAATGCCGCGCGATGGTGAATATCCAAGTCGAGAACTTGGCCGAGACCTCGTAGCGCCCGGCTGATTGGAAGACTCGGATGAAGACATTTTGGGCCAGGTCTTCGGCCTCGTCCAAGTCGTGGAGCATGCGATAGATCACGTTGACAATGGGGTGTTTGTATTTCTCGACCAAGTGCTCAAAAGCCTGGACATCTCCGTCTTTAACGCGGAGCATAAGCGCGGCATCGGGGTCCATAGGCGAAGCCATTTGCTGTAAAGTTAGCTGAACACCGCCCGGCCCACAAGGTTGCGCCCGAGGTGCTGCTTGGCATTGACGGCCTTGGCGCAGGCTTTACAATCAGCCCCAAGATTCGATACAAAACACGCAACATTTATGGCCACAACGACATCCGCGCCCTCCGTCAATATTACGACCGTCCTGCATGAAAATCGCGTTTTTCCGCCACCCAAGTCCTTCGCCAAGGCGGCGTGGATCAAATCCATGGCCGAATACAAAAAGCTTTATCACGAGTCCATCCGCCAGCCGGAGAAGTTCTGGGCGCGCCAGGCCAAAGAGGAGTTGGTCTGGTTCAAGCCGTGGAAATCGGTGCTGCAATGGAAACTGCCCCAGGCCAAATGGTTCGCCGGCGGCCAGTTGAACGTCTGTTATAATTGTCTGGACCGCCACCTGAACACGCCCACCGCCAACAAGGCGGCGCTGATTTGGGAGGGCGAGCCGGCCGGTCCTGGCACGCCGGGTGAGGAACGCACCTACACTTACAAACAACTCCATCGCGAGGTCTGTCTCTTCGCCAATGTGCTCAAGCGCAACGGCGTCCAGAAAGGCGACCGCGTCATCATTTACCTGCCGATGACCCCGGAGGCGGCCATGGCCATGCTCGCCTGCGCGCGCATCGGCGCGGTGCATTCCGTTGTCTTTGGCGGCTTCAGCGCGCAATCGGTGGCGGACCGCATTTTTGATTCGCAGGCCAAAGTGGTCATCACGGCCGACGGCGGCTTCCGCCGTGGCAGCGTGGTGCCGTTGAAAAAAAGCGTGGACGACGCCCTGGCGCTCAAGGACGCCGCCGGCAATCTCCTGGCCAAGACTATCGAGAAAGTCATTGTGCTGCGCCGCAGCAATCACGAAATCCATATCCAGGAGGGGCGCGACGTGTGGTGGCATCGGGAAGTGCAGAACGTGGAGGCGGATTGTCCGGCGGAAAAGCTGGAGAGCGAAACGCCACTGTTCATACTTTACACCAGCGGCTCGACGGGCAAGCCCAAGGGCATCCTGCACACCACCGCCGGCTACCTGCTGCAGGCCAAGCTGACAACCAAATACGTCTTCGATCTCCGGCCGGAGGATGTTTATTGGTGTACGGCCGATGTCGGCTGGGTGACGGGGCACAGCTATGTTGTTTATGGCCCGCTGGCCAACGGCGCTACCAGCCTCATGTATGAAGGCGCGCCCAATTATCCGGAGCCGGACCGGTTCTGGCGCATTGTGGCCAAGTACGGCGTGACGATCCTTTACACCGCGCCCACCGCCATCCGGGCCTTCATGAAATGGGGACCGCAATGGCCGGACAAGCACGACCTCAGTTCCTTGCGCCTCCTTGGCACTGTTGGCGAGCCAATCAACCCGGAGGCCTGGATGTGGTATCGCGAGGTCATCGGCCATAAACGCTGCCCCATTGTCGATACCTGGTGGCAAACCGAGACCGGCGGCATCATGATTACTCCGCTGCCGGGAGCGACGCCGACCAAACCAGGCACGGCCACGCTGCCGTTCTTCGGGGTGGTGCCGGAAGTGGTGGATGACCAAGGCCATCCCGTGCCCAAGAACTCCGGCGGCAAGCTGGTGCTGCGGCGGCCCTGGCCGGGCATGTTGCGCGGCATCTGGGGCGACCCGGCGCGCTTCGTCCAAACCTATTGGAGCGAAGTGCCCGGCTGCTATTTCACCGGGGATGGCTGCCGCCAGGACAAGGACGGGTATTACTGGATCGTGGGCCGCATCGACGATGTGCTCAATGTCGCCGGCCATCGCATCGGTACGGCCGAAGTGGAGAGCGCACTGGTCAGCCATCCCAACGTGGCCGAGGCCGCGGTGGTGGGCCGTTCCGATGACCTCAAGGGCCAGGCCTTGGTCGCCTTCGTCACTTTGAAAACCGGCATTTTGGCCTCCCCCGGCATCCGCGAGGAATTGCGCCTGCACGTCGCCCGTGAAATTGGGCCGGTCGCCAAGCCGGACGACATCCGCTTTGCCGAGATGCTGCCCAAGACTCGTTCGGGCAAGATCATGCGCCGGCTGCTCAAGCAAATCGCTGGCGGAGGAGAAATCAAAGGCGACACCACGACGCTGGAGGACTTTAGCGTTTTGGCGAGATTGGCCGCGGCGGAGGAATAGTCATGGGCCATACTCCTACTCTGACTCCTAATCGTAATCCTACTCCTAATCTCACTGCATTAAGAAGATTACGATTAGGAGTAGAAGTAGGATTAAGATGAAATCGATTAGTCAGATTCTGTCCGAAACTCCCTTAATCGACGGCCACAACGACTTGCCCTGGCAATTTCGCAAGTTAAGCCAGCACGGTTTGGACGCCATAGAGTTGGCTGGCGATACGAGTCACTTGACCCCGCCCTTGGCGACGGATTTGAAGCGCCTGAAAGCCGGCGGCGTAGGAGGCCAATTCTGGGCCGTCTATGTCCCCGCCACCCTGCGCGGCGCCGAGGCCGTGACCGCGCTGCTGGAACAAATCGACCGCGTCCACCGTTTCGTCGCCCGCTATCCCGACAGCCTGGAACTGGCCCTGACCGCCGACGATGTGGTCCGCATTCATGGCCAGGGGAAAATCGCTTCGCTCATCGGCCTGGAGGGCGGGCATTCGATCAACAATTCGCTGGCCGTGCTGCGCATGAGCCACGCCTTGGGCGCGCTCTACATGACGCTGACGCACGTCAAGAACAACGACTGGGCCGATGCGGGCACCGACACACAGGTCCACCAAGGCTTGACGCCCTTCGGCGGGGAAGTTGTCCGCGAAATGAACCGCCTGGGCATGATGGTGGATCTCTCGCATGTTTCCGACCAGACGATGCGGGCGGCGCTGAAAATCAGCCGCGCCCCGGTTATATGTTCGCATTCGGGGGCGCGCGCGTTGTGCCGCCACGCGCGCAACGTGCCCGACGACCTGCTCAAACTGGTCGCGGCCAGCGGCGGCGTGGTGATGGCGGCCTTCCTGCCCGCGTATTTGACCGAGGCGGACCGCCTGGACGATGAGTCCGCCAACGTTGAAATGGCGCGCCTGAGCGAGTTGCATGAAGGCGACCCATCGCGCGTCGCCAGCGACTTTGCCGAGTGGCGCAAAGCCCATCCCGATCCACACCGGGCGACGTTGCTGGACGTGGCCGATCACCTCGATCACATCCGGGAAGTGGCGGGCATCGACCACGCTGGCATTGGATCGGATTTCGAAGGATTCAAAAATCCGCCAGCGGGCTTGGAGGACGCAGCCTGTTACCCCGCGTTGCTGGCCGAATTGCAGAAGCGCGGCTACGGCGAAAACGACCTCAAAAAAGTGGCCGGCGAAAACATCCTGCGAGTCATGCGCGTGGTCGAGAAAATCGCCCAATTGGGGGTTCCATAGTTTGGCAGTGGACGCCACCGGCAATGTGTATGTCGCGGACCCGCTCAACAACCGTGGAATCGCATCTGCCGCGCCGCCGTTGTTCGAACCCAGTCAGGTTTTGAGATGCCGGTCGTGAAGGTATTCGTTGAGGCTTTTTGCCAGCGTGACAAAATCCGATGGGATCATCAGCACGGTCGTACTGTTGTTTTCCGCTCCAACTTCCGCGATCATCTGGAAGCGCCGTAATTCGAGCGCCGCCGGGTTTTCGGCCATCTGCAAGGCCGCCAGAGACAGTTTCTGGGAGGCTTCCAACTCCGCTTCCGCTTTGATGATGCGCGCCCGCTTTTCGCGGATCGCCTCGGCTTGCATCGCCATCACTTGCTGCATGGCCTCGGGCAATTCCACGTCTTTCATCTCGAACCGTTCCACCTCCAAGCCCCAGGCGGTTGTGGAACCGGCGATGCTCTGCTGCAGCAGTCCATTGATCTTGTCCCGCTCCTGGAGAACCTCGTCCAAATCGTGTTGCCCGATGATGTTGCGCAGCCCCGTCAGGGCCAGTTGATAAACCGCCGCATTGGCGTCTTTGACGGCGATGACGGATTTCGCGGCGTCCACGACCCGATACCAGAGCACCGCGTTGAGTTTCACCGTCACGCTGTCACGCGTAATCGTTTCCTGCTGCTCCGCGGAAACTGTCCGCGTGCGAATATCAATGGTCACGATCCGCTCGATGCCCAGCGGAATGATCCAATATATACCTGGACCGCGCAGCCGCATGTAACGTCCAAGGCGGAAAAGCACGCCGCGCTCGAATTCTTGGGCGATACGGAGTCCAGTGAGGGAGATGGCGCCGGCAACGATTATGAAAATCAGGATTAGACCCATAAGAGATTGTTTAATAAACTCTTCGCACGCTGTCCAGAAAGTTCTTCTCATCCGCCGACAATGACGAATGGTGTAGGTCAGGTTCATGGAGGCCAATGCCGTATTCACGTGCGGAACTCGGTGTAAGTTGTTTAATTGTGACATGAATTGCAACGTCGTCGGCGTCGGAGAGATTCTCTGGGACATCCTGCCCTCTGGCAAACAACTGGGCGGCGCGCCTGCTAATTTCGCGTTTCATGCGCGTGCCTTGGGTGCGCGCAGCCGTGTGATTTCGCGTATCGGCCAGGACCCTCTGGGCGTGGAAATCCTGCAACGCCTGCAAGCTCTCGGCCTGCCTACGGCGGAAATTCAAATCGATCCTTCCGCTCCGACGGGAACTGTCAGCGTGGAGCTTTCGGCCGATGGCCAGCCGCGCTTCACCATTCACGAGGATGTGGCCTGGGACCGTCTGGCGCTGGAAAAGGCCGCCCTCACCGCCGTCGCCGACGCGGACGCGGTGGCCTTCGGTACCCTGGCCCAGCGTCGCGAGCCGGCGCGCGGCACGATTCAGGCGCTGCTGGCCGCCGTTCGCTCCGGCGCGTGGCGGATTCTGGACCTGAATCTGCGCCAGCATTATTTCTCGCGGGACGTTATTGAAACCTCATTGCGTCTGGCCAACATCGTCAAATTCAACGATTCCGAACTGCCTGTCCTGGCGGAGTTGCTGGGCCTGCGCGGAAGTATGCGCCAGCAAATCGAAGGGCTGGCGCGCCAGCACACCCAGCGCCTGGTATGCCTGACCCGCGGCGCGCAGGGCAGCTTGCTTTATTCGGAGGGCCAATGGGCGGAGGATCCCGGCCAAACCATCGTGGTCAAGGACACCGTCGGGGCAGGGGACGCCTTTACCGCGGCGCTGGTTGTCGGTGTGTTGGCTGGAAAGCCGCTCGACGCCATCAATCGCCGGGCCAATCAGGTGGCCCGGTACGTCTGTACTCGCGAAGGCGCGACTCCGCCGCTTCCCGAATTTCCGGACCCTTGACCTCAACAATGCGAATTTAAAAAGTGGCGCTTGACACAAGCCAGGATTGAGGGCATGGTTCCGCGCAACGAATGCGACTGACGGGGACAATTTATTTTGACAAGCGCGAATCCTGGTCCATGTGGATGGCCCGGCGCGTCTCCCGTCCCACCTGGCAGACCGCCCTTAAGGTCCATCGCCCCGGCCAGCAGGAGGAACAAACCTAGCGCGACCCCATCAAGGATTTTTCCAGCCTGCTTGCCGAAAGGCCGGCAGGTTTTTTTTTGCCATGAACATCAAAGAGCCAGCCTTGTTGCCGCGTTTGCGGGCGCTGCCGCGTCCGGCCTGGATTTTGTTTTTGGGCACGTTTTTGAACAAGTTCGGCACGTTCGTCCTGCCGTTTCTGACGCTCTACTTGACTCAGCGCGGGTTCACGCTCAACGATGCCGGCCTGGCCATCAGCGCCTACGGCGTGGGCGGCCTCATGGCTTCGGCCCTGGGCGGACATCTGGCCGACACGATCGGACGGCGCAAAACCATCGCGCTTTCCATGTTCTCGGTGGCGGCCGCGATGATGCTGTTATCGCAATCGAAAAGTCTGCCGGCCATCATCGTGGCGACGTGGCTGGCGGGGCTGACGGGCGAGTTGTACCGCCCGGCCAGCAGCGCGCTGCTGGCGGACTTGGTTCCCCCGGAATTGCGCGTCACGGCCTATGCCGCCTATCGGATGGCCTTCAACGCGGGCTTCGCCTTTGGTCCGGCCACCGCGGGTTTCCTGGCCGCGCGCGGTTACTTCTGGCTGTTCGCGGGCGACGCGGCGACCTCGGTATTGTTCGGATTGATCGCGCTGGCGGCATTGCCGCGCGGCCTGCCCAGCCGCCGGGAGGAAGGCGGCTGGAGGGACGATGCCAAGACGCTGGCCGCGGACGGGAAATTTCTCCGTGTTTTGGGCGCGGCCTTTGTCATCGCGCTGGTGTTCCTGCAAATCAGCTCGACCTTCAGCCTGCACATGACGCGCCTGGGTTTTCCGGCGGCGGCCTACGGACTGATTCTCTCGCTCAACGGCGTACTGGTGGTGTTCTGCGAATTGCCCTTGACCACGCTGACGCGGCGTTTCTCCGCGCGCGCCGTGATGGCGGCGGGCTACCTGTTGATCGGGGTGGGATTTTCCCTCAACGCCTTTGCGCATTCGGCGCTGGCGCTGGTGGCATGTGTCGTCATTTTCACTTTTGGGGAAATGGTGGCGATGCCCGTTTCCTCCGCTTACATCGCGGATTTGGCGCCGGCGCATTTGCGCGGGCGTTACATGGGCGCGTATGCGGTGACGTGGTCGGCGGCGTTGATCTTTGCTCCGCAAATGGGCATGAGGCTCTTTGGCGTGTCGCCAGCGGCGCTGTGGCTGGCGTGCGGGGCACTGGCCGTGTTGGCGGCTGCGATCATCATGCCGCTCTCCCGCGTTGGCGGCGACGGCCCGACCGCAATCCGCGCCCAATCTGGGGGCCGGAGCGATCGGGAGAAGTCGGCGCGGACTCTTGGAGAAGTTGAGTCGAATTCTTAGAAGCAAGGGTCTCGTAGCTCAATCATCTCACGGCGCGCTAATGCGGTAGAAGCGTCCGGAACTGTTCGCTTGCAGAGGCTCGCTGAAAAAGTACGAACCGTTGGTAAGCGTCGTATTCGTCAACGCAGTCCAAACTGGGCTGGCCAGATTGGCGCATGCTTCCACCACGATGGGGATGTTGGTTGTGCCGGCGATGTTGAACCCAAATTGATTGTTACTCAGGCCGAAGCTTGCGACACCGGTTTGGATGACGGGGTTCCACAGCATGACGGATAAATCGGCATTGGTCGAGAAAGCAGTCCAGCCAGTCGTGCCAGGCAAATAATAGGCCATCGGGTTTTCGCCCAAGAACGCGCCCTCGCCAACGATGGGAGCGTTGCTCTGGAAAAAGACGTTGGTCAGGCCATAGCAGTATTCGAACGCATCCTCTCCAATGTAGGTGACGCTCACGGGAATCACGACGTTGGTCGGGTTGGTCCCAAAGAATGCTTCCAAACCGATACTGGTGACGCCGTTGCCGATCGCAATGTTGGTCACATTGCCGCAGTTTGAGAACGCATCCGACCCGACGCTGGTGACGCTGTCGGGAATCGNNAGACTGGTGCATTCCTGGAACACAGCGCCCTCGATGCTGGTGACGCTCGTGGGAATCGTGAGGCTGGTCAGCCTGGCGCAGCTTTGGAAAGTCGCGAGCGCCAAGCTAGTCACACCGTAGGAAAGCGTGACGTTGGTCAAACTTGTGCAGTAATTGAACGCATACTCCCCGATATTGGTGACGCTGTNNGGTGACGCTGTCGGGAATCGTGAGGCTGGTCAGATTAGTGCATTCCTGGAAGGTATGCTCCCCGATGCTGGTGACGCCGTCGGCGATCCTGATCATGGCAAGTTTGAAGCAATGCGAGAACGCGTTATCCCCGATGTCGGTGACGCTGCCTGGGATCGTCAGGCTGGCCAACCTAGTGCAATCCGAGAACGCATAATCCCCAATGTTGGCGACACCGTCGGCGAAGGAGGCGTTTGTGAGAAGGCCGCAGTCATAAAACGCATAGGCCCCAATGTCGGCAACGCTGCCGGGAATCGTTACGTTAGTCAGGCCGTCACAGTTTTCGAACGCTGAATTCCCGATGTTCGTGACGCTATCGGAGATCACGAGGCTAGTTACGCCGGAGCTGACGACGACCGGGAGATTCCCATTGCCAAGGCAAGTGACCGCCAGACCATCGATGCTGGCTGGAATGGTGACTGCGCCGCCCGACCCGGTGTAACGGGTGATGGTAAGGCTGATGCCGTCGGAGTTCGTGGTGTAATCGAACTGGGCTTGCATGGCTGCCGGTGTGGCCAAAAGCAGCAAAAACAGATGGATGGGTTTCATATCACCTGGGCGGGGAAGCTGCTTAATAAGTCTCAAACGGTGATGGAAGGCTTCGCCAGCAAAGAATAATTAGTCGTTGGTCGCCCTCAATTGTGGCTGATCATTAAGAATTATAATTGATGATCGTTGATTCGTCAAATTTTTAAAATAACAAAATGAGTGGACACCCTGGAGCCAATTCTGAGGTTGCGTCGAATTGACGCACGGAAAATCGAGTGAACAAGTTGGCGCGGCGATCCGTCTTCGCTATCCTTCGACGCGATGAGGGCGATCGCGCTCCCCAACCTCTTGATACCGTTTCGAGTATTGGCAGTAACCTCTGGCTTTGTCCCCGCGTCTCAGTTACCAACCTGATTATGCAACCAGCGCCCGAAATCCCGGCTTTGGCAGAGCAAGCCCCGGAAGGCGGCGCGGTCTTGCGCGGCCCGGCGCGGCCCGATCTTTTGCGCGATGAATGCCTGGCCGACATCCTTACCGCCACGGCCCGGCGGCGACCCGGCCATCAGGCGTTGATTTGGGGGACGCGTGTCTTGACCTACCAGGAGTTGGACACGGCCAGCGAGACGATTGCCTGCGCGCTGGCGCAAGGGCGCGCGGCGCCCGGACGCGTCGTGGGATTGTTTTTGCCGCGCGGGGCTGATTTGTTGATAGCTCAGGCCGGCATTACCAAAAGCGGCGCGGCGTGGCTGCCGTTCGATGCCGACACTCCCTTGGAACGGGTCAAGGTTTGTCTGGACTCCGCCAATGCCGCCGGTGTGGTCACCTGTCGCGAATGGTTGCCGCGGTTGCAGGGATTGTCCGTGCCGGTTTGGGCGGTGGAAGACCTGGCGGAGAGCGATAATCGCGCGCGCCGCCTAGCGCCCATGTCTTCCGACCCCGCTTACGTGATTTACACCTCCGGTTCCACCGGACAGCCCAAGGGCATCGTCATCAGTCACCGGAGCATCTGCCATTTTCTCCGCGCCGAAAATGAGACTCTGGGCGTGCGGGAAGAGGACCGGGTTTATCAGGGCTTTTCCTTGGCCTTCGACATGTCCTTCGAGGAAATCTGGATTTCCTACCTGGTGGGCGCGACCCTTTGGATCGCGCCGGCGGCGGTGGTGCGCGATCCTGATTTGCTGGCGCAATCCCTTTCGCGCGCAGGCGTGACGGTGTTGCACGCGGTGCCGACGTTGCTGGAGTTGGTTGACGACCCGCTGCCCTCGCTGCGGCTCATCAATCTGGGCGGCGAAGCCTGTCCCGATGCGCTCGCGCAACGACTCGTGCGCCCCGGACGAAAAGTCTTTAACACATACGGCCCGACGGAAGCCGCCGTCTCCGCCAGCCTCGCCGAGTTGCGCCCCGGCGAACCGGTCACTATTGGCCGGCCGCTGCCGAATTGTGGTTTGCTCGTAGTGGACGAACAGCGCCGACCGCTGCCCGCGGGCCACATCGGCGAATTGTGCATTTTCGGGCCTGGCCTGGCTCTAGGCTACCTCGGTCGTGCGGACCTGACGGCGGAACGCTTTGTGCCCAATCCCATCGCGGCCGCTCCCGGCGAAGCGACGATGTATTTGACGGGAGATCTGGCGCGCCTGGATCCCGGCGGTCCGGCCCATTGCCTGGGCCGCGCGGACCACCAGATAAAAATCCGCGGCTTCCGTGTCGAGTTGGAGGAAATCACGGCGGCGTTGATCGCCCGGCCCGGAGTGGCGGCGGCAACCGTGCTGGTGCGGCCTCTGGGCGAGATGGAGGAAATCGTCGCCTTCGTCGTGCCCGTGGCCGGCGGTGCGGTGGATGCCTGCTCATTGCGCCAGGCGCTCGCGTCGTGTCTGCCCTCTTACATGGTGCCGGCCCATTTCGAACTGATCTCCGAATTGCCCCGCCTGGCCTCCGGCAAGATCGACGCCAAATCTTTGCGCGCGGCGCCTCTGGACCAATTCGCGCCCTCCAGGCAAACATCCGTGCCGCGCGATCCAGATGAAGCCGCCCTCTTCGCCGCGTTGTCAAAACTTTTTCCCGGCCGTGCCTTTGGTCTCGAGGCCGATTTCTTCGACGACTTGGGTGGACACTCGTTGCTGGCCGCGCGCCTGGTTTCGATCCTGCGTGCCCAGCCTGATTACGCCGGCCTGAGCGTGCGGGAGATTTATCAGGAACGGCGCCTGGGGCCCATCGCGCTCGCCCTGCAGCGCCAGCGACGCGAAAGCCGCCCGGCCCCCGTGCCGCCACGAGCCGAAGCGCCTCTCCTGCGCCGGTTTCTCTGCGGGACGGCGCAGGCGGTGGCCGCGCCCTTTTTCGTCCTTCTGCACATGGCCGATTGGCTGGCGCCCTTTTTCGTTTACCATTATTTCACTGGCGACCCGGGCGACAGCATCCTGCGCGCCGTTCTGTTTTCACTGGGAGTCTTTGTCCTGGCCCAGTCGGCCAACTTCGCGCTGGCGGTCGCCGGAAAGCGATTATTGACGGGGCGGCTCCAGGCCGGACGGTATCCTTTGTGGGGCGCGGTTTATTTCCGTTGGTGGCTGGCGGGTAAATTCTGCGAGCTGCCGGATGTCTATCAACTGGCCGGCACGCCGTGGATGTCGCTCTACCTGCGTGCCCTGGGCGCGCGCATCGGGCGGGACGTCATGATGGACAGCATTACGCTGGGCGCGCCTGAGTTGCTGACGGTCGAAGACGGCGTGAGCATCGGCACGTTTGTCAATATTGAAAACGCCCGCGTCGAAGCCGGCGCGCTGGTGCTCGGCCCGGTGCGGCTCAAACGCGAATCGGTGGTGGATTCGTACTCGGTGCTCGAAGATGGCACGACGCTGGGGGAAGGGGCGCGGCTTTGCGGGCAATCCGCCCTGGCGGCCGGCCGCGAGATTCCCGACGGCGAAATCTGGGAAGGAGCACCAGCCGCCCCGTCACGTTTGCGAAACGATCCGTTGCCGCCGCGTCCGCGCGTCTCCTCCGCGCGCCGTTGCTTGATGGCGCTTTTCTCCGCCGCCACGGCCCTCACGGTTTCGATTTTGTTTTTCCTGCCGACTTTTCCGGCCTTCATGATGATTGACTGGCTTGACGTCCGGACCTGGGATGTTTTCAACTCGGAACCGGGTCCGCTGGCCGCCTTTGGCTTGTTCTTTCTGCTGGCCATCCCGGCCAGCGCGCTGCTGGCCAGCCTGACGATGCTGGTAACCTCCGCGCTGCGGCTGCTGCTGCCGCGCCAGGCCGCCGGCATCGCCTCTGTTCATAGCATGGCCTTTTGGCGAAAGCGGTTGATGACGCTTATCCTTGACAGCAGCCTGCACGTGCTCCACGGCCTCTACGCCTCGGTCTTTGCGCCGGTCTGGCTGCGGCTTCTCGGCGTGCAAGTCGGCCGCCACGCCGAGATATCGACGGCCGAAGGCATGGTCCCGGAATTGTTGACCTTGGGCGACGACAGTTTCATTGCCGACGGCGCGATGCTGGGCGACGAAGACGTGCGCGGGGGTTGGATGATTCTGAAACCGACATGCATCGGCCATCGTTCCTTTGTCGGCAACGGCGCTTACGTCCCCGACGGCGCGGTGGTGCCGAATGACGTTTTGATCGGCGTGCAAACGCGCGCGCCCAGGAATGACCAACTCAAGCCGGGCCAGACGTGGCTGGGTTCGCCGCCCATGTTGTTGCCCGCGCGCGAGCAAGTGCTCGGCTTTGCCGAATCGCTAACCTTTCGACCCTCCGCGACGCGGCGATGGGGACGCGGGTTGGTGGAAAGCTTGCGCATCGTCTTGCCGCTCGCCTTCGTCATTGCCGCCGGTTACCTGATCGTGGTGCTGGTGATGCCGCTGGCGGAGGAAGACGACTGGGTGGCCAAGATCGCCGCCGCGCTGGCCGTGGCCGGCTGTCTCTTCGGAGCCAGCTCCTTCCTCGTGGTAGTGGCGCTGAAATGGTTGCTGGTCGGCCGTTACCGTCCGCGCGCCGCGCCCATGTGGACGCCCTTCGTCTGGATCAGCGAAGCCGTGACCAATTTGTATGAATCGCTGGCCGTGCCGAATTTTTTGGACGTCTTGCGCGGCACGCCCATGCTCCCGTGGGCCTTGCGTTTGCTCGGTGTCCGCATCGGCAAAGGCGTCTTTATGAACACGACCGACATGACCGAATTCGACTGTGTGCGCATCGGCGATGGCGCGGAGTTGAACGCCTGGTGCGGTCCCCAAACGCACTTGTTCGAGGATCGCGTTATGAAGATCGGGTGGGTTGAAATCGGCGCCGGCGTGACGGTGGGCGCGCGCGGAACCATCCTTTACGACGCGCACGTGGGCGCGAACGCGCGCCTCGGTCCGCTGACGCTCGTGGCCAAAGGCGAGCACCTGCCCGCGGGGACTCAATGGGAAGGCTCGCCCGCCAAACCCGTCCGCGAACCTTAATCGTCGCGGCCTCGTAGACTGCACATACATTCAGCCTTCAGCCTTTCCGTCACTCCGGCGCCACTTCGTCTCCGACGTTGGCCTCTCCCTCCACGATGTCCGCGACCGTGTTGAACTCGCGTTGCGGCCCGGTGATTTTCACCCGGCCGATCTTAAGCCCGCGATGATTGATGCGCCAATGTTGCCCCGCCGGCGGAAGGCGGCCCGGCGGAAAACTCAGGACGACAAAACGTCCCTCGGCGTTGACCATCTCGACGCGGCCGACGGCGCCCAAAGTGGGCGTGATGTAAGTCTCCGGAGTTTTCTTCTTGTCAGACTGCGGCGGAGCGTTGGCCGGCGCCTTGGGGTGGAGGCAGCCCGTCAGCAACAACGTCGCGCACATCCATCCGATCTCAATTCGCATGGCTCAAGTAAAATCCGCGCCGGGCCAATCGTCAAGCTACGGCGCGGGCGCCAGCCGGGATTGGATTTTTCTCAGGCGCGGCTCCCAATCTTCCCAGGAGCTTTGCCATGCCGGACCGGAGAACTGTTTCCGCGCCGCCGGGAGAATCGCGCGCAATTTTTCGTGTTCACCCGCCACCGCCGACGGCTTGTATTTGAAGTCTGTTTCGATCAGGTTGAGATGGTTTTCCGGGTATTCGGGATTCAACTCGACGGCGCGCTGGAGGTGTTGCTCGGCCTTGAGGCGGCTGCCGATGCTCAACGGAAATCCCGGCGCGTCTCGATAGAGCAAGCCCAGGTTGCGGTCCGCTCCGGCGTAATCGCAATGCGCATCCAACGCCAGCGTCGCCAGCCATTCCTTCTCCATTTCCTTGACAATGGATAGCGCGCCCAAGCTTTTGGTGCGGGCCAATTGCGCCAGGTTCATGCCCAGATAGTAATGCGCCGCCGCCTGGTTCGGCGCCCGCTGCAACCACCGCCGGCAGACCTGGATGCCTTCGTGCGCCATGCTCGCGCGCACGGAGTCCTGGCTCGTCAGATCGGCCCGGTCAAAGCAGGCGGAGGCGAATGTCAAGTCAACGGCGGCATTATTGATATTGGTTTGGTAACGCGCCTTGGCGGCATGGTAGGCCTGTTCGGCCGCGAGCTGCGCCCGCGTAGCCTCGCGATCCGGCGAACCGGACGCCGTCAGCGCGGCGCAAAGTGCCGCCCGCCACAGCCAAAGCAAACCGCGGCTACTCACGGGCGGTCAGCGCCACATGCACAGCGGATTTGATGGTTCTCCCATGCATGTCGGTCATCAACACTCTCCCGTTCGGATCAATGAGCATGACGAATGGAATGCTTTCGATTCCATATCGGTTCGGCACCTCGCTCTCGGACCATTTGCCCAGGAATCCTTGTGTCCAGCCTGTTTGGTTTTCGCTCGAAAAGGCGCGCGCCGACGCGAGGTCCGTGTCCAGGTTCAGGCCGATCATGGTGAAGCGCGGGTTGCTCGCGAAGGCGGCGTAAGTTTCTTTCAGGTCCGGCATTTCCGCCACCGAAGGCGCGCTCCAGGTCGCCCAAAAATCCAGCAGCACGTATTTGCCTTTGTAGTCCGATAGCTTGACAGTCTGGCCCTCCACCGTCTTGACGGCGAAATCGGGAGCCGGGTCGCCCGGATGCAACGGCGCCAGCATGTTGATGACGCCCAAATCCACGGGCGTGTCGCTGCGCCCGCCCGGCGAGTCCGGCACCTCGATTTCCTGGCGGCACATGGCAATGATAGGCGATTGGCGCTGCCCTCTTTTCTCGACCAGTTCGCGCGGGTCGATTGTCAATACGTATTTTCCGCCCGGCACATCGTCGATGCGAAAGGAACCGTCCTGCGCGAACCTCAAAACATAGCGCCGCTTGGAGAACCAATACTGGCGCCCGGCCGGGCTGGCATAATAGGCGCCCATTTGCCGCGAGACCCGATCCTGCTCCTCCAGGTAACGGGCCTGGGCCGCCTCCTTCTCCTCCGCGTTCCGGGCCGCTTTCAGGGCCGCATGAAATTCATTGCTGCCGGCGTCGAAATTCGGACAATCAGGCGGCGCTGGCGAGAGCGATTCCACCCAAAATACCTGGTCCTGCCAGTCGATCGGTCGGTCGAAATTCTTCATGACAACACGCCCCGCCACCGGGCGGCCTTGCCCGCCCAGAGTCGTCTCGCGTGCTTCGCCGGCCTTGAGCGTAAGATTGGTGATTTGCGTAATGGGCACCAGGCGCGCCTCGCCCCGGCCCAGCTTCGGCGCATGAAAGACCTTGACATCCCCCGGCGGCACACGCGGAAAGACAAACCGTCCCGCCGCGTCCGTCGTCGTTTCCACCGAGATCGCATAAGGAGGAAAGCTTCGCGGATAATACGTCTCCGGCGCGAACGCGTCCGCCAGCCGCACCGTTTCGTTCGTGCCCGGCTCGGCTCCAATCTTCAGTGTGCCTTCCACCCGCGCCCACGGCTGCAACCGCACTTCCGGCGACGCCCTCAAATCCTTCACCCGCACCTGGGCAAAACCCGCCTCGTCCGCCACCACCACTGCAAAGTCCTCCAGGTCCGGCGCGAAGGAGAACCGCCCCGCCGCGTCGGTGACCGTGCTGCGCACGCCGGTTGTTGCGTTGGTCGGCGTCAGCTTTGGACCTGTCAAATAAATCAGGTCCTTTAAGCGCGAGCCATAGACCGTTCGTCCGGCGGCGGGGCGCCCCTCGGGTGTCAAGACTATTCCGGCCGGGCCGCCGCCCTTTTTAAGCAGGAAGGTCAAATTGGTTTCCAGCCCGCGAATGGGGCCGGAGCACTGCGGCAAATAACCCTTCGCTTCGATCAAGACGGCGGGCGCCAGTCTTTCCTTGGTCAGCGTGACGGCGAAGGCGCCGTTAGCCCCCGCCGTGCGCGCTTTTGCCGCCCATTCGAAACCGGTGCGTTCCCGGTCCTGCGTTCCTGTTATCAAGTAGAAATATGGCAGCCCCTGCCCCGTCTCCGCGTCCAATACCCGCCCGGTGACTTTGACTTTGGACAGGGCCGTTCTCCCTCCATTTCCGATCGGGCGGCCCGACGCATCAAACATCTGCACCGGTGCCGGCGGCTGCTCCGCCTCCGCCCCGCCCGCCAGGCCATCGCCGGCGGATAATCCGGCCAGGATAAGGCCAACGAACGCGCCCATCGCTCGCCGGCGCCCAACGCTCAGATTCGAACAAATAACAAGCAACCCGGCTAATATTGGCGCATTCGATGTTGTTGGCAATGAATTAGTCATTTAGCGGGCCCGCCGCGAACAGGATTCTCATTTTAAAGTCGGTAGGCCAATACAGTCGCTAGGGCAACTCCTTCGAGCCCGTAACTCGATTTCGCGGGACGAAACCTTTCTGGTTTGACCCGATTTGACCCTTCGGGAGGGAGGAGCAGCCCGCGAAGCGGGCCGTCCCGGACCCACCAGAAGGACGGATGCACCCAGCACATAATTGGTGACTTGCGCCTGCGCGCCGCTGACGGCGAGCCACTCCAGCGCCATAAACACGCCCCCGCAACAGCGGAGCCAGCAGCGAGTTTGGAAGGCGAACGGAAAACAGAAGCGATTGGCTGTTTTTGGCATGGGTTTTTAAAGTTCAGTCAATAAAGACAACCGCGTCGCCTCCCTTGCGGCGCTAATATGAATTATTACACAAAATGAATTCATTTGCAATGCCTTTCTTCCTATGCTTTAAGCATAGAAAATTATCCGTATATGCCTGCGAGTGTCGCACAACTTCAGAGAACCGAAGAAGCCGCGCACGTCCTCCAAAACGGCGATGCTTCCCGGTGCGGGCGCATTGCTCCGCCGCCAATCGCCCGTCTCGCGGAGAAAAAGAAACTCATCCCTCTGATTGTATTCAGCCGACCCCCCAGCAGCGGTTGTGCGCTCTCTGACTTTCCATCTATGAGTCGTCTGCACTTCAAGACATGTAAATAAACCGAAACCTTGCTGGGCGCTATGGGAGGTTCACCCCTGTAAAAGCGGAAACTCCACATTCCTTTGAAAACGCTGATTTTTCAAGACCTCGGCCAAAAGCCAGAGCGATGCGCCAGCCCGCTTTTTCGGGGCCAACGCGCATGAGGCCTATGCCCCAAGTGCGGCTGAAGCAAGTGAGCTGTGAAACGACCGCCCTAAATTACCGGTGTCGGCGTGAACAACTCTTTCACGCTCGGCCGATTAAGCACCAGAATCGTAAAGACCCCAAGCACGGTTCCAAAGGGCATGAACAGGCATTCCACACCGGCCATTACAAAGCAGAAGGTGTAGCGCTTTCGGTGAGCGATGAACCTGCCTGCCATCAGAACGAGGATCGCGAAGGTCCACCCAGCCAAAATCAAAAACGTGGCCATGCTAACGAGAAACCAGCCGATGAAGCCAGGAGGTTGTTGTTTGCCCGGACCAAAAACTTGAGGCGAGAATATGAAGACCAGCCCCATGACGAGGTGAATTATGGGAATGCAGGCAAAGAAAGCCGCTAATCCGCTCACAACGTAATGAAACACGGAGATGAGCCTCAAATGTTCATTGTCGGTATTCTGACGTGGATCTGGCGCAAGTGCATCCATAGCCAAGACATTAGCACCAACGCCTCAAATGGTCTTGTAAAAAGTGGTGTCAGCGGTCCTTCAACCAGCGATTTCGACAGGGGCAACCTGGGGGGAGAGGGCGATTTTTCAAAGTTCTGCGAGGGATTTAGCTGCGATCGTCGTGTATCTGTATGAAGAAAGGTATGAAGAATAAAAGAAATATTATATGAAAAAAGTTATCTGTGTCATCGCGTGCTCCCTGATATTGAGCCTATCGCCAGTTTTTGGCCAACCGCAAAATATTGGCCTGCCGCCCGCATCTAACCATCAGATGCCCTCCAACGCATCGGCGGCGGCGACTCTCACCACGTTTGATCTCAAATTCCCCGGCGGCGGGCCAACGGACCTGGTCAAGGCTATCGAGGCTGCTTCGGGAAAGCCGCTCATCGTCATCATAAGCAAACAAGATGAAGCTATCGAACTGCCGCCGCTCAAGATGACCGGCGTGAACGTGGCGCAATTGTTTCAAGCGCTGGAACCGGCAAGCCTAAAAAATGTGGCCTTCGTTACGGGAACATCTGGCTTCTTCCCGGGCGCGCCCTCATCACCATCATGGACAACAACGACCACAAGTTATGGCTTTAAAACTACGGGAGATCCGACGGAAAATTCGATTTGGTATTTTCATGTGCAAAGACCCTCTTCTCCTCCGCTGGTTTCATCGGGAAAGGTCTGCCGCTTTTTCTCTCTGGCGCCTTATTTGGAACACGGTTTCACGGTGGACGATATCACGACCGCGATTCAAACGGGCTGGAAAATGGCAAAGGACTCTTCTCCACCAGAATTGAATTACCACAAGGAAACGAAGCTCTTGATGGCCTTTGGCCACCCGGATGAATTGAAGACGATTGGGGACGTGCTTCGGACGCTGCCCTCGTCGAACGCAACCCGCGCCGAACTTGATTCGATGCGCCAGGAAATCAAATTGTCGCGCATCCGTCGAAAATTGAAGGACGCGACGTTGAAGGAATTAAACCATGAAACGCGAGAGTGACGACGATGCATTGCTGAAGGATGTGTTCGGCGAAGCCGCGCCCGCGAGCCTTCGCGAAACGATGCTGGGCGAAAGTTTGCGCATGGTTCGTCGCCGCTACAGAAGCCGGCGACTGGGGCGCGCGGCAGCATTGCTCGTCGTCTTAGGATTGGCCGTCGTTTTGATTCGGCCAAGCACTCCTCGCCGTCCAGATGTTTTATCCCAGGCGACCCCCGCCAAGGCCAAAAAAAGTTACACGCTGGTGCGCAGCCGGCCGCTGCTTGCAGCGGCGATGGTCGTCCGGACAATTTGTCGGGGCGACGACGGCGGCTCGAACCGTGCGAACGAGACCCGATAGTTTTCGCCCGATCAACGACGACGAACTCTTGTCACTCATTTCTCCGCGACCATGCGCGCTGATACAGGTTGGCCCGAATTTGGAAATATTGGTTTTCGTCAATCCAAATGACGCAAAAGGTTTTCCGGTGAATTGAGTTTAACAGCGCTTCGGGAACCGCGGCACCATCATTGAACTGAAGCGGAAGGAGAATCTCATATCGCCGGCGAACGCTCATGCCGCGCCGGCAGGCTCCCCAAGTGCGGCTGAGGCATTCGCCTGTTCATTCAGGCGCACGATACGATCATACGTCCCAGCACCTTCTCTGGAAAACACAATGCCTTCGGCCGCCAAATGCTGCAGCGCCGGCTCCGGCACCAAAACCTCGCCGGTAGCCCAACTCCTGCCTGAGAAACGCCCGAGCAGGCACCCCAACGCGCGCCGGCGCATTTCCACTGTCCGAAAACGAACAATCACCATAAATCAAACTACATACCGAACGAGGCGTCCATGCAAGCGCACCGGTTCAACAGCCGCAGCATCACCAAGCACCCGCAGCGCCCGCGGGCCTGCGCCCGGATTTCTCTCCGCAACTGCTTGCTGGTGCCGTCAGCCATGAAGGCTTTGTAGGGCAAGCGGACGGATGCGACGACAGCGCTCCTGAAGAAGTCATGATTGGGAAGGTGCGCATCTCAGTTTTTGGA
>PLIU01000385.1 GCA_003140095.1 Verrucomicrobiales bacterium | reverse complement strand
TCCGCAAAGGCGGCATCATCGCCATTGGCATCGAGTCCGGCGACACGCTCATCGACGTGAAGCTGACCGGCGGACACGACGAGGTCGTCCTGATTACCAGCGGAGGCCAGAGCATCCGTTTTTCCGAGGAGGAAGTGCGCGTCATGGGCCGGCCGGCCGGCGGGGTGCGCGGCATCAGCCTGGAAGAGTCCGACGCCGTCGTGGCCCTGGCCGTGGTGGTGCCCGACGCGACCTTGCTCGTGGCGGGTGAGCAGGGCATCGGCAAGCGCACCGACTTTTCCGAATACCGCCGCCAGTCCCGCGCCGGCAAGGGCATCATCACCATGAAAACGACCGACCGCACCGGCAAAGTCGTCGGCGCGCTCACGGTCAAGGACGCTGACGAAATCATGCTCATCACTGTGACGGGTCAAATGGTGCGCACGCGCGTCAGCGACATCCGCGAAGCCGGCCGCAACACCCAAGGTGTCAAGTTGATTGATTTGGAAGCGCCAGACAAACTCCAAGCCATCGCCCCCGTCATCAGCGAGGAAAAGGAAGAAGTCAACGGCGAAAGCGAACCTGCCTCGCCCAAGTAGGAAGCGCCGGGAAGAGCGGGCGCCACCGCCTGTTTCTCCGCCCCTGGCCGATCTGCTATGCTTGGATAAAAGACGGATGCCCACTACAATTGCGTTTTCTCGCGCACAGATTTGGGACGCCAGCAAAATCATTGCGTGTTTGCAGAGTGGGGTGCTGCGCAAGCCCCGCCAAGGCGATGTTCCTCTTGGCACGGTTTTAAAAGTGATCAAGATTGCGATGACCGCCAGAGAACTGAATGATGAGCTTCGGACAATGCTTTCGTAAATCGTGATGGAGTGGCCCTGACGTATTCATTTCCGACGCCCGGTCCGCGCCGCGTGACAATCCGCTCAGCGCGTGGCCTCTCCGGCCGCGGCAATCGCAAAAATATGTCCGTCCGAGGTCAGGGCGTAAAGTTCACCCTCAAGGTCTTGGGCGAAGCTGGTGATATTTTTCGGTTGTTCCAATAACGTGCCGTAGGCAACGACTTTGCTGCCGGCGTAGCGAAACCCCCAGATGGTGCCCAGCGCATAATCGCCGTAGATGTAAATGCCGCGCAAGGACGGTTGCTTCGCGCCGCGATAAACATAGCCGCCGATCACGGACGCCCCGATGCTGTGCTTTGGAAACGCGGCCTCCGAGAGCAGGTTGGTATTGTGCGGGTACTCCATGATCGGGTCGAGATAGCGCGCACCTTCCGGGCCGGGCTTGAAGTAATGCGCGCCTTCCCGCACGCCCCAGCCGTAGTTTCCTGCTTTCACAATCAGATCAATCTCCTCCCATTTGTCCTGGCCCACGTCGCCCGCCCACATTTGGCCCGTCTCGCGGTCCCAACTGAAACGCCACGGATTGCGCAAGCCGTACGCCCAGATCTCCTTGCGCACGCTGTTCTCCCAGAAATCCGGCTCGTGGATGAATGGATTGTCGGCCGGCAGCCCATAGGGCAGCGTCTCGCGCGCGCCGTGCAGACCGATGATGGAGCGCGTGTCCACGTCGATGCGCAGGATTTTTCCGCGCACCGTCGAGGTGTTTTGCGCGGCGCCGAATTCATCGTTCTGCCCGCCGCCGTCGCCGACGCTGACGTAAAGAAAGCCCTCGCGGCCGAAACTCAATTGGCCGCCTTTGTGGACGTCGGAGGGCTGGGGAATATCCAGCAGGATGCGTTCGGTATTGGTGTCCGCACGGTCGGGATTGCCGGCGGAGACTTTCCACTCGCTGAGAATGCTGCGGCGCGGGTTTTGCCGGCTGTAGAAGAGGTAGAAAAGGCCGTTGGTTTTGAACCCGGGATGAAAGGCCAAGCCCAACAGGCCCTGTTCCAAAGAGACATGCGGTTGGCGGTCTTCGATGTTGAGAAATTCCTTCGCCTCGGAGCCATCGGTGCCTTTTCGGACAAGGACGACCCGCCCGTCTTGTCCCACGATGGCGAAGCGGTCCGAGCCGTCCGGCGCCTGTTCCATCCAAACTAGATTGCTGCATGCCAACTTGGGAAAAACCGGTTGGAGCTTGATCTTCGGCAATGGCTGTCCCTCCACTCGCCCAACCGCGAAGAAGAAGGCCGAAAGCCACGCTGTAAGGATGATCAACCTTCCACACATGGCGCAAACGTGGACGAAACGGGGCAAATGCTCAATACGGAGTTCACCCCAGGCTGCCGGCGGAATGCGCTTATTTGGCGCCTTGATCAATCCAGGCGCGGACCAAGCCCACTTGCTCCGCGGTCAACGGCTTTGGCGGCGGGCCGCCCCGGCCTGGTCCACCCGGCCCTCCGCCGGGTCCGCCAGATCCATCGGGTCCGCCGGCTCCGCCTCCAGGGCCAGGGGCGCCGCCCGGGCCGGCATCCGGGCCGCCGGGTGCGCCCGGAGGCGGTCCGCCGTTGCCGGGTCCACCGCGTGGACGGCGCTTGGGCGGCATGGCAATCTTGTCATCGATGCGCGCCGCCGCGGCCACCAGCAGGCTGTTCTTGCTGTCACCCGGGATAATCATTTTGCCCTGCTCCCCGCCCTTTAGGATACCCTCGAGACTGTCCAAGCGCAGGTTCCGCTTGGGCCGCCGTTCGCCGTGACAACCCACGCAGGAGGCCTTGAAGAGGGGGGCAATATCCTTGTCATACGTAACATCCTGCTTATCCGAAGCGGGCGGAAGTTTGCTGACATCGATTTTGCTGATGTCCCAGCTGTTTTCGTGGGGTGGGTTTTGGGCCGCGGCCGGAAATCCGGCCAGCAGCAGTCCGAAAGCGCTCAAAGTCATCGCAAGTTTCATTTTCATTTTCATACTCGGCGGCATTATTGCGCAATGGATGCTAATGGCAAGATTAAGTTGCATGCGCCTGTCATTCATAATACTTGCGGAACCCTTGGGATTCGTACGCCTCGATTTTGTCCCCCGGCTTGCGCACGATCCGCACGGCCGCGTCCGGCGTTTTGGCGATGAATTTCAGCGCGTCTTTTGGATCGAGCACGCTCATCACTTTGGTCAACCCGTCCGCGGTAAAGTCATCCGGCGCGATCACCGTCACCAGACTGTGATCGGTCAGCCCCACGCCCGTGCGCGGATCGATAATGTGCGAGTAACGGACACCGTTGATCTCAAGCCGCTGGAACAGGTCGCCCGAGGTGGAAATTCCCGCCTGCGACAACACGACAAAGCGCGTCAGCGGCGCATTGCTGGCGTCCAAGGGTGGCAGTTCGATGCGCCAGCCTTCCTTTCCCGGCGGCGGCCCGCTGACGGCCATGTCGCCGCCGCCGGAAACCAAGGCGCTGGTGATGCCGAGCCGGCTCAAGCACTTGACCGCCTGATCGACCGCGTAACCTTTGGCGATCCCGCCCAAATCCAGCCGCATATTCGGAGCCAGCAGTTTGACAGTGTGTTGTGCCGCGTCCAATTGCATTTTGGCGTAACCGACCGCCAGGCGGGCCTTGGCCAAACGGGCGGGGTCGGGCGGTTTTCCCTGGCTGCGCGCAAATCGCCAGAGATTGACATAAGGCCCGACGGTCACGTCGAAAGCGCCCTGGCTGCGTTGGGCCAATTCCTGCGCGCGTGCCAGCACCACCCAGAGATCGGGGCTGACCGCCACGGCCTGGTGCTGCCCGGACGTTTGCGAGAGCCGGCTCAATTCGCTGTCCGAATCGTAATCGGTCATGATGTCATTGAGTTGCTTGACCCGCTGGAAAGCCGCCGCCGCCGCGCCTTCGGCCGAGTTTTGCGAAAGTGCGTAAAGCACGATGCGGAACGGCACGCCCATTTCCGTCTGATGAAATTCGTAACGGCCCGGCGATGGGGCGTCCTCATGCGCCGAAACGCAGGAGACCGCCAGCAGTGCCAACACGATCAAAAGACAAGGGCATCGAACCCATTTCATGCCGCAGATTAAACGAGAACCCCGGCCTGCCAAACAACAGTAATCCTCGAGCCTCGCCGTTATCATTTCTGAATAGCCATCCGGCATGGTCGTCAAAGAAGGCGATGACACATTTGAAGTGCAGATTTTTTGCCGCCCTAACCCTCGTCTGGATGGCAGTAAGCATGGCAGCTTTGGCCGACAATCCGCCCCGAGCCCATCACGTATTCATTATCAGCTTCGACCAAGGCAATCCGGACCTCATCGAAAAAGCCGACATGCCTGTTTTCCATAAAATGGCCGAAGAAGGAGCGCACACCTGGAAAGCTTACACGATCGTGCCGAGCGTCACGCTCCCATCCCACACCTCGATGTTGACCGGCGTCGGACCGCAACAGCACCAAGTTCTTTGGAATGATTACGCGCCGAAGAGAGGATTGGTCAAGGTGCCGACCATTTTCAGCATTGCCAAAGAGCAGGGGCTGGTGACGGCCATGTTCGTGGGCAAGGAAAAATTCAAGCACTTGGATGTGCCTGGCAGCCTGGATGCCTTTGTCTGGCCGCAACCGGAGGACGATGCCATGGCCGTGGCGCGAGCCTTTGCTTTGGCCATGCCTCGATTAAAGCCGAATCTCTGTTTTATTCACTTCCGCGACCCCGACGACGCCGGTCATAAATACGGCGTGACCTCGCCGGAGAAGATTCTGGCGCTGGAGAGTTGCGACCACGCTCTCAAAATGATTAAAGACGCCATTGCTGCCGCCGGCTTTTCGAACGACAGCGTCATCATCCTGACTGCTGACCACGGCTCTCACGATATCACGAACGCTGCGGGCAAGACGGTGGGCATGCACGGCACAGCAGAGGCGGCAGACGTCGAAATTCCCTGGGTGGCGTGGGGCAAAGCGGTGAAGCCGGGGTTCACCGTGACGTCCCCAGTGATACAATACGACACGGCCGCAACGGCGTTGTGGCTGCTTGGCATCCCCGTGCCGGATAGCTTTTGGGGACGGCCCGTGACAAGCGCATTCGAGTGATTTCGCCATAATCGGACGCGAGCCCTCTGGATTGTCTTCATGGATTTGGGCTTCTTGATTTCCTGACCAGCCGCTCATGGAGTTGCTGCTGGGCGTATCCCCAGCCCCAGGGAAAACGCTCACGCACGTTCCAATTCTTGAAACGCGGGTCGTTCGGATCGGGCAACGGCTCGCGTACGATCTCGCGGAACTCACTAATGAGCCTCCCTTCGCAATCACGGACGGTGCGTTCAAGGGCCGGGTGCCTCTTGCGAAACACCATCGCTTGGGGATCCCACTGGAATTCGTGAGCATGTGGGCTTTTGTCGATGAAAAGGGCCTTGAGCAACCAAATCGCCAGCCACGCCACAGCGAAAATCAAAACCAACGTCGCCTCCAGGGGCGACCCGGTCGGGAACTTCTGAAATCCCTGGCCTAGAAAGCGGAGATTGAACAGGACCCAAATCCAGGACCAACTGTTGAAGCCGGAGGCGCGCCAGACCGCGTGCGCCGGCCGGCCGCAGTTCAGGCTGGCCCACATCACCGGCAACACGCGTGACCACCGGCGGCCGAGGCTCCAGGTCCAGACCAAGAGGAACAGCCAAATGCAGAAATACACCACCAGCGCGCTCTCGCTCCATCGCCTGGCCGCCAAACCGCCCAACAGCATGAGCGCGTCCAGCGTCAAAACGAAGTTCGACAGCGGCTGGAAATGACACCGCAGCGCGTCGAGTTCGCCCCACACAATTTCACAAGGGTCCAAGGGAGTGGTCAGCAGCAACTCATAACTGCCGTCCCGCCGCGCCTGGCCGAGTTGCTGGGCGGCGGCGTGCCGCGTGAGCCAGGCCAACACCATGTTCAGCAGCGTGGCGGTGAGAAAAAAGTTCGGCACACTGGGCCACCGTACGGGCCACGCCGCCCAACAAATCATCCATACCATGACGATCCCGCCCACCACCAACCAGCCCAACATCGCCGGCTGCCGGTCCCGGCCGGCCAGCCAGACGAACGGGTTCTGCTCCAGCCACAACCGCCCCAGGCGCTGGCGGCTTTGGCGGCTGCCATGCATAAACTCCCGCCATCGCCCGCGCCAGCCGCCGATTCTCTCTTCCGCTTCCTGTTCCTGCCAAAGCCGCTTCAAGGCGAATACGGCGCCGCCCAAGGCTAACGCCGACCAACCCAGCGTCAGGGGCAGGTTTTGCCAGAACTCGGCCTTTTCGCCTGAGTGGAACCCGGAGCCAAAACCGCGCCATACCAGGTACGGCCCGTAGGCCGGGCTTAAGCACAACCACCACGCGGACAACTTGGCCCCGGACGAAAAATGAGTTTGTGCCAGGTAAATGGCCGGCGTCAGAATGCAGAGCAGCGCCACCAGCGCATTGGCCAAGACGATGGCCGTGCCATCCTCTCGCGTCATCACCGAAGCCAGCAGCGAGACCGCCAGCGCGAATAACATCAGGAGCGGCAACCCGCATATGATGGCCAGGAACAGGTCATACGGTACGCCGCCGATCAGGAACGGCAGA
Organism: Verrucomicrobiales bacterium; assembly: GCA_003140095.1. Taxonomy (GTDB): domain Bacteria; phylum Verrucomicrobiota; class Verrucomicrobiia; order Limisphaerales; family Palsa-1400; genus Palsa-1400. The sequence continues at coordinate 14,457 of PLIU01000385.1, read as the reverse complement.
GCCAGCATCGGGAAGATCGCCAGCAGATTTGTAAATGCGATCAAGGCGGAACTGAGAAATTTGCTCGCGAACACTTCCCCAGCCCCCAACCCGCTCAAAAACAACAGCCCGAGCGTTTGGTTTCGGCGTTCCTCGGCCAGCACACCGGCGGTCAAGATCGGCGCGCGCAGCACGAAATAAAGCCCAGCCAGGCAGAGGAGTTGTTCCAGGCTTTGGCCTACGCCGCGGTCGCCAGTGAGAGCGCCGAACAACACAAACAACACCGAGCCGCCGGTCGCGAGCGCAGCAACCTTGAGCCGGCCCTGTGCCGGCCGTTGCTTGCGCAGAGCTACGCGCAACTCCCGTTCGATCAGCGGCAGGCAAGCCATGGCACCGCTGGAGTCAAGTCCGGTTGCATAGGCCAGTCAAGTCTGGATCGTTCCTGGAACAACATGACCATGCATGTGAACCGGCTTGACATTCCGGCGCGGAAATTCTATCCCCGTGCCGATGTTGACAAATCCCAGGCTTTCCTTGGCGGCGGCGTTGGCCGTGCTGATCGCGCCCCTCTCCAGCTTCGCGGCGTCCGATACTCTGCCGGATGGATTCTATCGCTATCCGACGATTGGCGGCGGGGCCATCGTCTTTGCGGCGGAGGGGGATCTTTGGAAGGTGAAGGCAACGGGCGGGATCGCCCTGCGCTTGACTGCTCACGAAGGCGAAGAGGCTTTCCCGAAACTCTCCCCGGACGGGCGGCTTATCGCTTTCACCGCGCAGTACGACGGCAATGACGATGTCTATGTCATGTCGGCCTCGGGCGGCGAGCCGGTGCGGCTGACTTTTCATCCCGCGCCCGACCAGGCCCTGGGCTGGACGACCGACGGCAAGATACTTTTCCGCAGCCGGCGCGACACGCCGAACAATGATTTCCGCATCTACAAGGTCTCGCCCGAAGGAGGCTTGCCGGAGATGATCCCCCTAGAGCCGGCGGCCTGGATCACCTTCGAGCCTCAGGGCAAGCGCGTCGCGTTCCAAAAGCTGGGGCTGGAGTTCCATAACTGGAAGCGTTACAAAGGCGGCGAGGCGGAAAAAATTTATGTCGGCGCCATCGACGAAGGCGCCTTCACGGAGGTGACTCCCTACGACGGCAAAAACGCCTTCCCGATGTGGGCGGCCGATGCCCGGATCTATTTCGTCACCGACCGTTGGGGCCGGCCAAACCTGGCTTCGATGAAGCCAGACGGCAGCGATGTCAAACGGCTGACTTCATTCGAGGATTACGACGTGCGCTGGCCGGCCATGGGCGACGGCAAGATCGTTTACCAACACAAGATGGACATTTGGGTCTATGATCTGGCGTCGGGCCAAAATCAGATGGTGCCGATCCAGCTTCCGAGCGACCGCTTGCAGGTGCGGGAGAAATTCGTTGACCCCAAGGAATATCTGACGGGCTGGGCGCTCTCGAAGGACGGCGCCCGCATCGCTTTGGAGACGCGCGGCGACCTGTTCGTGGCGCGCACGAAGAAAAAGGGCCTCATCCGCCGCCTCACCGAAAGCAGCGCCTCGCGGAACAGGACTCCGGCCTTTTCGCCCGACGGCAAACAGGTGGCAGCTTGGACCGAAGTGGATGGCGAAGAGCAACTGGTGCTGCACGCCGCGGACAATTCCGAACCGCCCAAGCAAGTTGGGACCATGCCACCCGGCTGGCACTTCGGACCCGCCTGGTCGCCGGACGGCAAAAAGATTGCTTGGGGTGACCAGAACTACCAAATTCATGTCACGGACGCCGGCAGTGGCGCAAGCGTCGTGGCGGACCATGGCGAATGGGAAATCAGTCATTACGCCTGGTCGCCCGACAGCCGTTATCTCGCTTACGAACTGCTGCAATCCAACCTGTTTACCCAGATTCGCATTTGGGATAGCCAGGTCAGCAAAAATTATGACGTCACGGAGCCGGCTTACAGATCGTCTTACCCGGCTTGGGACCCAAAAGGGAAGTACCTCTACTTCCTTTCCGACCGGTATATCAACACGTTCCTCGACCGGTTCGAGGACCGGTTCATCGTCAACGACGCAACATTGCCGTGTGTATTGGCCTTGCAGGCGGACGCGCCGCTGCCTTTTGCGCCAAGAGGAGATACGGACCTGGAAAAACCAAAGGACAAGAAAGATCAAAAGGATAAGAAAGACAAGAATAAGGAGGACAAAGACCAGGAGGAGGAAAAGGTGGAGCCGATCCGAATTGATTTCGACGGCTTGTTGGATCGTTTCGTGCAGGTGCCGGTCGCGCCCGGCAATTACTCCGATCTTACCGCCTTGGACGGCAAACTCCATTGGCTCAATTCTCCCAACCGCGGCATGATGCCCTATGAATCCGACGACCCCGAGGAGGAGCCGGGCGCCGACCTGCAAACTTACGATATTGAAAAGGAAAAGCTTTCCACCGTCGCTTCCGGGGTCAAGGCCTACGCGGTCTCGTTGGACCACAAGGTCCTTGTTTATCAAACCAAAGACGGCTTCGTGCGTCTCGAAGCGGGCGCGACCGCGGCGCCCAAGGACGATGACGCCAAGGAGGCCAAGGTCGATCTTTCCGGATGGTCCTTGAGCGTCAACCCTCGCGCGGAATGGAAACAGGAACTGCACGAGGCCTGGCGTTTGCAGCGCGATTTCTTCTATGACCCGAAGATGCACGGAGTCGATTGGGAAGGCGTTTGGAAGCAGTACGGGTCGCTGGCCGACCGCATCTCCTCGCGGGGCGACTTGGCCGATTGTCTGGGCGAGATGTTTGGCGAGTTGAACGTCGGCCACGCCTACCACGGTGGCGGTGACTTGCGTTCAGGCAAAAAGGTGGGGACCGGCTTGCTGGCGGCGGATTTGCGCTACGACGCTGCCAGCGGCTTCTGGCAGATCCAGAAAATCTATCGAGGCGATTTCCCGATGCCGAAGTGGACTTCCCCGCTGTCCCGGCCCGACCTCCACGTCAAAGTCGGGCAGTGGCTGGTGGCAGTTGATGGCAAGCCGCTGGCCAAAGGCGAAGATTATCTCAAGCGCCTGGCCAATCGCGCCGGACAGGAAGTCGAGCTTTCCATCAGCGACACCCCGGACATCAAGGCGGCGCGGCGCATCGTCGTGAAGACCGTCGCCGAAGACACGCGCATCCGCTACGCCGATTGGGTGCGCGAGAATCGCGAATACGTGAACAAGAAAAGCAACGGGCAGATCGGCTATATCCATTTGTATGACATGAGCGCCCGCGGTCTGCGGCAGTTCGCGCGTGATTATCCTTCTCAATGGCGCAAACGCGGCCTCATCATGGATGACCGCTGGAACCACGGCGGTTTTGTGGCGCCGATGATCCTGGCGCACCTGGACCGGAAGATGCTGGCCGTTGCCGGCACACGTCACGGCGGCGTCGATACGGTGCCGTCGCACGTCTTTAGCGGTTACATGGCTTGCCTGATCAACCGCCAGGGCGGCAGCGATTGCGAGACCTTCGCGCTGGGATTCAAGCAGTTCAAGCTGGGACCGGTCATCGGCACGCGCACTTGGGGCGGTTGGGTCGGCATTCGGGGAGACAAGCCTCTGCGCGACGGCGGCATGATTACCCAACCGGAGTTTGGCGGCTGGGACCCCAAGGGCAAGGACTGGATCATCGAAGGCCATGGCGTCGATCCGGACGTGGAGTTGGACCTTAACCCGGATGGACTACTCCACGGCAAGGACGCGCAACTGGACCGTGCGGTTGACTATCTGACGCAACAAATCGCCCAAGACCCCCGCGACCTCCCCGTGGCTCCGCCGATCAAACCGCGACCGCTTCAACCGGTGCGATAGCCGCAGACCGACTGATCCGCGGATGGTCAATTCTCTTCATGAAATGACCGGTAAATGTTCCAGCGTTCCTGCGGCGTGAGGACGCCACAAAACGGGGAGCTTTGTCGAAGCCGCTGGCCCTCCTCAAATTCGTCCAGCAAAACCCGGCGGATTTCCTCCCAAGGCCGCTCTAATATTGCCAGCCACTCGCCAATAGCTGGCGCAGGATCCGATTTAAACCATCGCCGGCAGATGGCCTTGGCCTTCTTCAATCCCGCGCGCTCCGGGTCGCCGTCAATTCATTCCACGATGGCCTTCGCCATCGCAAGGCTGCGTCGATCTATTTGCTCATGAGTCATTTTCCAAATTGGTGTTCGATCACCCTTGCCATGTTGACAGCATAATACCTAAACACAGCCTCCCAATCAAAATCGAAAATACCGTCCGAGCGCAGGGCAGGCCAATCGGTAGGGCGAGACAGCCCTCAAAGCGCCGCTCTTAATTTGTTCTGACTCGGTCGAGCCGTAACTCGATTTCGTGGGATAAAGTCACGGCTCGATGGAGGGCATGTTTTCAGCGGAGATCTTAGAGCCGCCAAGATACCAACCACAGTGGTAGCGTGGCGAGGGCGATGATGGCGATGATATTTGCGAGCATCGCTGACCACGCTTGAAACTCCGGCACTGGAAAATCTACCCAACGGCCTTCTTCCAAATGAAAGAACACGATTGGAAGGGGAAAGCTGCCGATGCGCATCTCCCTGCCGACATGATACTCACAATAAAACGCGCACCAAATACCTAATGCCGCGCCGCAACCAAATAGAATGCCAAAGGCAACCCAGCAACCAGTGCTGACGCGTTGGCGCCTCAATCGCCGGAACAACGCAACAATTGTCCAACTACTCAGCGCGAGAAAAATGATGACGATCAATATGCCCACACCTCCTCACAACTTAAGACCAAAGCCGGCGCGATTCAAACCCGCCGTCACGCAGAGGATGACGACCGCGCATCCGGCGGAACGCGCGATGGCCGTGACTAGGCTGCCGCCGGCCAGCGCGTCGTAAGCATTGCCCAGGTGCAGCAAGTCCAATGCGGACGGCAGCATCTCCGAAATCAGGTAGGCCAGCAGAACATTCTGGCCGGCCACAGCGAGCACCTTTGCCAGTCGCGGCGCGGGCTCGACGTCGCAGACAACATGCAGGATCAACCAAAGCGCGGCGGCGATGGCGCATGCCCAGAGGCACCACGATGGCGTGGCTTCGTTTTTATTGATGCCGTAAAGCCCGCTGAAGAGCAAGGCCGCGGCCGCGAACCCAAGCACAAACAGCAGCGTGAAACGCGCCGTTCGCCCCCGGCTGGATTTTTCGGTCGGAACCAGGATCGACGCCAGCAGCAAACCGGCGACGGTAATGGACGCTTGCGACCCCAGCGTTCCGCCAATTCCAACGTAACGGCCCAGCCAGAAATCATTGAACAGTCCCGTCTGATCCGCCGGATAAAGCCCGAGCAGCAACACCACGCAGCCCAGCAGCGCAACCGCATTGGCCCGGAACGTCAAGTAAACAACCGAGCCGACGAGGTAGGCCCAGGCGATCAACCCGAGAATGCCGTACCATTCCGTATGGATGGCCAACGGAGACAGGGTGATAATCCGCTGGCCCTTGTCTCCACGGAACATGAACGTCAGCGCCGCCATTCCGCCGAAGCCAAGGTCGCGGAGGACGCGCGTCACCCATGGCCGCGCGCGCCCACCAGCGGGCGGTGGCGAGATCGAGCAAAACGCGAGGATCGCCGAGAGATACATGAGGGTGGCCCACGTCGCGGGCGGCAATCCCGACATATTCGGACCGGGCGATTCGTCATTCACCATCAGGATGCCAATGAATAACAGCGAGAGCGTGCGCCCGATCACGTGCAACATGGTTTTCCACCATGCTTCCCCCGCCCGCAATCGCCCGCCGAGCGCGAAAGGAATCGACATGCCCACAATAAAGAGAAACCCCGGAAACACCAGGTCCACAAAAGTCATTCCGCTGCGCCCTTTGAAGTGCCGCATCCAGGCCGGCACAATTTTGGGCGAGATACCGGCAATATCGTTGACAAAGATCATCGTGAACATGACCACTCCGCGCAAAGCGTCGATCGACGTGATGCGCGCAACTCGCGGGGTCGTGCCGGTGAATTCCGCAGCCGTGCTCATGCTCCGCACGTTATACGATTCCAACATGGGTGTCCAACAGACTCGGAAGCCAGGGACAGCGCAAGTGGATTCCACGAGGCAAGCCCGCCTGGCGCCTGCTTTCCTGGCGCGGCTAACGCAAGCCAGGCGCATCCAGACGAACAGGGGAAAGTTCAGAGGTGGCAATGCCCACGACATAACCATGCCCGAAGTCCACCGTGGCGGCAGCCCCGCCTCCCGGATTGGCGGCCAAGGACACCACCATTCCAATGCAGCCTCTTCCTTTTGGCTGATTGAGCCGGCCCTCCAGAATGTCTTGCACGTATCCTCCTGCGACAGGCGGTCCGTCCGTCCGTTCCCAGCTCTTTCCTTCAGACCGTAATTTCCCCTCGACAGAATCAGTCGCGGGAACGTCCGGCGCCATGCCGGCAAAAGGGATGGGTGCGTGGATGGGTGCGAAAGTCGTTGCGGTTGCCGTTTTACTTTCCTGCAACTTGGATTGCATCTCTGTCAACTGCATGGCGAGGGTCTGGTTTTTCTTCTGCGCGTCCGCAATTTGGTTATGTGCGGCGGCTAATTGCTCCCGGGTTTCACTGAGATCATGCTGCCGAACTCCCAGAGCCTGCTTCAGCGCCAATACTTGCGCTCGGGTTTCATTCAGCTCATGGCGCTGATTTTTTAGTGCCTGATCCAGAATGAAGCAAGCAACGCCGCAGCCGGCAAAACCCATAAAAAATAAGATAGCAACGGCCAGACCCATAACAGGGGGATGTTCATTTCTTTCCATAGTTACTGCGGTCATCGGGTTCCATCAAATTTCGGTCGCCTCTGATTTTTTTTGTCTGCTTTTTCCAGTTCTGGCATCAGTGACACGTTCAAGGTTGAATCTTCGGGAGATTCCTTCATCACGGTACGAAGAATATCAAAATAATGGGAAAGAGTCAAACCCTGATAGCAAACCGGGGCAAACCCAACCGGCCTGGATTCCGCCGTCCTCTTTCTCCTTTCATAATCATAATCATAATCTCCATCGGACAAGTGTACTTTCCCTAAAAGGGTGGTCATCCTTGTTTTGGTTTATTCGCGTATTGTAGTGTTTTGAACATTGGATTTTGACCGTTTAACCCTGAACTTTGAACATTTTTGCCGCCGCGCAGGTTTGATTTGGTTTGATTTGGTTTGAATAGCCCGACCGAGTGCAATTTCGGCCATGGCATTAACATAAGCATCTCGCTTAGGATAGTCTTGTTTTTGGCTAGAACCTGGGTCACACCGGTTTGACTGGGTTTGATTCGGTTTGGTGGGTTTGATCCGGTTTGACCAAATCGGACTGTGCCGCCGTGAAGTGGCGTTGCCGCTTCTTCCTTCATAATTCATAATTCATACTTCATCCTCGTCATCAGCCTTCTGATAAGTCTCACGGCACAAACATTCTACGATTGCCCATCTCCGTCAAGTGGCGCGGCGCCATTTGCGGGCGAAGCGCGCCTGCCTTGCCGTCATGGCGTCGTTTTCCAAAGCATCATTCGCCGTTTCTGGGGGCGCGCGCTGATTTTTTTGTGTCGCCAGAACATCCGCGACAAGCTAACCAATCCGCATGAACGCCCCAGCAGAGAGCGTTGGCCACCGCCGCAATGACCCGTTGCTGCTGGCCAGCCAGTTTTGGAGCGCGTTCCCCGAACATTTCGTATTGATGCAGAATGAGAATCCTGGAGAGAGATTAGGATGAAGCCCTCACTGTCCATCCCAGCTAAACCATTGACGATCTGGGGCGGGGTGTGCTGGGGGCTGGTGGCGGTGGTGGCGTTTCACTTGGCCTATTTGATTCCAGCCTGCCCGTGGTTCATTGTCTTTTTTCTCTATGGCGTGCTGCGTCTGACGGAGTTGGCCACCGTCAGACAAGCCGCTCGGTTTGGCATGGCCGTTGGGTTGGCAGCGTATTCGTTTCACCTGGCATTTTTCTGGACGATCTTCGGGCCTGCGGCCATCGCGCTGTGGTGGGTTCTTTCTTTTTGGTTGGGGCTGTTCACTCTGGTGGGAAGAGCCTGCCGGTATCGATTTGGCCCCATCGTTTGGGCCGTGGCGGCGCCGTTCTTGTGGACCGGGCTGGAGTATTTCCGCAGCGAACTTTATTTTCTGCGATTCTCTTGGTTGAACGCCGGTTACGCGTTTTCCAATTCCGCCGGTCTGCATTTCGTGGCCGGGTTTGGCGTGTACGGAATCGGCTTTTTGCTTATGGCATGGGCGTCTTACATTAGCGTGCTCGCGCAGTTGTCCAAAGTCGCGCGCGTGGCCGCTGGCGTGGCGCTGGCGGCCGTTTCGAGCCTGCCCTTGTGGCTGCCCGCAGCCGCCAATCCTGCCGTCAAGTCTATAAATATCGTAGGTGTGCAAATGGAAGGCGCCTCGGAAGGCCAGGTGAAATCGGCGCTGGACGCGGCGCTGAAAAAACATCCGCAAACCGATTTGTTCGTGCTCAGTGAATATGCGTTTTTTGGACCTGTGCCTCAGCCCATATTGAATTGGTGCAAGCAACATCACCTATGGCTGGTCGCCGGCGGCGAGGACCCGATTTCGCTGACGAACTATTACAATTCGGTGTTTGTGGTCGGTCCGGACGGCGCCATTGCCTTTCAACAGGCCAAGTGCGTGCCGGTGCAATTTATGAAGGATGGCTTGCCCGCGCGCGAACAACACCTTTGGAACTCGCCGTGGGGCAAATTGGGTTTGGGCATCTGTTACGATGCCAGTTATACTCGGGTGACGGACGAATTGATGCGGCAGGGCGCCCAAGCCTTGATCTTTCCCACCATGGACAACACCGAGTGGGGCAAGGCGGAACATGAACTCCACGGGCGCATCGCGCCGATGCGCGCGGCGGAATACGCCGTGCCGGTTTTCCGGTTGTGCAGTTCGGGCATTTCGCAGTTCGCGGGACGGGACGGGCGGGTCCTTTCATCCGCTCCGTTTCCTGGGCAGGACGCGCTGTTGTGCGCCCAAATGGAATTGCCGGCGCGAGGCCGCCTGCCGCTGGATCGCCCGCTGGCGGAGTTTGCGGTCGTGGCCGCGGCCGCGCTGATCCTGTTTCTGATGGTCGATGCCATGTTGTCACACCGGCGCCCGCCATGAAAACATTCCTTCTTTTTTGCCTGCGCCTGCTCTTCGGGTTTCGCGCCGAGAACACCGCGATCCTGCAAACGCCAGGACCGGTCATGCTTCTGCCCAACCACTCTTCGTGGATCGATTGGCTCTTTGTCGCCGTGTGCCTCGATAACCGCTGGCGCTTTGTGACCTCGAAGGAAGGCGCGCAGGTCAGTTGCGTGCATCGGCTGCTGATGATCAACCGCTTCACCTTCCCGGTGGAGACCAATTCGCCGTACGCAGTCAAACGCATCGCCGAATACCTGCAAGGCGGGGGCAAGTTGGTGGTCTTTCCCGAAGGCCGCCTCTCCCGCACCGGCTCGTTGATGAAGTTGTTCGAAGGCACCGGCTTTCTGCTTCTGAAAACCAAAGCCAGGGTCATCACCTGCTATCTGCGCGGCGCCTCCCGCCTCCCGTTTTCCAAGAACCCAAACCGCAAGCAATGCTTTCCGAGAGTTTCCGCCCACTTTAGCGACGCCTTGACTCCGCCCAAATTCGAGGGCATCAGCGCCATGCGCGCCCGCCAGAAGCTGACCAACTGGCTCTACGACATTATGGTGGGGCAACAATTTGCAGTGGAGATGGCCGCGTGCCCCGCCAATGTTTCGGCCGCCATCGTGGAAACGGCGCGCCGCTGCCCGTCGGCGGTGGCTTTGGAGGATATTACCCTCAAGGAACTCAGTTACCGCCGTCTGCTGGCCGCGGCCGCGGCCATGGCCGCGCAATGGGACTCCCTGCTGCCTGCCGGCGGCGCCCGGCGCGTGGGCGTGCTGCTGCCCAATGCCAACGCCCTGCCCGTCACGCTGTTGAGCTTGTGGGCGATGGACAGGGTGCCCGCCATTTTCAATTTTTCCAGCGGCGTGCCGACGATGCTGGCCTGCGCCCAATTGGCGGAGGTCAAGCACGTGATTACTTCCAGGCTTTTTCTGGAACGGGCGAAATTGAACGTGCAGCCGATGAAAGACGCCGGCCTGGAATTCATTTATTTGGAGGACGTGCGCGCCGGCATTTCGCGCGGACGGCAATGGCGCGCGCTGGGGCAAATCATACTCCATCCGCGGTCCATCGTGGGGCCGCAACAGCAGGGCAGTCCGGCCGTGATTCTTTTCACCAGCGGCTCCGAGGGGCCGCCCAAGGGAGTGGAACTGACTCACGGCAACCTGCTGGCCAACATGCGCCAGATGCTGGCGGTCAATGATTTTATGGATGGCGACCGCGTCTTCAATGCCCTGCCGCTTTTCCACAGTTTCGGTTTGATGGGTTTGCTCGTGCCCCTGGCGCGCGGGATGTATGTGTTTCTTTACCCCTCCCCGCTTCATTACCGGGTCATTCCGACGCTCTTCTACGATCTGGATTGCACGATTTTTTTCGGCACCAACACCTTTCTCAACGGCTACGCGCGCAAGGCGCACCCGTATGATTTCCGCACCCTGCGCCTGTTGATAACCGGGGCGGAGAAATTGCAGGAGCCTACGGCCAATGCCTGGGCGCGGCAATTTGGCGCGCGGGTGCTGGAAGGTTACGGGGCGACCGAGTGCAGCCCGGTCGTGACTATCAACACCTGGATCCATCCCCGCTACGGATCGGCCGGGAGGTTTCTGCCGGGCATCGAATACAAGTTCGAACCGGTGGAAGGCGTGGCCGAAGGCGGCCGTCTCTGGGTGCGCGGCCCCAACATCATGCGCGGCTATTTGAACGCCGAACCCAATGCCAAATTCCAGGCCCAATGGGGATGGTACGACACCGGCGACATCGCCAAGGTGGACGAGGACGGTTTTCTCTTCATCCTCGGCCGCTTGAAGCGCTTTGCCAAAGTCAGCGGCGAAATGGTCAGCCTGGCGGCGGTCGAAGAGGCCCTGGCCGGGGCTTTTCCGCAATTTGGCCTGCGCTTTCAAACGGCCATCCTCACCCGGCCTGACGCGGATCGCGGCGAAACATTGATCGCCGTCTCCAACGAGCCGAAATTGCAACTGGAGCAAATCCGTGCCGCCATCAAGGCCAAGGGCTTGAGCAACCTGTGTGTGCCCAGGGAAGTGAAGTATGTCCGCGACATTCCCAAACTCGGCACCGGCAAAATCGACCATCGCGAACTGCAAAAAATGGTCCCGTTAGAATAAGCGCGCGCCTTGGCGCGTCTGACTTGGCTATGAAACAATTCCGTTTTCTCTTTTGGACGGCCTGCGCCATGACCGCCACGGCCGCCGCGGTGGCTCAACCACTGCCCAAAGTCCGCTTGCAATCGACCTTCCCGGCCTTGACGCTGGACCGCCCGATGTGGATGTCGGAAGCGCCGGATCATTCCGGACGCCTGTTCCTTGTCGAGCAGGCCGGCCGCATTCGGATCGTGCGGAAAGGCGGCGACGGCGCCACCGCCAGCGAGTTTCTGAACATTGTGGATCGCCACCCATTTGTGGACAACGAAGAGGGCCTCTTGAGCATGGCTTTCCATCCCGGCTTCAATACCAACGGCCTTTTTTACATCTACTACAATCAGCAGAACAAAAACGAGCACGAGTTCTTTCCGCGCCGCAGCGTCATCAGCGAAATGAAAGTTTCCGCCACCGACCCCAACCGCGCCGATCTTGCCTCCGAACGCGTCCTGCTGGAGGTGCCGCAGCCTTTCGGCAATCACAAAGGCGGCCAGATCGGCTTCGGTCCCGACGGTTATCTCTACATCGCCCTGGGCGACGGCGGCAAAGGGTGCGACCCTTTCAACAACGGCCAGAATACGGCCACCATGCTGGCCAAGCTTCTGCGCATTGATGTCAATACTCGCACCGTCCTGGGTTCCGGCCAGGTGCAAGAGAAGCTGGCCTATGGCATCCCGGCCGACAATCCGTTTGTCGGCGAGCCGTATATGTTTGGCCTCGGCGCGCGCCACGAGATTTACGCCTTGGGCCTGCGCAACCCGTGGCGCTTCAGTTGGGACCGGCAAACCGGCGAACTGTGGGCGGGCGATGTCGGCCAGGAGTTGTGGGAGGAAGTCGATCTGATCGTCAAGGGCGGCAATTACGGCTGGTGTGTGCGCGAAGGCGCGCATCATTTCAAGCCCGGCCCGCCCGGCGCCCGCTACATCGACCCGGTCCTCGAATATCCGCACCAACCGCAGTTGCTGGAGGAGTCGAAATTTCCCAAACACAGCACGGGCCTGTGCATCATCGGCGGCTACGTTTATCGCGGCCGCAAATACCCCTCCTTGCAAGGTATCTATCTTTATGCGGACTACAACTTGGGCACGATCTGGGGCCTGCGCTACCAAGACGGCAAAGTCACCGATTACGCCACGCTGCTCGAACAGCCCAAGAACATTGTCAGCTTCGCGGAGGATGCCGACGGCGAGCTCTACGTCCTGGTCTTCGACGGCCACGTCTATTCGATCACTGCGGGCGGATCGTGAAGCTGTTGGGGACTCAAGCCAGTATCCCTTCGGCCACTTCCCCGGAGACATCTGTCAAGCGAAAATCGCGGCCCTGGTAGCGATACGTCAAGCGCTTGTGGTCGATGCCGCAAAGACGAAGCATCGTGGCGTGCAAATCATGCACGTGCATCTGTTGGCCGTCCTCCACGTACTTGTAACCTAATTCGTCCGTTTGGCCCCACGTCAGACCCGGTTTGACCCCGCCCCCAGCCAGCCAGACCGAGAAAGCGTTGATGTGATGGTCGCGCCCGCTGCCCTGGCCCATGGGCGTGCGGCCAAATTCGCCGCCCCACACGACCAAGGTGTCCTCCAGCAATCCACGCGCCTTGAGGTCTTGCAAGAGTCCTGCAATCGGCTTGTCCACGGCGGCGCAATTGTTGGGCAACTCCACTTTCAGGCTGCCATGCTGGTCCCAAAGCTGGCAACTGCTTCGCTTGACTGTCTGGGTGTGATAAATCTGCACCATCCGCACGCCGCGCTCGGCCAGCCGGCGCCCCATCAGGCATTGCTTGCCGAAGGTTTCGGTCATCGCGTCGTCCAAACCGTAGAGTTTTTTGGTTTCCGCAGATTCCTGGGCAATGTCGAAAGCCTCCGGCGCGCGCGACTGCATGCGGAAGGCCAGTTCAAAGGATTCAATCCGCGCGCTCAAACGGCTGTCCTCCTCCCGCTGTTGTTGGTGGATGACGTTGAGTTGCTTGAGCACGTCGAGTTGCTCGCGCTGCCTCGCGGGTGAGAGGCGCGGGTTTTTCAGGTTCGCAATCGGGTTGGTTAAATCCGAGACCAGCGTCCCCTGATAGGAGGCCGGCAAAAAGCTCGAACTCCACAACGGCGCGCCTTGGGCCGGCTGCGCGGGGCTGATGACGACGAACCCCGGCAAATCCTGGTTCACACTGCCCAAACCATAGAGCAACCACGACCCCAGGCTGGGACGCGAGAAGGCTTGTTCGCCCGTGTTCATTTGGAGACAAGCGCCGTTGTGATTGATGTTGTCCGCCACCATGGAACGAATGACGCAGATGTCATCGACGCGCGTTGCAAGATGGGGAAAAAGCTCGCTGACCGCCGTTCCGGATTGGCCGTGCTGCTTGAATGACCACGGCGATGGCAAAAGATTTCCCGTCTTGGTCCGTTCGAGCTTCGGCTTTTCAAACGGCAGAGGTTTGCCGTTGTCCCTGGCCAGGCGCGGTTTCGGGTCGAACGTGTCCACGTGCGAAGGCCCGCCTGACATGAATAAAAAAATGATGCGTTTGGCCTTGGCTGGAAACTGCGGCGGCTTGACGAGCAAAGGATTGGCCCCCGGGCCATCCGCCGCGAAAGTGTTTGACATAAAATCCTCCGCCAGCAGTCCCGCCAGCCCCAACATGCCAAACCCGCTGGCAAACCGGCGCAACATCTGCCGCCGGCTCATGGGCGGCCGCCGACGGAAACTGGAGTTTAGGTCGAACATATTGAAAGTTTATTCCGCATCCTTTCAGAGTCAAGCTGGTGAATCACGGGACGACTTTCGATCATCAGGGCCGGGGTGATCGCGGGGCGGGAGGCTTTTGACTTGAGAGAATCATGCCAGCCGATTATAACCCCTCGCGTGGATCATGGAAAAGAGATTCCAGTTGACCGGGCGGGATTGTCCAGGGATGTGCCAGCCAGTCTCTGTCTGACATGAATCCTAATGCTGGAAACCGGTCCGAATGCAACTCGAGCCTCCGAGCCTTGAGCTTGTCGGCCCTGGGTGTGGTTTTCGGCGATATTGGAACGAGTCCGCTCTACACCTTCAAAACAGTGCTTGATCTCACGGGCGGGAAACCAGATCGAGCCGTCATTCTCGGAACTCTTTCGCTTGTCATCTGGACCTTGATCTTCGTGACGACGATCAAATATGTCTCGTTCGTCATGCGCATCGACAACGATGGCGAGGGAGGCATCCT
>PLIU01000227.1 GCA_003140095.1 Verrucomicrobiales bacterium | reverse complement strand
GAGCACGCCATTCGCGCCTTTGAGGTCAACGCCCTGGATTACCTGCTCAAACCCTTCAAGCAGGCGCGTTTCAAAACGGCCCTGCAACGCGCCCGTGAGCAATTGGCGGCCCGCCGCACCGCCGGAGCGGACCCGCGCCTGGCCTCGCTTCTGTCCAGCTTGCGGAGCCCGACGCGCGGCGGCCTGCGCATACTGGTCAAGACGTCCGATCACATTTTGTTTTTGAAGCCAGAGGAAATTGACTACATCGAGGCGGCTGGAAATTACCTGGTTCTCCACGCGGGCAAAGAGCGGCACATTATACGCGACACGATGGCCGCCATGGAGGCGCGCCTCGGTCCGGCTGGTTTTATGCGCATCAGCAGGTCGGCGATAGTCAATTTGAACCAAATCGGACAAGTGGAGCCATTGCTGGGGCCTGGAGAGTACTGCGTCATACTTAAAAGTGGCACGCGACTGAACATGACCTGCAGCCTCTCGGAATTGCAGCGGCGGATGGGAGCCTCGTAGCCTCTAAGATTCCAATCGGCCGTCATTCCTCATCGCCCTCTCGTCCCGTTTCCCCGCCCATTGGTCACATTGAGCCGGCATGAATTTGCACGATGGCTTACAAGTTTCGCCGTGACCGCGAATGAGCGCGGCGAAAAAAGAACAACGAAAGGCAAGCAAACGAATGAAAACAAAACAAATCGCCCTCGCGCTGGCCGCAGTTGCCGTGGGTGTCTGGTTCGGACGGCTGGCGTGGCGCGCCCATCACCACCTGGTCACGCTGCGCGTGCGCAATGCGCCAGTGGCGGAGGTCGTCAGGTCACTGGAGCGGCAGACTTGGGAGAGGATAAGGTTTGACAAAAAAATGGGCGCCAAAATCACGCTCAATGCGAAAGACGCTCCTCTTGAGGAAGTGCTGGATATGGTGGCCGACCAGGCGGGCGCGCGCTGGCAAAAGACATTTGCGGTCGGCAGTTCCAAGGACGCGTTGGCGAAGTTGGAGGCGGTTCTTGAGGGCGCGGTGAAATTGAATGACGCGGGCTGGACAAATGTCGCGCCCAAGTTTGCCGGCTTTGCGATGGAAATCCCGCCCGGCGGAGGGCCGGAGCCAATTCCGGGCAGGCCCGGCATGGTGCTTCAGCGCCAGATGATTCGGCCTGAAGACACGCGCGGCGGCAAGCCCGGCGAAGCAGGCGGCGGCGCAAAAATGTTCGCCATTCTGCCCGACGGCACGATGGACCAATGGAGTTCCGAGCGCCTGGTCTTGGAAAGCAGTTTGCGGCCTGCGCTAGGCTCAGCACTTCCAGAAGAGGCGTCGGTCGAAACGGCGGCGCGCGTCGCTTCTGCGGTTCACGGCCGAAGCCGATTGTACTATGCGCTGGAAAAGTCACCGTTTGAAATGGGACCCATGATGGGCAGCGGAAGGAGGTTGATGGGGCCGCGCAAGACCGGACCGGAACATTCCGATCTTAACGGCGCGGTCGCGAACATGGCGCAAATGTCCCAACAAAGGAGACTGAGGGAAATGAGCCGTTCGCCGGAGGAGCAAGTGGAACGGGCGCGACAAAACGCCTCGAACCGAATCCAAATGGAAACCCACGACGAGAATAATTAAATGAGTATGAGCAAGGAGATCCACAGTATGAAAACATTCTTCTATAAAGATTCTAAAGCGGCCCTCGCCAGCGCGAGCAATCGATCATTGAGCAGAGTGGGTTTTGGCCAAGCATTCACTCTTATTGAATTGCTGGTCGTGATCGCGATCATCGGTGTTTTGGCCAGTTTGCTACTGCCCGCCCTCGCCCGCACCAAGGATCAGGGACGCAATACCGTGTGCGTGAGCCAGCTTCGCCAACTGGGGATCGCCACGCGCGTCTATGCGGACGAAAATAACAATCGGCTTCCGGCGGCGGAGCTGCTGCCTACGTCTCCGATTAGCCCAACGAATCCGTTGCCGCGCATTTGCGACGTGCTGGGACCTGAAGTGGGCAAAACCAGCGGCGGCACGAACAGCTCGCCTGTGTTTGATTGCCCGGCCGATACCGAGGGCCGGTTCGCCGCCGAAGGTTCCAGTTACGAATGGAACATCGACTTGAACGGGCATCGCATGGACGAAACCACGTCGGAGACCATGAAATTCGTCTTGGCCTGGGCGGGGCCGATAGGCGGCTCAGGGCCGATAGGGGCGGGGCCTGGGGGAACCAACGTAACCATGACCAACGGCACCATTCAGTTGAGGTTTGACCCGAGCGCGACGCCGCTTTTCACTGACTACGATGACTTTCATCCACGCTCGACCGCATCGGGCAAAAATGTGGTGTTCATGGATGACCACGTCACTCCGCTTGAATTGCCGGCCATTCCATGATGGGCGCGAAATGGCGGGGCCATCCGGCACCGGCACACTGTGCGGTTCGCTCCACGGCATGACCAGAACCCGAAAGCCGGTGTAGCTGTACCGAGCCTCCTGTTCCGCGAACCCACGGGCAGCGCACCGGCAGGTTTGGATGTCAATTTGTGTTAGGATGCAACGGCTGGTTTGTTCATTGAAACACAGAATTCCACGCTCTCCCCGCGGTGCCCTTTCGATTCTACTGTAATTTCAGATCGGCGCAGACATTATGCAGCAGCATGGCCGCTTCGCGGCGATACTCGAGGCTTGCAGCCATCGACCAGCGCGCTGCACCGAATGGTGGTGCCGCAATACTGGCGGATTTCGGCATTCGTGAGATATTGTTGCCATGAGACTTTTTGGCTCGTCTGAACCAGGTGAATGGAAAAAGGGCTGGGATGAAGGCTGGCTGGGGCAGCAGGGGAACTTCGCCGCCGTTGCCCTGGGTTTGCGCCGGGCATGTTTAGAGACCTGGCTTGGGTCTCCGTCAAGGCGGAAAGGGACGACAGGGACGGATCGGACCGGATCGGACCCAATCAAGGTGAATCAAACCAAATCAAACCTGCGGGTGAGGATAGTGCAACAGCAGCGAAAAGGCGGACAAAACATAGAAGTTATTGTGGTTGTGCAACTTTTGCGATTTTTTCGGGCTATGCTATTGGTCTTGCGAGTATGAGACGTATGCTACCGAATCAAGCCGAATCAAACCAAATCAAACCTGTGATGGGGAAGTATCTATGGCACACGGAGTTGCACGGNNTCAAACCCAGTCAAACCTGCGGGGTGGGGCGGGTGGAGTTGTTGGCGGCGAAGGTTGGCGGCGGTATACCGGCTCGCCAAACGCGGCCAAACCGAATCAAACTCAATCAAACCAAATCAAACCTGNNATGATTATGAATGACTTAGTCAAACCCGGTCAAACCAGTGGGGCTTGGAGATTATCCACGTGAAACGTGGTAAAGATTATGATTAAGATTATGATTAGGAGCAGTTACTCAAAAGTTGGACGAGTTTTGGGCCAGTCAAACCGGGCCAAATCGGGTCAATCCGGATCAGACCGAAAGCATGGAGGAATCCGCCTCCTCACGTCGGCAGCTACTGGGAGCCGTGCGCCGAGCCTGTGCGCTTCGCCGTACGATGGCGGGCAAACAAATCTTGCCGGGGGGAGCGGCGGGGTTTAGGATGGCGCAGGATTTGCCAGGGCCCATGGAGCGTGGACTTACGAACCCCGCCAGGGCAGGAATGCAGCAACGGCAGTTTGCTCCGCGTCCGCCGTGGTAGCCCTGGCTTTCCTCCTGATCTTTAATGACATGTCATACCAAGTCATAGCGCGCAAATACCGCCCGCAACGTTTCGCCGACGTTGTCGGGCAGGAGCATGTCACGCAAACGCTGGCCAATGCCATCGCCCAAAACCGCATCGCCCATGCCTACCTTTTTGTGGGCCCGCGCGGCACGGGCAAAACCACCATCGCCCGAATTTTCGCCAAATGCCTCAATTGCACCGACGGCCCCAAAGTCGATTTTGCCGAGGACGATCCCCGCGCCAAGGAAATCACCGAGGGCCGCTCGATGGATGTGCTGGAAATCGACGGCGCCAGCAATCGCGGCATCGACGAAGTGCGGGAATTGCGCGAGACGGTCAAATACGTCCCGGCCACTTCGCGCTTCAAGATTTATATCATCGACGAAGTCCACATGCTGACGAAGGAGGCCTTCAACGCGTTGCTCAAGACGCTGGAGGAACCGCCTGCCCACGTCAAATTCATGTTCGCCACCACGGAGCCGGAGAAGGTGATCCCCACCATTCTTTCCCGCTGCCAGCGGTTCGATTTGCGGCGCATTCCCTCGGCGCTCATTGTCAAACACCTTTTGGAGATTGCCAAAAAGGAGAAGGTGCAGATCGATGAGGCGGCGCTGCACGCCATCGCGCGCGGGGCCGACGGGGGAATGCGGGACGCGGAATCGACGCTGGACCAGTTGATCAGCTTCTGCGGGGAGGAAATCGCGGAGGAGGATGTGTTGTCGATGTTCGGGCTGGCGGCCCGGAGCCAGATTCTGGCGTTGGCCGGAGCAATCTTGGCGGGCGAGACCGAGGCGGCCCTGCGCCAGCTCCACGATTTGGCCCAGCAAGGCAAAGACATCAGACGGTTGGTGTCGGAGCTGCTGGGCCATTTTCGCAATTTGCTCATTTTCCAGGTTTCCCGCGGCGACTTGCGGATGATCGAGGCTTCCGAGGCCGAGGCCGCCGCGCTCAAGGAGCAGTCCGGCCGCCTTCACGCCGACGCGCTGACACGCATGTTGGAGGTGCTGACTGATTGCGAGGGGCGGCTGCGGGACACGACTTCAAAAAAAATCCTGGTCGAAGTGGCGCTTTTCAAAATGATCGAGGCGCGGGATGCGGTGAGCATCGACACCGTCCTGCAACAAATCCAGCAACTGCGCTCCGGCGCGGCCGCGGCATCCCGGCCGGCGGCGGCATCCGCGGCCAAAGTCACCACGGCTCCGGCTGTGGCCGCGGCCGCGGCGGCTTCGCTTCCGATTGCGGCGCAAGTGCCGGCAGCCGCAACGCCGCCAGGCGAGGTGGATCTGGGGCAACTTTGGCAAGGATTAATCGAGGGGGTGGGCCGGGCCAGTCCGTTTGTCAAGACTTATTTAGTGGAAGCCCACCCGGTTTCGTTCGACAAAAAAGTATTGACAATAGGTTTTGATCCTGAATTTGCCGATCATTTGCCGTTGGTGGATAACGCCAAGAATCACGCCCTGGTGCAGACGAAACTGGCGGAATTGGGTTTTCCGCACGCCCAGGTGAAATTTGTCCGGGCGGAAGCGCCGTCGCGGGAGAAAGCGGCCGCTCCCGCACCACCTCCAAGTCCGCCACCGGCGGCCAGACGCGTCCCGGCCATGGAGCCGGCCAAGCCGGCCCCGGAGCTGGCGTCGTTGAAGAAGGAGGATTTCAAGAACGACCCGCTGATTCAGAAAGCGTTGGAGGTTTTTAAAGGCCAGATTGTCGAAGTCCGCTCGTAAACCGCAAACCCCATCATACCATGTCCAGCATCGGAAAACTTGTCAAACAGGCTGCGCGGGCGCAGCAGCAAATAGCACAAATCCAGGCCGAATTGGCCGTTCGTACTGTGGAAGGCAGCAGCGGCGGCGGGGCTGTCAAAGTCGTGGCCAAATGCGACGGCTCGATCACCTCCATCAAGATCAATCCGCAAGCCGTCAACGCCGCGGATGTGGTCTTGCTGGAGGATATGGTGTTGACGGCTGTCAACGCGGCGCTGGAGCAGGCCAAACAAATTTCCTCCGCCGAAATGAGCAAGGCCACGCAAGGCCTCAATTTGCCCGGAATGATGTAATTGCGTGCCGCTGCCCGAACCCATCACCACCTTGAGCGAGGCGCTGTGCCGTCTGCCGGGCATCGGCCCTCGCTCGGCGGAACGGCTGGCGATGCACCTGGTGCAAACCGAAGCCGATGAGGTGCGGCGCCTGGCCCAGATTCTGGTCCAGGCCCGCGAAAGAATCCGCGTGTGCTCGGTGTGCGGGGGTTTGACCGAGGCCGATCCGTGCGCCATCTGCCAGGACTCGCGCCGGGACGCCTCACTCTTGTGCGTGGTGGAACGGCCGCTGGATATTTTTGCCCTGGAAAAGGCCGGCAGTTTTCGCGGCCTTTATCATGTGCTGGGCGGCAGGATTTCCCCGCTCAATGGCGTTGAGCCGGAGGACTTGCGCCTGACCGAATTGGAATCCCGGCTGGGCCGCGGCGTAACCGAGATCGTGGTGGCTTTGAGCACCGACGTGGAAGGGGACGCGACCAGCTTTTATCTGGCCAAACGGCTGGCCGGCAAGGGCGCCAAAATTTCGCGCCTGGCCCACGGCCTTCCTGCCGGCAGCGGGCTGGAATTCGCCGACGAAGTGACGCTGAGCCGGGCGTTGGAGGGCAGACGGGAATTGTCCGCGTAAAGATTCATCTGTCAATATGAATGTTCCATCGGCCGTTGTTTTTGATTTGGGCAAAGTCCTGCTGGATTTCGATTACGGAATCGCCGCCGCCAAACTCGCCCGGCGCGGCCAACTCACAGCTCCGCAGGTGCTGCAGACGCTGAGCCAATCCCCGTTGCTCCACCGTTTCGAGACCGGGCTGACGACAAAGGAACAATTCGCGGTCGAAGTTTGCGCAGCGTGCGGCTTTTCAGGCACAGTGGATGAATTTTACGACGCATTTGCGGACATATTCACCGAGATCCGGCCGATGACCGCGCTGCATGGCGCGTTGCGGGCCAAGCGCATCCCGACCTGTATCTTCTCCAACACCAACGGCGTGGCCATTGGCCACATCCGTCAGCGCTTTCCCTTCTTCGCCCATTTCGACCACTATATTTTATCGTACGAACAGGGCGTCATGAAACCCGACGCGGCCATTTACGCCGCGGTTGAACGCGCGCTGGGCCTGACCGGGGAAGCGATTGTCTATTTGGATGACAGGGGCGAAAACGTGGAAGGAGGTCTGGTCCGGGGCTGGCGCGCTCTTCTGCACGAAACGCCGGAAAAAACCATTCCGACGCTGGGCCAATGGGGCCTGCCGGTCGGCTAGGTTCTAAAAAGCATCGGCAGCTCGGGATCGGCGATGGAAAAAACCCGCTCCGCCAGATCGTTCAAGGCCAGGCGGGCTGGCTCGAATTGTTCCGAAAGGGTGTCAAACACAGCGGCCAGATCGTACCGGGCAGCCAGACGATGCTCGCTGGCGGCGCGATAGTTGGCGCGTCCCAAATCCTGGTAGTAGCGCAAGCCCGGCGCGCCGCGGCGCTGGGAGCGATGGCGGATGTGCTCGGGAAAAACGCCGGACAAAAAGAGGGAATGATTGCCAATNNAAAAAAATAATCCAGGCGGCCCGCGCCGTCCGGCGCCACGCAGCGAGTGCGCTCTTCGCTCGAGAACTCCGTCAGCAACTCCGCCACGTAGTCAGCCACGCGCCGGTCCTCGAGGCCCGCCCGGCGCAAGACTTGCCGCACCAGCACATAAAAATACAGATGCGGGGAGACCCGGAGACAACCGCCTTGCTCCAGCAAAGCGCGAAATAATAGATCATCATCCAGAATGAGATCTCGCGTCTCGGGATCCGCCAAAAGTATCACCAGTAATTCGGCCGCGCCCTTCTTTTTCCCCAGCACTGACAGGATGAAATCCACGTCGTTGGCAGTGAATTGGACACGGCAATTGGCCTGAATCACTTTCATTACTTATAATGTAGCAGATTTGGGTCCACGTTCAATATGGGATCGCGTTTTTCTTCCGTTCCGCTCGTCGTTCGCGGTGTTATTGCCAAGTTGGCCCACGTGGGACTATGTTGTTCGCAGTTCTTGGAAAATGGATCGCATGAAAGTTCGAGTTCGTTTTGCACCCAGTCCGACGGGTTTGCTGCACATCGGCGGCGCTCGCACGGCTTTGTTCAACTGGCTTTACGCCCGCCATACCGGCGGCGCCTTTATCTTGCGCGTCGAGGACACCGACACGGCCCGCAATACCCAGGAAGCCACCGATGTCATCCTGAGCGGCCTGCGGTGGCTTGGGCTGGATTGGGATGAAGGACCGGGGCGAGGAGATTTTGGCCCCTACTTCCAGTCGCAACGGGGCAAGATTTACCAGCGCCGCGTCCAGGAACTCAAAGCCAAGGGCTTGGCCTACGATTGCGAGGGCGCGGTCAAATTCAAAATGGAACGGCACCCCATCGTCATTCCGGATCTGGTGGTCGGCCGCGTCACGCGCGAATTGACCGATCGCGAGGCGGCCGACCCCGATTTCGTCATCGTCCGGTCCGACGGCCAACCGGTGTTCCACTTCGTCAACGTGGTGGACGACTTGGAGATGAACATCACGCACGTCATCCGCGGCGAGGACCATCTTTCCAACACGGCCAAGCACATCGCCCTGTTCCGTGCCTTTGGCGTCGAGCCGCCGCAATACGCGCACATTCCGTTGATCCTCAATCCGGACGGCGCCAAAATGAGCAAGCGCGACCGTGGCGCATCGCTGCAGAACTACGTCGATGAGGGCTACGTGCCGGAAGCGGTGGTCAATTATCTTTGCTTGCTGGGGTGGTCGCCGAAGGAAAACCGGGAAAAGATTTCGTTGCCTGAGGTCATCCCGCTTTTCGACCTGCCGCAAATCCTGCGCCACAACGCGCGTTTCGATCTGGCCAAACTGGAGTGGCTCAACGGCGAATACCTGCGCGAATTGAGCGCCGCGCGCTTTCGCGAGCTGGGCGCCGCCGCGCTCCGGCGGGCTGGCTGCAAGATGGATGCTTACCCTGACAACTACATCACCGCCGCGCTGGCCACCTGCCAGGGCAAGATCAAACGCTTTAGCGACCTGGCTGCTTATGCCGGGTTTTATTTCCAGGACGAGGTGAAAATCGATCCCGCCGCCGCCGAAAAGGAATTTACGCCGGAGGCCAAAGCACGTCTGCAAAAACTGCGCGAGGCGTTGGCGCAACTGGAAGACTTCACGGCGGCGGGAATCGAAAGGACGTTGAAGGCCGCGGCGGAGGAATTGGGGGTCAAAGCCGGCGTGTTGGTGCATCCCACGCGGCTGGCCTGCACGGGCGCCGCGGTCGGGCCGAGTTTGTATCACCTGATGGAAATCGTCGGCAAGGAAGCTATCCTCAAGCGACTGGACGCGCAAATTGTTGCTGGGTGAATCGGAATCCCAAGGCTGCGCAGAAACTGGCCCGCCGATCGATGTCCCGCGTTCGAATGACCACAAGGCTCAAGCCAAACGGCAAACTTACACAAGAACTTGTTTGATCGACTTGATCGACTTAAAAACGCGGTGGGAAATGGGTATCCCGTAAGCCACCGACCGAAACACCGCGCGACGCAATGGTCAAGCAGAACGTTTGCCGAACTTGGACCTCTTCCAGCAAACGGAGCCAGGCCATAGGAGGGCGATCTGGCAACTCAGAGATTGGCGAGTGTGTTTCGGCTTCTAATCGCCCAGGCTTGTCCCGACCAGTCGCGCGCTGGTGATCCACGGGTGGTCCAGCGGCACGGTCTTGCGTTTGCCGGCGACTTTTTCCAACGGTATCGGCTCGGTGCCGTCGCCCCGAGCCGCGACCATGACGCCGAATTCGCCGTCGTTGATCAGCTCCACGCAAGCGGTGCCCAAACCTGTGGCTAGCAGCCGGTCCTCCGCCGAAGGAGCGCCGCCGCGTTGCACGTAGCCGAGGATGGTGACGCGCGACTCCAGGCCCGTTAATTCCTCCAGTTGCGCGGCCAGCCGCATGGTGTTTCCGCTGTGCCGCTTTTGCCATTCAGCCAGCGCGACCTTGGCTTTCTTTCTTTCCCCTTTCGACTTGGCTTTTTGCTTCCTCTCATCCGCCTCGCGCAAGTTGGCGGCGTCGCGCTTGGACATCGCCCCTTCGGCCACCGCGACGATGCTGAAGTGCTTGCCGCTACGCCCACGTTTGCGGATGGCTTCGGCGACTTTATCGATGTCGTAGGCGATCTCCGGCAGCAATATGACATCCGCCCCGCCCGCAACGCCCGCGCCCAAAGCCAGCCATCCTGCGCGATGCCCCATAATCTCAACGACAACAATCCGATAATGGCTGTGCGCGGTGCTGTGCAAACGGTCAATCGCCTCGGTGACGATGCCTAGCGCGGTGTGAAAGCCGAAGGTGACATCGGTCATGGCCACGTCGTTATCGATGGTTTTGGGCAAGGTGATGACGTTGAGGCCTTTCTCCTTTAGATAAAGCGCGTTCTTTTGCGTGCCGCCTCCGCCCAGGCAGATCAAGGCGTCCAACTGGTTCTTCTCGTAGTTGGCGAGGATGGCCTCGGTCGCGTCGATTTCCTCCCCGCCCACTAACATGCGGCGCGGTTTGTCGCGGCTGGTGCCGAGAATGGTGCCGCCGATGGTGAGGATGCCGGAAAGGGCGGCTTGGTCCAGCGCCACCGTGCGGTTTTCCATCAGGCCGCGAAAGCCGTCGCGGAAGCCGACGACGTGCATGCCGAAGGCGCCTTGGGCCGCCTTGCCCACGCCGCGGATGGCCGCGTTGAGGCCGGGACAATCTCCGCCCGAAGTGAGGATGCCGATGTGTTTATTCATGTCTGTCAAGTATGTTTTCTGCCGCGCAGATAACGGTCCAGGCGCTGTTCAAAGCAGACGGGTTTTTCGCCATAAAGCTTTTCGCCAAGCCTGAAGGCGCGCCTTTGCAGCTTAACCCGTTTGAGGGAAATGCGGCGGGCCAGCGGGCGGAAATCGCTGGCCTGATTGGCCTTGTTTTCCTGGTTCAACGCGCTCAACACCATAAACAGATCGTGGTCGTCTCCCAACGCTTCGGTCAGGGCGTTGCTGCGGCGGATCGTCCTGGAAAGTTTGGCCGGCCCAAGGCCCTTGATCAACTCCAGGCCGTGGCCGAGCAATTTGGACTTCTTGCGCCATTCGTGCAAATGGGCGGGCGTGGGCGACGCGCGGGCGGTTTTGAAGGTGACGCGCCCCTGTTTGTAAATGCGTTTAAGGCCGGCGACCAGGTCTTCTGCGGTGGCTTTGCGCAAAGACCAGGAGGCAAGGCTCTGCCGGGAAACGTCCAGCATCGCTCGCACCGTCTGGCGCAGGGCCGGGATGCGGCGGATGAAGGAAGACTGCCGGCGCAACAATTGGCGCCGGACGTGATCGCCGGCGAGGCTGGCTGCGGCCTTGAGTTTGCCCAGCGTGCGCAATTGCACATGCACGTCGCGCAGCGGCGAAATAGTCCGTCCGGCGGCGGCGATGCGGCGGTTTTCCGCGCGGAAAAACCTTTTGGGAAACGCCACTCGCAACGAGCGCAACAAAGCGCGCAGCCGTTTGAGGGCTTTGCGGGCGTTATGCACCGCCTCGCCTCGATTGGGGCGGCGCAACTCCGCCGCCGCAAGGTCAATCTCCTCCGCGGCGATCCGCCCGAAGGCCGCCGCCAAGCTCTCGCCAATTTCGATGCGGTAGCCCATAGCAATGCGAACAGCACAGCGTACCCCCTCCTGAAATCGAAGTCACGACCTAACCAAAACCTCATGTTCAATTTTTATGGTTTGACCAGGCTTGACCTTTCGGGAGGGATGAGCAGATCGCAAAGCGGGCCGCTTTTAATTTGTTCTGACTCCTGCGAGCGCCTGTGTTTGACCAGGTTTGACTGGGTTTGACTGTGCGACTGTGACGTTGCCTGGTAGCTTCATCTTTGAGCCTTCAGCTTTCAGCTTGTCTTGCCCCCGCGCAGGTTTGATTTACCTTGATTAGGCTTGTTGGGCTTGACCCGGCCGCAACTGTCCCATTCGTCCCCTTGGTCCTATGCGTCCCATTTTGTCGTTCAAGAATGCGCCCATTCCGGGCAAACCCGCATCCAAGCGCAATGGGTCTGCGCATGGCCCGAAATGGGTATTGAAAATGGGTAGCGGCGAGAAAATGGTAAGGTGATAAAAGTAGCAAATCGGCCCATTTTCAAGGTTGGAAATGACGAAACAACCGACATTTTCCAGCCGTCGCAGGCGCTACGCCGATGGCTCGCGGCACTGGCGCGGAGAAACGAGGTTCTTTTGTTCCAATTCGAGTTGCTCCAATTCGCGTTGCGCATTCGGATGAAGTGGCACCGACTCCCGGACTTGCCTCAGAACCTCTAACCGCGTCACGGCTGGCTGACTCAAGAGGTCCTGCAGTGCGTCCGGATCGGGCTGTATTCGGTCTGGCATCGCTGATATTTGTATCACTGCGGCGGGCACTTGGTCAAGTGTGAAATTCTCAGCCTGTGTCGCCAGCCGGGCGAAAAACCCGGCAAAGCATCAAACGAAGCCACAAATAGCACCAAAAAATCGGTCAAATGAGAAATTATAAAGGTTCGTTTTGGAGGTTGGTTTCTCCAGCCGACGCCGCTTGGCTGCCTTGGTTTGAAGGCGCATCGGCAGGCATCGACAGTGAGGCCCGCAGCACATCCAATAACATATCGGCATCGGCAGGCGTTGCCAACGCCACCAACGCCGCTTGTATGACATCAACAAGGAGGCCCATTGATCCAATGCTGTGATCAAGCGCAGCGGTAGCCATACCGATATTGACCAGAGCTCTTTGCACGGGCGCGCAGATCATCCGGGGACAGGAATTTTTCGCCAGCATGTTTTATCGCATAGAATCCCGCCTGAATTTGTGTCTTGCTGGCGCGGATGGTGTCCAAGGCAGCACTGATCGTCTCCCTGGAAGTCTGCCAGGACTCCAGAGCTTGCTGTGGGGTCATGGGTGGGACGGGCACAAATACTCCCAAGGATTTTGATTCGCTCTTTGGAGGGATGGACATATTTTAAACCTCCTCCCCGCCAGCATTTGCCTGTTCAAAAACGGCCAATACGCGCGCCATGCCTTGCAACGTCGGGTCAATTGGATTGCGCACGGCCTTTGCCGCGAGCCTGGAGGCGACTATTTTGTTGCGCGCGTTCTGGCGCTCAAAGGCGGCTACCGTTCTCGAAATGCCAGTCAGGGAATCCGCGCGCGGGCGCGCTGGGAAAGGCCAAGGCATTATTGAGGTAAGTGCGGCGGCCTCCGCATTTTCAAGCGTCAATCCATAGACGGAGCCGGTGCGGGTCAAACTGGCACTCGCTATGCCTAGCACTCGGCGCGTCTTCTTGTCGAAGATGGGCGTGGGTGAAAGGTCTTCATAATGATCGATGGTATCGGCACCAACTTTGTTCCATCCTATTGCAGTGAGAAAAATGCCCTTGCCGGGCACCGCCTCAACCGTCCCCATGCCGGCAATCGGGCGAGGCTCCTTGGTATTGAGGTATTCCGCTGAGCCTTCGTCGATATTGTGCTCGAAACCAATGGGGACGCGCTCGCGACCAATCAAACGCTGATTGGCGGCGAGTTCGGCAATGGATTGGTCATCGACGATGAACGGGCCTTGGTTGGAGAGGTTTTCTCCAAGCTTGAACAGTTGAAGCCTGACTGGCAGTGGATCGCCTGGCTGGCGGGATGCGGCAAGAGTTTGAATATTCATTTCTTTATGCGGGCGGGTAAAGGTCCGGGTCCCAACCACCGGAGCAGCCAATGAAAGTGCGGGTCAATTTGACGATTCCACCAAGAGGGCTGTAGTTGGCTTGGACAGCATTATCAGCTAAGCGAAGCCACCCGAAACCACTGGGGAGCACGTAGCCAGACGGCCCACCTGGACTTGTATAGGTTACGCCTCCTTGGACGGTGATCCAGATGGGTTTTGGAGGGGTGAAGCTCATTCAGCCATGGCCTCCCGCAGGGTGTAGATTTTTTTTGATCTTGGCTTCGATGCGGCGGCTTCGTCTGGAGAAAGCTCTTTAATGGTAACTGCCGTTCCACGATGAAACATATTTTCTGCCACTCGCAACGCGGTCGCGCGTTCGGGATAAGTATCTGCCTCGCAGACTTCCACCGCTTCCCAGGAAAGCTTGAATGGGTGGCTGCCAAACGACAGGGGCTGGCCATTCAAGAGCAGGATGAACTTTCGAGTGGGTGTCTTAGCCTGAAATTCCGTGTTCATCTGGAAATTGCCCTCCTATGTGGATTTGATCCTCCGATTTGTATTACGCCAACGTAAGTTTTTGGTATTTGAGCCTCGCGCCTTCGCTCAATCTCCTTGGAATAGAGATGTTCCCCATCGTCTCCCATGCGCCCGGCGATGCAAATGTGGCCCTTGTTGCGCAAAAGATTCCCGCTGGCATACGCGGCGTCTCGCGTTGGGAACCTTGAAGCGTTCTCCTGATCGGTCACTCGGAATAGCGTCAGCAGGTTAAAACGCCCCGTGGGCAATAGTTCCGCCGGCCGGCCATCGACGAAAAGGAGCCAGACCTTTTTTCCAGGTAGCGGGCGGCCCGATTGATCGAGTCCGACTACGGAGACATCGCACCCCATGATTTGCAAGGCGGCGGTCCGGCCAAAAGCGTCGGCTTCCGTGGTGAATTTGGTGGCTTGCTCCACGCCGCCAATTCTGAAACCCGGTCCCGCGCCGGGTTGGTCAATGAATTGGACTGCGGACCGGCCGGCCAAGACGATGTATCCCTTGGCCTGCAACGGATCGACGCCCTTCCCATTGGCCTCTTGCAGTTCGCGGAACGCTTTTGGACCGTCAGTCTTAATTGTGCCGACGAAGGCGGTCAAACCTAGTCCGCGCAACGATTCGGCGGCGGCTTCGGCGGTGGCTTCGTCGGCAAAGCGGGTGGCGCTGCCTGGAGTGGTCAAACGGTAATCGAGATAGGCATCGCCATCGAGGAACTCCACCGCCTGGCCGTGACCGGCGAACACGATGCGGGGCGCCGCGTCCCTGACCGGCGGATCTATATAGAGCGGTTCCCCGCCCCTGGCGGCGACGGGCATTGGGATTGATATGGTGGTTTGCATAGGCTTAATAATCATCGATAGCTTGCCCATCTGTGCGCGGTCCAGCGGCTGATTGACTGGGTGAAAGCGGAGTAAGGCCGCCATCCGGAATGTAAGGCAGACTGCCGCTGACGATGGCGGGTTCCGGATTGCCGTGCCCGCTTCCCAAACCGCCGAACCTGCCCGGCAATCCAAGCGCATCGGAATCCGCGACCGGCGCGGAGTAGGGTCTCAAAGTTGTGGGTGAGTCGCAGACTTCCTGGGTCCAAGGTTTCTGATTCATAATTTTAGTTTGATTGTGTGATTAAAGCGGCGGCCGGACCTTGCTTTCCAGCCGCCGCAGCAACACCCGCGCTTCGCGGTTTCGCGCGGGAAGAGGCAAAATGGCAAGTTGATTTTGTTCATGCCGATCATGTGGCGAGTGAGTATTCCCGGTTCCGTTCAGATAGGCGCGATTGGAACCGAAGCTGGAAACCGTGCTTCTTGAGCGTGGCCTGCACGCAATTGCGCATAAAGGCCGGCCAGGCTGGAAACACCAGCGGTGGTTCGCCGGGCAAAAGCGGAGATTCACCTCCGAAAATGAAGGACAATTCCAGTTTCCAGCAAAAGCGGCGAAAGGCCAAATCGCGGTTGAAAAGGCCGTTCCGATAATTGACCAGCATTTTGCAGTAGGCTTCTTGCGCCTCGAATAAAGCGGTCCAATTCTCCTCGGAAGGCTGGAAGGCTATCTTCCACTCAATCAGGGCGGACATGACGCCATCGCGGACCTCAGCCGTCGAAGGCCGATTGGATTTCCGGGGGCATTGAATGGCCGTCATTTAAGCTCCTTTTTTTGTTTCGCTCTCTCTTTGAGCACCCCAAAGAGCAGGTCACAAAACCTTTGTGGCCATACTTTACCTCCAAATTTCTGACTAAAGACACGGGCGCGAGCCTCCTGTGGGTGCTTTTTAAAATAGTCACGCGAGGTCCCTGTTTTATGGCTGAGCGAACAGAAATCACCTAAAAGGATGGCGCGGATTACGCCCACCATTGCGGTTTCCTGTTCAGGATCATCGAGCAGCTTTGCCCATTCGTTCAGATGCTGGCACATTTTCTCCATGTGTCGCGCTGCAAAGAGAGCGTAGGCGCGCCTATCCTCGCCGCCATGACCCCCTTTTAGTTTTCCATTGGTGACCAGAGTAATTGAGCTGGCGTCTCTTTCACCGTCCAGGACGGAGGCGGCAAGCTCGCAAAGTTTTTTATCAGCGATCCATCCATGAAAC
Organism: Verrucomicrobiales bacterium; assembly: GCA_003140095.1. Classification (GTDB taxonomy): domain Bacteria; phylum Verrucomicrobiota; class Verrucomicrobiia; order Limisphaerales; family Palsa-1400; genus Palsa-1400. The sequence goes on along the minus strand of PLIU01000227.1, from coordinate 30,033 downwards.
TTGTCAATGAAATCTTGCAGGTTCGGAGCGATGGTTTCGATTCTGCTATAGTATTTTACTTTGACGGCTGCCCCGCTTTGATCCGGCGGCATCTGAAGGGCGTCGCTTATATAAAGTTCACGATCGCCAAGTTCGATCTTCACGGGAGCAAGCAGTGGGTGGCAGTCCGCTAAATGCGCCACCACGCGCCTCGCGCAGGCACGCCATCTGCGAGCGGTTCTTTCCGTTATCTTTGGGCACTCTCTTTGGAGCCATTCGCCAAGCAGAGGGTCGGATTCTTCGTCAACACTAAACTTCCGGCCACGGTGGCCGGAAGATAATTCTTGACATAATTCCCTCAAGGATTGGCCGGCGAGAATACATTGGCGCACATAGTCGCCCTCCCGGCGCTGGCTGAGGCTAATATGGTTTTTGGCGTTGTTGGATCGATCTGACAGTCTGGCGATCGCCGGTGCCTCTCTTTCTGCCCATTGCTCAACTGTCAAAGTTTCCACCATCCCGCCAGATTCTCGTGTCTCGATGGCTGTGCTGCGGGCGGCCTTTTGATGGGTCAAAGTTGGTGTCATGTTGATAAAACTTCCTGTGTGGCCGCGTTGGTTCCAAGGAATTTGCGAAGGCAATCCCTGAGAACTTTGGAGCGGTCAGAGTCCAGCCGGACAACCTCTTCATCCAATGCCTTCAGCAGGCGGCGGTCAACCCGGACCACAATTCGCCAATACTCGCCTTCTTCGATTGCCGTCTCACGACTCATATTATGCTCTTTTATGACACATCAAGGCCGCCGCGTCTTTCGTGTTTTGCGTGTTTTGCGTGTTTGAGTGAGATATTCATGACGCTTGACTTCCAGACCCTTATCTGTGAAATTCACAACGTCAGGCTGGCAAAAGCCTGATGGCCAATTCTCGGACCCGTAATATGCGGGCTGGCCTCAACGCAGAAAACGAACTTTCCGAGTCAAATAGCCCGAAATGGGGATACCCATGAGGGCGACAAGCTTTGCCGCTTTTGGCTCGGATTGTTCTTTTTGAAAGAGAAGCAAAATGAAACAAGTCAGTTCCACCCCAAAGGTTAGGGTTTCGGTGCACCTTCCACTTCCGCTAAAACGGCGCTTGGTTGAAGCCGCTAAAAACGAAGGCATCAGCCTCAGCGCCATGATCCGTAAAATCCTTCTCGCATGCATGGTCTCGTATTTTGAAGAAAACGACCCGGAAATCGCGGAGGGTTTGCTGAAGGCCGCGAAAGACTTCACAAGGAGGATTTCCCGCCTATGAAAAATAAATCCAATATCCAGTCAGCCACGAAGGCGGCCGCGCTGTGCCGCCAGTGGCAGGCGCTCAAAGAAGAACGGTTTTTATCGGGCAATCAGGCTGCGAAGGTGCTGGGGCGCGCGCCGTCTTGGTTTTGCCGGAACTATCCGCGTTTTACTCGCGATGGTATCGCCGCTTTCATGCGTGAACGGCGCGAGATGGGCGCGGCCAGGCGGCTTTTCAAAGATTTGCCGCAGTGGTTTTTGCCATCTTGCAAGTTTTTTTACCTCAACACCAACCTGAGCCGGACCCGAGGAAGCATCCAGGAGGCGATTCGGCGGACGGTCGCTCTACCGAAGTGCCCCAACGCGGTGATGGGCCGGCTGTCGAGCATCTGCATTGAGTCCGGCTGGCAGCCGGGGAACGGGGAAAAGCTGCCAACGTGCCCGCCCGATCTGGCGGAGAGCATTCTGGCGCGCGCGCAAACGCGCAAACGGATCATGCCGGATTCCATCACCAAGCATATCGCCGTGGCCGCGCCATTCGTCAGGTTTCACCGCAATAAGCGGGATGCAACGCTGGATTATATTTCGGCGTGGGGCTCGCAAATGTGGCAGGAGGATGAGGCCGGGGAAAAGCACTTTATTCAGGGCGGGGATTTGGTCGAATGTGACGATTCAACCGTGAACTTCCCAGTCGTGGTTCCCTGGCAGATTCGCGGTTGCCCGTGCAGCGAAAAGTATGGCGTCAAGGTTGGGCGATGGCAATGGCTTGTTGCAATCGATGTAGGCAGCCGCAAAATTTTGGGCTTTACCTATACCGCCCGGCCCAAGTCGGCTTACAGGGGGGAAGATGTCCTGGCGCTTTTGCGCTGCGTGGTGAGGCAACATGGAGTGCCGCGCGCCTGGCGGTTGGAAAAAGGCGTGTGGGCCTCCAATCTGGTCACAAATGCGGTTGACCTTATGGGGGCGCGTAGAATCGCGGTTCACTCTCCACATTCGAAGCCCTTCATTGAAGGGCTTTTCAACACGTTATGGACCCGGCTTTCGTGCCATTTCCCGGATGCAAGCGTTGGCCGGTTCCGTGGCGAAGGCGGGGACGCCAGCCGGGTATTGGCGGCGTGCATTGCCGGCGAGCGAGACCCACGGCCGCACTTTCCCATCTTAACGGATGCGGTTGCGGCTTTTGAGGAGGTTTGCGCCGATCACAATAATCACATCGTCGATTCCGAAAACTACGGCAGGTGGGTGCCAGATGAACGCTGGGCGGCCGATGTCCAGGCCCGGCCGCTCCGTCGCCTGGAGCCGGAGACGGATTTTTTGTTCTCGCCATTCGTGAGAACATGGACAGTCAGGGGAAATTCAGTCGGTGGCCGGGTGCCGATATTCGATTCTCTTGGAGTTCCGTTTATGTTTAGCGCCCCATGGCTGCTTCCCTTGCATGGCGCGCGGGTCAAATGTTACTTCGACCCCAATATACCCCAGTGCAGCGCCACGGTTGTCCTTGACCAGGCGGCGGGCACGCGGAGGCCTGGCGAGGTGCTGGGAGTGGCCGCGCTAGCGAATGAAACCACGGCCTACGTTCAGTCCGTCCTGGGGCATGGCGCAGATGGCCGGGGACGTGGAATCCAGGAACTGCGCCAGGCTGCCACCGCGCTACGCCGTGTTGTGCGGGGCGTCCTGGGCGGTCCTGTCGCGAAAGCATCAGTGGAGATGAAGTATCAGGAATGGGAATTGAGAGATGGGGTAGGGGGTTTGTCAAAGGTGGTGCAAGGAACAGAATCGACCGACGCCAGCGCGGAGGCCGTGCCTGCCCCGCCTGTGCCTGTCGATTTCACGACCCGTCTTGGAAAAGTGGCCAGGTTGCCGCTGGCCGTCCGTGAAGAGCTAAATTCCAGGCTCAGGGATGGCGAAGTGGCAAATAGCCTCCTTTTATGGCTTAACGGATTGGCCGCTGTGAAGGAGATATTGCGGCGGGAGTTTAAATCTTCCCCCCTCAGCGCCCAGAATGTCAGTAATTGGAAAAACGGGGCGTATCGGCACTGGCTGCAAGTTCAGACAGCGTCTGAGCAGCAGGACAAGCCTGGGGGACGCCGCGCCACTATCCATCCAACCGCACTTCAAACGCTTGCCTGAGCCTCAATAGCACGCGGGATGGGGCATTATTGCGATCTTGATTGGTTGGCGGTGATTTCATGCAACTTTGGGGGCACTGTGAATTTACTAGTGCCCCCTTTTTCTCTCCAAAAACCGGATGGTGATAATTTTCCAAAAAACGGGGCTTGTCAATTATGGGGATTGCCTTAAATCAGACCCATTTCGTTATCGAGGGGGTGAACTTGAGGTGTTATCACCCTTTAAATCCCTGTGTTTGAAGCCTTTCCCCACCTTTTCCAACCTTTCACAGCCAGGTCGGGACGTTCCTTCCCCACCTCCGCAGGTTTGATTCGGTTTGATTTGGTTTGATTCGGTTTGATTCGGTTTGACTCACCTGGTCGTACGGGCCTGTTATGCGTGAAAACCACGCAGTTCGCAGACGCTCCGCGACTCTGGTCAAGGCTTGTGTGCCTTAATGAACATACTTCGGCAACTCATATTCAACCCAATCAGCCCCATCGCCGTAATCGGGGAGCCGCTTTTCCGGGCACCCTTGCCAGGCCGGATTCCCGACCGCAAAATGTCAAAGATCAGGCGCATGAGCGCCACAGACATGGCACACTATCATATTTATGGCGGAAATGCAAAACGTATGGTTGCATCGACTTCCCCAATTTCGGCCTCTCATTATGTCGGATTTGTGGGAAGAACCTTACAACTGCCGGCCCAGACCGAATCGGTTAAGACACGCTCTAAGGCCGCCACACGCCGAAAGACTTCATTTTTCCCTGTAAGGTTTCGGCGGGTGATCCGAAGCATATATGGCGCGGCAGCGTATTCTGGCGTGAATAATCTTGAAAGTGATTTAAGTTGAACAAGGCCAAAGCATATGATCACAATGAAAAAGGCGATATTGACGGCCGCGGTCTTATTGGCCGCCGGTCTTCTCGTGGTGGTGCGCCAGAGGGGCACGCAGCCGGCAAACATTTCAACCTTTGAACCAGAACGCATGAAGGATTTCAAGAAACCTGCCCCGGCGCAGTTGAAAGAGAAACTGTCCTCCGAGCAATTCGAAGTGACCCAACAATGCGGCACCGAACCGCCGTTCCATAATGCGTATTGGGACAATCATAAGCCCGGCATCTACGTGGATGTGGTGTCGGGCCAGCCGCTGTTCAGCTCGCTGGATAAATTTGATTCTGGCACAGGCTGGCCGAGTTTCACTCAGCCGCTTAAAAACGAGGACGTCGTCGAAAAGAAAGACTCCACCTTAGGCATGGAGCGAAACGAGGTGCGATCGAGCCTGGCGGATTCCCATCTCGGCCATGTGTTCAACGACGGACCGGGAGCCGGCGGTTTGCGTTACTGCATCAATTCCGCCGCGCTGAAATTTATCCCGGTGGAAGACATGGACCAGGCTGGCTACGGCCAATATCTCGACTCGTTCGTCAAGGCGGGTGTCATCAAGACCCCGGTCCATGAAACGGCCATCCTGGCGGGCGGTTGCTTCTGGGGCATGGAGGAAATCATTCGCAAGATTCCCGGCGTCATCAAGACGACGGTCGGTTACTCCGGCGGCGCTACCCCGGACCCGTCCTACGAAGACGTTTGCTCCGGGACAACGGGCCATGCGGAGTCGATTCAGGTGGTGTTCGATCCCGCCCGCCTGAGTTACGAGTCTTTGCTGGATTATTTCTTCCGCATGCACGACCCGACGACGCTCAACCAACAGCACAACGATGTGGGCACGCAATATCGCTCGGCCATTTTCTACACGAGCGATGAACAGAAACAAGGCGCCGAACGCGCGAAAACGCGCTGGGACAAATCAGGCAAGTTCAAGCGGCCGATCACGACGGAGATTACGGCCGCAACGGCATTCTACTCGGCCGAGGAATATCATCAAAAGTATCTCGTCAAACATCCTGGAGGCTACACATGCCACGTGTTGCGAGACTGAACTCAACCTGTTAATACTATGCCATCGGACAAAATAATATGCAGCATCTGCCAGCATGAGATTCCCGCAGCGTATCTGCGCGTGCATCAAGAGCGGGAGAACAAGGAAATCGTCGCATACACGATTGGCCTCATCAAAGAGAGCCATCCGGAGTGGAGCGAGGACGATCCGACCTGCCAGAAGTGCTGGGATCAGTATCGTCACACCAATGCAAAGTAAGTGACATACCAGTTCGGCCAAGTATTGAAGTTTTCTTACGACAGCATCAATGAGTTGACCGGCATGTCGGACGCCGTTTTCCGCGTAGTCAGCCCAAGGGAGATGATGCGCAAACGGGTTCTGGCTGAAAGCCCCGTCTCGTTCGTTTCATCCTCGCTTCCGCTTCGCTTCGCGTATCCAAATCTTGACCTCCTCCAGCCGCACATTCTGGTCCATGGCTCTGAGTTCGTGCATCAGTTCCACCGGATTTTGCCGAACCAGATCGTCCACGCTCTTGATTCCCAACCTTTCCAGCGCCAGCGCGTTTTTAAGCCCCATCCCCTTGATCTCTCCCATGCCCGCGACGCGCCGCATCCGGGCAAACAACGCCGGATCGATTTCAGGCGGCCGTGCCTTCAATCTCAAAAACTGATTCCCTTGCAAAGCCCGTCTTTCCTGTAATGCCTTCACGCCTTGTTTCCCCAATTCCTGGGAAAAATGCCAGTCCAATGGTGTGGTGTAAGAAGCGACGGTCCCGCCACTGATGATGGCAGCGCAAGCGCACAGGATGCCCAACGGCAACAACACCGCGCTCAAGGCCACTCCCCAGGCGGGCATGCCGCGCTGTGCCCTGTTTTCTTGCTCGCTGAATTCCCAATTTCGCCCTGCCCGAAGCAGGCTAAGAGTGTTCACCATGGCGTAACATTCCAACACGAACGGCGGGAAACCCAAAAAGCCCAGCACGGGCATTTCGCCCAATTTGAGTTCATCAAAGAAAGGGACCGAATAAATCCACTTCGTGCGCGCGCCCAGGTTCCAGGCCTCCCAAAGGCCGCCGCAAATGAATCCCGCCGCCAGCAGCGCCACCAGCCGGGTGTTGTCCCCCGCCGCCAACTGGCCCAGCAGGCTGCGGCCCCTGTGATTCTTTTCCTCTCGCCAAACCCAGTAACATATCGGGTCCGCCAGCAAATAGACGAAGCCCCACACCAGGCAAAAACAATTTTTGGGAAACACCAGCATCAACACCAGCATCGCCCCACCCAACGCCAGTTGCAGACCCACGTTCAACTGGCTTACGGCAAAGGGCCGTCCCCGAATGCATCCGCCACGCAGCCATTTCTCCATCACTGCAAGCACCAACGACGTCGTTTCAAAGATCCCGGGCAGCACCGTGGCGAAGGCTAGAACGATATAAAGCGTCCCCCACGAAAAGCCGTAGGGCGACATCACATAATACCAATTCTGGAGGCGCAGGTTGGCCAATTCAAACACCAGCCACACCGGCACGGACCACACGGCGAGACACAAAAACTCCCGCGGCTGATCGCGCAAAAGAGAATGGCCGCGCAGACCATACACCGCAAAATCCACCGCAAAAATGTAGGACCACCAAAGAAAACAATAAATGGACGAATAAAACGGCTCGATTTGCGCCCACAGCCAGTAGTGCGAGATGGGCAAACCGGCCACCCCCGCCACCCATGCCAGCCGATGCAGTTTCATGTCCCGCCCATTATGGCGGCCTTGGGAGAAACAAGAAGCGCTTTCCATCTATCCATCTGCGTTAGTTCCACGCTCAGAATGTTGGACCAAGAAAAACGGCAGGGATTGAGGGAATCGAACGTTGACTTTATAATGCTTGAGTGCCTCTTATCCCAAGGAGAAAAGCGTGTTGGCAACGATTCAAGGCTGTGGAGAATGGCATTCCGCTGGCGGGAGTGCAAGTGCGGAGCTTGCGCCCTGATCGGGCTGCGGCTTTCAGTTTTATCGGTGGGTTCGTTTTCCTTTTTGGCCTCGCATGTGCTGGATTGAGTTCCCGACTAAAGCTATGCAGTTTCATTTCGCGGACTGGTCTTGGAGCCATTGGAACACTATTATTTATTCTCGGCTGTTTTGGCATGATCTTTATATGAGAGGCACTTCCAACAAGTCACCGGAGCCACCGTTGGGGGTTTTCCTAAGTCGTTGCCCCAGTGTGGCTCAACCCTGGCGCTAGCCGGATATGCGATCGAACACATCAGATAACCAACGCTGGATATCCATTGTTATATTGGCCGGCTCCATTCCGGTTTACGCTTATCTGTGCTGGCCCGCAATCGTGAGGCGCGGATTTCCCGAGATAGACCCGTTTTGGCTTGCGATGCCCTGGCTTTGGATTGTGCCAATCGTTCTCTCAGGCTTGTTCGACAGCGCTAAACAGGCGCGGAAATGGAGCGTTGGCATTTATACGCTTCTTTCTGCCTTTTTCTTTGCTGGGACTTTTATCTCGGTCGTTCCCCATCATGTGAACATCGCGGATATGCTGTTGGCCACAGTTTTCCCTTGGGGGCCATTAAATCTCCTGATCGCGTTCGCTGTTGAGACGATAAGCCAACACTTATTCCGGCTGCTTCATATCCGGGAGAAAACCCTTACCAATGACTCGACTGTGATTCGTCCCTTTCGAGCGGGAGCCCTGATTGTCGTCATCCTGGCAGTCGCGGCGAGCTTTCCGTTTGCATGTCGGGCCGCTGCGTTTCAGGCGGCTCGCTCAAGTGCAAGGGCGGATGCAGAGCGCGATTGGGCAAATGGCCGAGCGATTTGGTATGTGCGACGCGGAGACCCAGAAGCATTTGGTTCTTCAGAAGAGTGCTACAGTGTGGACAATGGCCTAAAGACGGAGGCGGTGAAACCTGGAGTAACCGCTGCCATTTACTGTGATGTTTACCGGGAAGTGGTGACGCGAAAGCTTTCGGAGTTTGGGCCGGCAGACAAAATCAAGGATTTAGGCACGAAAGCTGACCTCAATGCGTGGATTAAGTCAGGTCGGTTTCAGCGGGCCCATTCATTCCCCTTGAAACAAGGGACTGCCGAGATTTCTCTCAAAGGATACAACGTCAATGGATACGGCAACGTCGCTTGTTTCCGAGGGGAACCCAGCACGTTCCTCTATTATGCGACAATCCCTGAGAAGAAGGACGCTTTGGTAGTAATCACTGATGACAGCATTTGGATTTTCGCCAAGACCGGGGAACTGCTCCAGTCAATTGACTTCGAGACGTATCGCCAGATGGGGATTGGCGAGGAAGTTTTGATTGGACACCGTTGACGTAAAAAAAACGCTTGGAAAATCAAGTGTGGACTACCAGCCGCATTACAGTATTTGCCGGACCTGCATCCAACGAGGAGGTTTTATTCCACACCGTTGAAACCGACTGGTGTGACGAACCGCCAACCGTCAAGAGAGCGTAAGAACACCCCGGACGATGTAGCGGCCCAACAAGGCGCTGGTGCGAATCAGACAAGCCTGAATAGCTATGGTGGCACCTCATTTCAACAACGTGGACTTGGATATCGAGTCGAAATATGACCTCGCTGCGCTGGAGGCTGAGCTCGGTAAGAGGGTGGTCGTTCTCACCGGTGGTCCGGTAAGCCCCGGGTGTTTCTTGTTGCGCTTGGAAATCGTCCCGGAACAGGACAATCCCGACGATACAATCTGCGCCTTGTGTTCATTCCTGGAACGATTGTCGGCCAAGGGAAGGCGGGCCTGGCGTTCCGCCCATAAAAAGGAGTTTGATGTTGGATTTGACGCCGTCCGGTCCCAACTTGCCTCACAATTCTCCCTGCGTACCGACACTCTCAAACGCATGTCGAATTTGGGCGCAACTCTGGGCGTGACCTTTTGCTATCACCTCGCCACGGATTTGAACGTTCGGCGAATCCCACTCCGCCCAAAGGGAAAAGGAAATAAATCGAAACGGCAAGACCCGGGTCACCAACCGTAAAATGCGGTTCCGAAAGATAATTCATTGACTTTGGATCAGTTTCTTATAATTTCTGTAAATACAGAAATGAACCCGGATCCCGTCATTGAGAAACTGGTTTTGCATTGGGGCGAAATGGGGGCGCGCTGGGGCATCAGCCGTATGGTCGCGCAAATCCATGCCTTGCTGTATTTTTCGCCCAAGCCAATGTCGGCGGACGAAATTGTGAAGGCTCTGGGCGTTGCGCGCTCTCATGTGAGTAACAGCCTCAAGGATCTTCAGGCATGGGGGGTTGTCAAAGTGGTTCGTGTCCCGGGAGACCGGCGTGAATATTTTCAATCCATCAAGGACGTTTGGCAATTGTTTGAGATCCTGTTGGACGAACGCAAGCGTCGGGAGATGGACCCGACGCTTAAGATGCTGCGCGAAACGCAGGCGTTGCTCAATGATGGCATCACGGTGGACGCCCACACCAAAGGGAGGGTGAAGGAGATGCTGGAGTTTTTCGAGTTGATGGATGGGTGGTTTGGCGAAGTCCGGCGGTTGCCTCTGTCCTCGCGAGTCAAGCTCGTCAAATGGGGAACGCGAATCCGAAGGTGGCTAAAATAATTTTTAGCTGAATGTTTCGTAAAATACAGGAAACACAGAAATATGGATAAGAACGAAATCCACGCGGTCACCGGGGCCTTTGGTTATTCCGGCCGTTACATCGCCACTCGATTGCTGGAACAGGGACGGACGGTGGTTACGCTGACCAACTCCGTGGACCGCGCGAATCCATTTGGCGGGCGGGTCCATGCGGTTCCGCTGTCTTTTGGCGAGCCGGACAAATTGGCTGCGGCACTGGCTGGCGTGGACGTCTTGTATAATACCTACTGGGTTCGTTTCAACCACGGCACGTTCACTCATGGGGAGGCGGTGGAAAACACGCTGGTGTTGTTTGAGGCTGCGCGACGCGCGGGTGTCAGGCGTGTGGTCCATGTCAGCATCACCAATCCGTCGGAAGACTCGCCGCTGGAATATTTTGCCGGCAAAGCACGGCTGGAACGGGCGTTACGGGAAAGCGGACTTTCTTATGCCATCCTGCGACCAACCGTTTTGTTCGGGCGCGAGGACATTCTAGTCAACAATATTGCTTGGGCGCTCCGGCGGTTTCCATTTTTTGCGGTTTTCGGCGACGGTTCCTATCGGCTTCAACCGGTTCATGTGGATGATCTGGCGGAGTTGGCTGTCACTTACGGGATGCGGTCGGAAAATGTCATCGTCAACGCCGTCGGGCCGGAAACCTTCACTTACCGGGAGTTGGTGAAAGCCGTCGGTGAGGCGATTGGCCGGCCACGCACCTTGGTCAATGTGTCGCCGGGAGTGGGGTGTTTGCTCGGAAAACTGGTGGGATGGTTCAAGCACGATGTATTCATCACGCGCGAGGAAATTCGCGGGTTGATGTCCGAACTGCTCCGTGTGAACACCCCGCCCGCTGGGAAAACACTATTGACGGCGTGGATGAAGGAGAACGCCGCCACATTGGGGCTGCGATATGCCAGCGAACTGGATCGTCGTCGCGACCGGCAGAGGCCGTATTTCGTGAATAATGCACTATGAACAAGTGGCACTTCAAAATGCTTTATGACGGGAAATGTCCGTTCTGTCTGCGGGAAGTGCGATGGTTACAGCGTTGGAATCGCCACGGTCATCTCGCCTTCGAGGATGTTTCTTCAAACGATTTTGACCCAACACTTTATCGCGCCACTCGTGAAGAGCTCTTGGGCGTCATTCACGGGATCTTTCCCGATGGGCGGATGGTGCGCAAGGTTGAGGTTTTCCGGCAAGCTTACCGCGCCGTCGGTTTGGGATGGCTATTGGCCCCGACTGGCTGGCCGGTGCTGCGATTGATTTTCGACGGACTCTACAGGTTATTTGCACGATTCCGAGTGCCATTAGGGCGGCTTTTCGGGAGATCGTGCGCTTCGGGGACTTGCTCTGTTAATCGCAAACTGTGAAACACAGAGTGACGTTTTTCACCTCGACGAACGACCTTCACAAAAACCGAATGGTTGTGACTGTTGTTCTCGCTTTTTCGAGGTTTTTGCGTGAGTCGTTGAGCCAAAATGATGGAGCGGGTGGAGGGAATCGAACCCATCGCATCTGAGGAACGGCCTGCTTGTCAGGGCTGGCGGACGCGGAAAAAGTTTGGCGGGCCGCTGGTGAGCGGGGCAAGGAACTGGTAGAGCGAACCGTCGCCGGTGAAGTTGGTGAGGGAAAACCAATTCGTCATCGCAAGATTGGTCTTTTGTTGAATGGTGTAGCTTTGGTTGGAGGCGGTCTGGAAGTTGAAACTGAGTTTCCCGCCGGAAAGCTGCGGGGATTGGAGAAATGCCGGCGTGATCACCGCCCCGGTGACCACCAGGAAGACAGCGTTACTGCTATAATCGACGGAAATCCCCGGCGGAACGTGGAGCGCGCTGAAAGCGCCGCCGCAACTGGCACAAGAGAGAATTTGAAACCGGCTGCCAATGGGAGGCTCGAAATTATTGGTGACGCTGACCGCCAGCGCGCCGCCCAGATTAGCCGTATTGCCGACCATGAGGCTGTTGAATCCAGTGCCAGGATTTGGCCCAGCCAGAGTGATGTCCAGAGCGCCGGCGGGTGTTTGAGTGTAAGCGCCGCCAACAGTCAACTGGCCAAACGGCGCGCCCGGGTGCAGGAAGGCGGCGTTGGTCAGGGAGCCGGAGATCAAGCCGCCACCGGTTAACACCCCGCCCAGGATTTGCAGAGGCGTTGAATTGGAGATGTCGCCGCCATTGAGGAAAGTCAGACCACCCATCTGGGTGTAGGGCGCTCCGGAAAAGCTAAGAGCGCCGGAGTCCACCTCGACGGTGCCGTTGTTGGTAAAGGGAAGCTCGATTGTCGTGGACGCTCCAGCGCCGAGGATGCGGAACAATCCCTCGTTGGCCAGAACGCCGCCGCCGCTGCTGAAATCGATGACACCAGTGCCCATACACTCGAATGTCCCGCTGGGGGCATTGGAGAGCAAAGCGCCGTCGTAGAGCAAAATGTCGCCCGGGCCGTTGTTGGTCCAAAGCGCCGCACCAGTATTGACCAACTCCCTTCCCGATAGCGAAACGTTGCCCGGACCAATGGTGAGTCCTCCGTTAGCCGTCACACTGTTGGCGCCCGTCATCGTGCTGGCGCCGCCCCAAATCATCGGCCCATTGACCGTGACCAAATTGGATCCGCCAAGGGTTCCGTAGATGCCCAGAACCAAGGATGACGGAGCAATGACACCGGAGCCGTTGAAGTTGGCGGTTCCGCCGGCGATGAGCAGGGCGTTGCTGACGCAATTATAGAACCCGGTGAGGTTGGCGACGCCGCCGCTGAAGGTATGCGCGCCGCCAAGGATGACCGTTCCCGCAAGGTTGGCGGTGGCGGCGCCGCTGACGCTCAAGTTCCCCGGGCCGTCCATAACCGCCGAGGGATCCAGCAGGAACGTGCCGCCATGGAAGTCAATCGTGGCATTGGAGAACACGTCGATTTCCGCCACCGAGTTGCTCGGGGCCATCGAAGTTCCGCCGTCACCCAAACTGAGCGTGCCTGATTGCACCTCCACCACGGCGTAGTTGGAAAACGGGGCCTGAATAACGTTCGTGGCCGGGTCGCCGATCGTTTGGAACAATCCGGCGTTGGCCACCAAGCCGCCGCCGGTAGAGATTTCGATCGTGCCATTGCCGACGCAATCAAACGTCGCGCCCGGCGCGTTGGAGAGCACAGCGCCATCGATCAGCAGGAGCGTGCCGGCGTCACTATTGGTCCATACTCCCAACTCCATATTTATCAAGGTGCGGCCATCGAGGATGACGGAGCCCGGACCGATCGTTAATCCCCCGTTGGCAATCACACTGTTGCTGCCGGTTATGGTGAAGCCGCTATTCCAAGTCAGAGGGCCGCTGACCGTGACAAGGTTCGATCCGCCCAAAAAGCCGTAACCGCCCACCGTCAGTGTGGAGGGGGAAATGACATTGCTGCTGTTGAAGTTGGCCGTGCCGGCAACAATCGAAAGGGGCATGTTGGAGCAGACATAGTTGCCCGTGAGATTGGCGACGCCGCCACTGAAGGTGCTGCCGCCGCTGAGACTGACCGTGCCGCCAAGATTCGCGGCTGCCGTCGGGGATGTGACCAAGAGTTGGCCAGGACCGGTGATGCTCCCGCCGGGCGCGAGGCTGAAGCCGCTGCCGAGGGAGAGGGTCGCGTTTGCAAAGACGTCGATGACGCCGGAGTTCATTCCACCGTCGGAGAGAATCAGCATTCCGGACTGAACTTCCACCATGCCGCTGTTGTTGAACGGGACTCCGATGATGTTGGTCGCCGGCGGGCCAAGCGTGCGGAAAAGTCCGGCATTGGCCACCGTTCCGCTGCCGACGGTTTGTTCGATAAGGTTGTTGCCCACGCAATCGAACGTGGCGCCCGGCGCGTTAGTTAATAAGGCGCCGCTCCCAAACTCAAGGGTGCCGATACCGTTATTGCTCCATACTCCCGAGGCCATATTCAACAAGGTGCGGCCCATCAAGCTGCCCCCGGCTCCTATCGTTAATCCGCCGCTGGCGATGACGCTGTTGCTGCCAGTCATGGTGAAGCTGTTGCTCCAATTGAGAGGGCCGCTGACCGTGAGGAGGTTCGATCCGCCCAGAAAGCCGTAACCGCTCACCGTCAGTGAGGCGGCGGTCGCCGGGTTGGTGCCGTCAAAGTTGACAGTGCATGCTCCAATGCTGATGTCATTGCTGGCAGAATTATAATTATCGCCAATGTTGACAGTGCCGCCGGTAAAGGTGTGCGTCCCAAGGGTCGTTACGGCGCCAAACAAATTGGCCGTGCCGCCGGTGACTTGAAATTCGCCGGCGCCGACAATCGTGGCCTCCGGCTCCATCGTGTGAGTCCCGCCGCTGAGGGCGAGCACCGCGCTCGCGGCAATATTGTAATTGCCGGTTGAATCTCCACCATTCGCCAAATTGAGCGAGCCGGTTTGAACATCGACCGTGCCCGAATTTTGAAACGGGATTGAAATAGTGCTCACACCCGTCCCGCCGGTTTTGCGAAACAGTCCGGAGTTGGCGACCAAATTGGTACCCGGTCCGTTTTGGATGGCTCCGTCCGCTGCGCAATCAAACGTCCCGGTGGCCGTGTTGGAAAGAATCGCGCCGCCGCTTAAAGTCAAAGCCGTGTTGGCGCTCCAGGTCGCGCCGGCGGAGTTGATGAGCGACATGCCCTGCAAATTCAGGCCCGCCCCTGAGGACGCCAGGTGCATTCCACCGTTTGCGACGAGGCCGCCCGAACCGTTGAAAGAGCCGCCTTGCCAGTCAAAGAGCCCGCTCATGCTAAAACTGCCTCTGCCGCCAATGACGCACAGCGGACTGCTATAAAATAATTCGGCCAAAGTTGAGGCCGAGTTGTTGGTAATGACGCACGCCGCAGCGAGCGTCACGGAAGCATTGTTTCCATTGGGAACCGACTGGGCGTCCCAATTGGCGCCGACGTTCCAATTGCCTCCCAGCACATTCGTCCATTGATACGTGCCGACGACGTTGGCAGGGGAAATGTGGGTGAGAACAACGTCCTGGCCCGAGCCGCCAGCGTAAGTAATACGAAACGGCTCGCCTGAAATGGGAAAAATGAAACCTTCCGGCAGTCCGTTGAACGTCCCATTTGCTTTCGCCGGCCCGTTGTTCTGGACAATGGTAAACTGATCGCCGTAGGAGGAGTAAAAGTCCAGGGAGGCGTTCAGGTTGAGATTGTCAAGCGATACGCCGCCACTGGCCACGACCTGGCTGTAACCGGTCCCTGGCTGATTGCCCGCCAGATAGATTTGCAGCGTTCCGCCGGGAGTCGCGCCTTCATCGAAGTTACTGCAAGCCAGCGTCGAAGGAATGCCTATCGGGGCCACGACGGCGTTGGGATCATCCAGTTCCAGAGGGCCAAGCGTCCCGTTCCCCTGCAACGTGGCGGCAAAAACTTGCACAAGACTCTGCGGCTGGGAGCCGTCAATTTCAAGGGTCCCGTTTGTGACGATGGTGTTGCCGTCGTAATTGTTCAAGCCAGTCAATACGAGAGTTCCGGACGAACTCTTGACCAATTGCCCGGGAATGCCTGCTCCGAAGTCGGCGGCCTCCCCGATGTTGGCGGTGATGAGGCACTCCGGACCGGCGCTCGTCTCAATTCGACCACCAACAATAATATTATTCGGTCCGGGATAAAGCATCAATGTCCCGCCTATGGTCGAAGTGCCGAAATTTTCCGGAATAACCTCGATATCGTCGCCTCCGGGAAACCAAATCGCGCCCGTTCCAGTTTGGACGCTCCCGCTGCCGCGCAGTGTGAGCGGCAGGTTTCCATCGAGATTGGAACTGTTGAAAAAGTGTAGGACCCCATCGTCCAGTTGCCAAAGGCTGCCGGGATTGACCGTCACGCTGCCGCCGATGCTCGAACTGCCTTCTTCCAACACCTCGGCGGGTCTGCCAAAAAAACCCCAAGTGCCGATAGTCAGGTTGCCGGGCACGGCATAGATGTCGTTTGGCTTGGCTAGCGTGAGCGTACCGCCGCTGACCTGGGTGCCCCCGGTGTAAGTATTGGCAGCGTTGCCACTGAGGCTAAGATTGCCCGCGCCGGTCTTGGTTAATCCGCCGTCGCCGGTAATGGAGGCGTCGATGAGCAAGTTCCCCTCGACATTTATGGTCGTGGAATTTTCCAATGAGATGTTGCCGGTCAAGATTACGGATTGTCCGGCTGGAACGGCAAAATCGCCCCAAATATTGATCGGGTTCGCAACGGAAATCCCCGGCTCGGGTTGGAGCGTCGCTCCGGGTTCCACGTCCACGGTCGCGGTGAAATTCCCCAGCGCGCTGTTATTGCCAAGTTCCAGGACTCCTTGTAAAACCTCGGTTTGAGCGGCAAAATCATTGGCGCCGCTCAGCCGCAGGATGCCCGAGCCGATTTTGGCCACTACTGTCGAAGTGCCGGTGATGGAAGCCTGAATCAGCAAATCGGGGTCAACGCCGCCGGCGCCGACGTTAAAAAGCGCCGCGCCGAATTCCGTTATGTTCACCGAGCCATTGATAGTCGCCGTGACGCCGGTCGGATTGACGACCACCTGCTGGTAGAAAGTAAGCTGGCCATTGCCGGTTTCGATCTCGCCGCCGTTAAATGTGATTAGTCCAAAATCCTGGTTAAAGTTATTCAAATTGACGACGCAATTGCTGTAAACGGTAAGATCCGGGAGGACGCCTTGTCCGGGGTTGAGCCAGCGCACCTCGCCCAGCTCAACGCCGCCTGGGCCACCGGCAATGAGCGGGCCGCTGAAGGCGGGAACGTTTGCCCGCTTGTTGAGTTCCAATAATTGACAGTTGTCTGTGATCGGACCGGTGAAGGTGTTGGCGTCCGGGCCGGAAAGCTCAACGGCTCCGGCCCCAAAGAGTTCGTTCTGCAAGTAAAGGCCGCCCGTCCCTGAGATGGGGCCGGAAAAATTGATGGCCGCATTGGTCCCATTCAAATCAATTGGCGCAATAACCAGCGTGGAAAAGAGAGTTACGGAACCTCCCCACGTGCAGGGAGTAAAAGCCATCACTTCCGAGAAGGGACCATCGACATAGAGCGGCACTTTGGCAATATCGAGGTATTGCGCCCAGAGGGTGCCGCCGTTGAGATGGAGGGATCCTCCCGGGCTAGTAATGTTCAACGCTGCCGCCCCGTTTGGTTCGAGGGTGCCGCCAGATACGGTCACTGCTCCGATGAAATTGGCGGAACCGTTGAGAAAGAGAGTGCCGGTGCCGGTTTTGTTGAATCCTGATCCTTGCATGGATTGACCGAGGCCCGGAATGGCTACCATGTCCAAAATGCTTGCGCCTGTGCCACTAACATCAATCTGGGTCCCATCCAGACGAACGCTGCCAAAGATTTGAGGGTTCCCCGCTGAATTGTCGTCAGTCACAATAATCTGCGAGCCCGCGCCAAATTCGGGCACGGTGTCTCCGGTATTAAAGTAGGGCACGCCGGAGTCTCCCGCCAGGTGTTCGAGAACCAGCGTGCCCATCAGTGGATCGTATCCGCTCAAATTGACTTGACAGTTTCCCGCGATAGTAAGGGTCGAACCAGTTCCCATATTGCCGGGCGCGTCCAATACGATGTTGGCGGTATCGCCGTCGATCACAATAATGTTGGAGGCGGCTACCGTATTGGAAGCCATGGAAAAGAGAATTTGTCCCTGGTTACAATCCAGATTAAGATAGCCTTGAATAAGGTTATCCCGAGAGCCCGTGAAGCCAATCGAACAATCAGCGTTGCCGTCCGTTATGCAGTTCATGTTGCCATACACAGCAAGACCGTTGAATACTATTTGCGAGAACCACCCGGAATAACCATTGCCGCCTCCGGCGATAACCGTGAGGTCGTTGGTGCATGTCAAGCCGTCGTTAAAGTCAATCTGAAGGACGTTTGCCGAAAAATACCCTGATTCGTCCAAATTAGCTTCAATTTGTCCCCCGGCAGGGAATTGGACGGGACCGTTGAACTCGATGCGAGTCGAACCCTCGTCTAAGTTTTGGATCAAATCAAGGTTGGCCACCGGGCAATCCACAACCAAACCGATTCCGTCGTTGGCATGGTTTACTACCACATACCTCGTGTAGAGTGTCCCGGCTGTTGATTCTATGGTGAAACCGTCCGTATCGTCCCCCAGTTCCACGCCGTCCAGCATTAGATTTGGAATATCATCGATCGTAAAACCGCCGCTTGCGCCGAAGTCGTGGTTCGGATCTCCAAAGACCAGGATATCGCCCCCAACGGGCGCAACCAGTGCCGACCAGTTGCCTGGGTTGCTCCACAGGTTGTCGCCCGCAGCGTCTGTCCAGTAGCAAAAGTCACACCAAGCCCTCTGAGGACTGCAGAGCAAAACCAGGCAACTGGCCAGGAACGATGAAATGAGTCTTCGGCGAGTGCCTTGGTCGGCAGCAGTGAAGTTCTGCGAAACGAACAACCGTGAGACTTGATCTGGCGCGTCACTCATGCATTGGGTAAGCCCGTCCGGGACCAAATCTTTCAACAAATCGACGGAAATCTACCAGTTCAATCCCAAATCCTTCAGATGCCCTTGCACTTCGAACAAGTCCCAAACCTGCAACCGGCGCAAATCCACGCTGGCGGCCAAATAACGGCCATCGGGACTGACGGCCAGCGGAAGCGTGCCGGAAGGCAGCGGCAGAAGCAGTTGCAAGGTTTGCGCGTCGTAGAGGCCGGCCGTGCGAAAATCGTGAGTAAGCCACAAAGTCGTTCCGTCCGGCGCGTAGAGCAGGGAGACGAAGTTGGTCAGAACCCCGGTGCGCTGCCATGTCGCGGTGCTCCAGAATTCCACACCCTTGGGCGTGGAAACCGCCAACTCATTGCCTCCCGGCGACAAATCGAATCGGGCTACGTTGGCGTGATTGGTCAAAGACGCCACCTCAGACAGGCCGGGCATTCGGTAAATGTGCAAGCAAGGAGTAAATGGGCGAAAAATCCCGACCAACTGTCCATCCGCGGAAGCCTTGCTGACGCCGGGCGAAGTCGGAAGGCACGGGCTTGGCGCCGCGCCTGTCGAGTCCTTGCCGATTGAGTAAGAACCTCGCGAGGCCGTCACCACAAGGTCATTGGAAGCCACACAAAGTGACGAAAAACCTTCCGGTTTAGTCAAGGCAAGCGCCTCGAGTTGCGGCCGGCCAATTCCATTGCTGGATGGCGTGACCCGCCAATGGAAACATTCTTCATCCGTGCTGGCGAACAATTCCCCGTCGGGCGAGAAGAAAACCCGTGGGTCAGAGATGTTTTCCGTGAGGCCTGCCGGTCCGCAGTGGGTCAAGTCCCAGACGCCGATCCCCCGACTGGCCGAGATGGCGAGCCAGCGGCTGTCAGGAGAAAATGCCGCATAGTGACTGCGCGGCCCCAGATCGTCAGCGAGCTCCATACGATTGCCGGGCCGTTCGAAGGCGTACAGGTGAACCCGTGAGCCGTCGAAAATGGCGCACTGTCGTCCATCCTGGCCAAACTGCGCGCGGAAGCTATTGAGCGGAATATTGAAGGCCCTTTCCATGCGCGCCAAGTCCCAGCAAATCAGTTCCTTCTCCCAGCCGCCGGTGAGTAAGAACGCGCCGTCGGGGCTAAAGGTGACTGTGCTGGCCTGAGCTTTGTGACTGCCCAATGTCCTCGGTGCGCCGGTTTTCGAATCCATCAGTCGCACGACGCCGTCGTAATCTGCCACGGCGAGCCATTGTCCGTTTCGTTCCCAATCCATGCTGGCCGGGGCCTCAAGCGGTTGCGACCAGACCAAGGCGCCGTCGTCGCTATTGTGAACGGACACGGCCCAGCCATTGCCCTTCTGGTAGCTGGCGGCGAATTGCTTCCCGTCCGCTGAATAACGCAACACTTCCGGCGTGGCCGCAAAATGGAAGCGCGCGCATTCCTGCTCGCTCGCAAGGTCCCACACAATCGCGGTTCCATTGCGCGCGCCCGTCATGACCCGTGGCAAGCGCGGATGGAACCCCGGTTCGCCGAATTCCAAGTCCGCAAGCGAAAGGATGCGCCGCGACCGTGTGGTGTCCCAAATCTCCATGTTAAGGTGGGAATCCGCGAAAGGTTCGGCTCGAGTGACCGCCAGGAACCGGCCGTCATCACTCCACTTCACATTCCGCGCGGGCAGGAGGGAAGCTGGCAGCAGATTCGCAACCAACCGTTCATCGGCGACCGTCCGGATTTCCACCGGGTTGCGCTCGCGGCAAATGGCCATGCGCTCGAATGTTGGGTCCAACCGGACAAGCGGCGCTTCAGTGGATAGTGTTCGCTCCAACCGCAAGTCTGGCAACGCCAGCGCCGCAATGGCCGCGCCGCGCAATTCGGCGGTGTTGGAGATCGCTCCCGCGCGACGAATGGCGTCCAGCGCGCGGACGCGTTGCCCCAATTCGCCGCTATGCACCGTGGCTTTGGCCTGCTCCAGCAGCGCCGTGTAAAGCTGCTGGCGCGACTGGCGTTCCGCCGATGAGGCGCGAGCCAGGGATTCCTCCACACGCTCGCGCAACGCCGCTTCCCTGGCTCGGCTTTCAGCCGCCACACGCTCCCTGTAGTGTGCCAGAAAGGCGGCCAGCAACGCGCCCATCAGCAAAATCGATCCGGCAATGCCGCAGGCTCGCAGCCGCGCGTAACGCCGCTCCAATGCGCGCACGCGCCGGACGCTTTGGCCGCTCTGCAACAGCGCCAGGTCCGCCTGCATCGCCTCGACGCTGGGATAACGATTCTCTCGGCGTCCCTCGCAGGCTTTGAGAATGACTTCATGGAGTTCAAGCGACGGATCTCCAGCCGCGTCGGTAAACCATTCTGGCGGCGCGTCCGGAAAGCGATCCAGCGAGAATCCAGTGCTGGCTTCATAAAGAGCGATGCCCAACGCATAAATGTCCGCTGATGGCGTCCCAGGTCCTTCCGGCGGAATGTAACCCTCCGTGCCGACAAACGTCAGGCCTTCTCCTCCTGCGCTAACCAACCCGACGTCGGCAAGCTTGGCGCGGGCATTGACGTAAATAATATTTCCCGGTTTGACGTCCCGATGAACCAGCCCATGCCGATGTAATTGCGCCAGCCCGCTGGCCACATCGAGTGCAAGCCGAACGCAGGCCGCGTATTGCAGGCGTCCCAAGCGCTTCAAATCCGAGCGCAACGTGCGCGGGCGATAAAGCTCCGACTGCGTCGTATCCAGGGACGAAACCAAAGATCCTTCTTTGTCTTTAATTGTGGGAGATGGGTCAAGTGCCGAACCTTCCGGATCGGCTAACTCCATCACGTAGAAGAAGTAACCCACTGCGTCGTTGCGTCCGACGTGAAGGACATGAACCAAACCGCCGGAACTGCGCGAGATGGGTTCGAATCGCCGAATGCCGGCAAACTCACGCTCGTAGGGCCGATCACTCTCAAACTGCTTGCGCCAGATTACTTTTACGGCGCGCACCGTGCCCATGATGTTGCGGGCCAGCCAAACTTCGCCATAGGCCCCGCGTCCAATGAGCCGCAGCAACGAATGGTCTGGAATATCGGGCGCCAGATTCATTGCTCCATGCATACCGGGTTTGGAAGCCAAATACGAACACCAAATCAACCCGCCGGTGATTAAGCCGCCAACCACCGGAAGAATCACGCCGTTTCGCGTCGCAGCCGCAAGTCGTCGGCCTTGAATAGTTTGCCAACCCGATGCTGCTGGAAATGCCAAATTCCGAGGACCCTCACGGCCTTCACCGCCTTCGGCCGGAAGGGTGAAAGAAGATTCTCTTATGCTTGGGCTCGTATTTTTCATGTCGAATTTTCTGGAGCAAGTTGTAGTATGCCGCGTGTTATCCTTGCCCCCCCGGCGGATGCCTCCGGCTGCTTCTGGCTCGTGGCGGCATCCTGTAAGCCGCGTGCCCTCACGCGGCGGTCTTTCTGAGACATGGCGCGCCGTGGCTCTTTTCCCCTTTTCATCGCCCCTTTCACCACTCATTTTGTATGTTTATTAAACATTATGTATGTAGTATGGCTCACATATTCAGAGATAGCAACATATTTCTCAAAGTATTTTGACCCGCAAACAGATCCTCGGACCGCGATGACTTTTTGAACAGCGCAGGAAAGACCGTTTAAAAAAAACGCCTGGACAACCTTTTTTCAGACAACCTCATTGCTGTTGACCAGAGGCCCTGCCGCACGATTTTGTCACCGGTCACTTCAAAACCAGCCACGAAGGGTCGAATTGAAACCAGCCACTCCGAGGTGCTTAATCAAGTTTCTTGATGCAATCAAGAGTCTTTTCATTTTGTTCATTTCTGCTGGCACCCGTTCGCCCTGCGGGCTTTAGACAACTTCGTCTTAAATCGCTACCTCTTCCTATGAAATGCAGCGTTGGCGGCATAGTGAAGCAGCGCGTTGGATGCGTCTGTCTCCTCACTCCAAATAGCAGCGGGAAAATCAAAAGGCTTGGGGTCGTCCACGGAGTTCCAAACTGAGGCGGCTTCGCTAAGGAGCGCCTGAACCAACGGCGCAATGCCAATTACTTGGCCGGCGCGTTCCAGCGTCACGACGAAAGGATCCACATCGGCTGGGAACGGAGGCTTAGGATGGAAACACATCAAGGTGTCGAAACCGAAGGGAAACAAGACCCTGACCGCAGCGATGTCGTACAGTGCGCCTGCGATGACCTGGGGAAGCTGTTCATCGCTGTAACCACGGCACGATGTCGTCAGGAGCACCCGTAAAGCTCCAGCCGCATTTCGAGCCACTGGCGCGATCCGAAGTCCGTATATGGGCTTCACGATGGCTTTGTTACGCATGAAACTAATCGCGCTATCGATCTCATTGCGACGGGCTTTAACGTAGGGAATGCGGCGGAACCGCCAGTCATCCATTTTCCCAAACGCGTCCGCAATCACCTTCAAATGAAATTCCCCCTTCTCGGGCACTGCGAGGCGTTTCGCAAAGACGCGCGTGGTCTGCTCCCAAAATGGCAGCAGAGTGCGGACGTTACGAAGGAAAAGCATCCAAAGATCATCGACGCTCCGGCCTGTTAATTCATTGCAAATGCGATTGCGGGTCATGGCAATAGCAAAGTTAAACGAGCAGAACCGGATAGCGAGCCATTCAGCTCGCCGGTTCTGCGGTCGAAGGTTCGTTGGACTTGGATTTGCCTTTCCTGTTTTTGTCCTCTTTTCCGGCAACGGCGGCGTGGTCTTTAAGCCGCTAACTGCGCCCGGTAATGGCAATGGTCTGGGCATGGTGCAGGAAGCGGTCCAAGATCGCGCCAGCCGCAGGCACGTCGCCCAGAAGTTTGCCCCATTCCTCCAAAGGCCGGTTGCTGGTCGTGTCCGGCAAATCATGACCGGAAAGTGGGCGTATTTGGCGTGGGCCATGGAGCGTATTTGGCCCCGAACTGGGCCGCTCGCGACGAGCGCGTGGAAGCAATCGTCGCAATTGCCCCCTACGACAAACTGGAAACGGCCTTTCAACGAATGGCCAACAACGAAGATATCAAGATTTCGGACGGCGTCTGAGCGAATCTCTTCAAATCGTGGCGGCAAAAATTGACATTCGTTGGTCTGATTGGTCTGACAGTGAGGCCATTCAGAGGCTCAACAAGCCGGTTCTATTGATCAGCGGCGGCCGAGATAGCGTAAGTCCGCCCCAAGACATCGAGCTTCTTCAAGGCGCGGTTCGGCCCGGCTCAAAAGCGCTGGTGGTTTCAGATTCCACTCACGAGAATGACTGGTACTGGATCGATGAAATCGCCCAACCGGCCAAGCAATGGTTTACTGAACACATTCCCACACCTTAACCGCTTCGTTTTCAAAGAATTGAAAAGAACCACCAAATCAACCGTCCGGTTATGGCGCGGCCCACCATCGAACAGAATCACTCCGTTTCGCGCCGCAGCCGCAAGACCTCCGCCTTGAATAGTTTGCCAACCCGATGACGCGCCAAATAGACTTGCGCGAGGTTGACCCCCAGCTTTTTGGCGACTTGGTTCAAAGGCAACTCTCCCGTCGTTGACATACGGAAAATGAGCAATTGTTGGGAGGACACCTTCGAGCGCAACCGGCTGAAAGCCTGGCTCAACAAGTTTGCCTCCCATTCTCGCTGCCAAATCTCATCCAGCGCATCGGCCGCCGGATCGGCTTGCAGTTCCGCCAAGTCGGCGCCGTCGTCCGTCTGGCCATCGAGCGGTTCACGCCGCAATGTCGCGTTCGCTTTTTCTCTCCGCCAATAAACATGGATGCGTGACCGCGTCACCACACGCAGCCACGACTTGAAGGAACCTCGCGCGCGGTCGTAATGAAAATTCGGCATCCGTCGGACCAGATAAATGAAAGTGGTTTGGACGACGTCCTGCGCCTCCGCGTCGGCCAGGCCGGAATTGCGCGCAACTTTGTAGATGAGCCGCCAGTAAGTGTCGAAAAACTCGCGCCAACCGGCCTGATCCTGGCAGTCACGCAGCCGGGTGAGCAGTGTGTGCCGCGTCGGCAACAGCGAGTCCGGATCGCAGTCCGCAATATGGTCGTCCATTCACCATAAGTAAGCCAAATCCACGCGGACTCTTTCAAGAAAATGTCCGCGCCCGAGGAAAACTTACAGCAGGCATGATATGCGGCGAAGACCACTCAGCGGCCGATCCGGTCCAGATAACAAACCAAGCCAGGGTTAAGGGTATCTCAAATTCTTTCCCCGGCGCGTGGTCGGCAACGGGGGCAATCATCAGGCCAAAAACAAAAGGAAAACAAATGAAAGTTGAAGTCTATGTTGCGGGCGTTGCCCGCGAGGTCTGGTTTCGCGGGACGCGGGATGAGCGGCAAGTCTCGGTTCTCAACTGTCTCGACCGAACGGCCCACGAGGGGTTGAAACTCAAACAAACCTTCGATTACACCCCCAGCAAAGAAGAGGAAGAAGCAATCGACCTGGACAAACTGGAAGGAGCAAACCTTGTCCTGGCCACCGAAGAAATCAAAGCCGCGAACGGCGGCAGACTCAAATTCCGGGGAAAGATTGACCGGGCCAGCGTTCCAAAACAGGCGTTGCGAAACAACGGCGCGGCCAGCGTGTCCGCCAAAACACCGGCAGCGCATTGAGGAAATGGCACCCGGTCGCCCCTTGCGCCAAGCCACGAACCCCAAGGGGCGCACGGATGGCATTACCTGAATCTATAATTCTGAGCCGTTATCGGTGCTGGCGTGTGTTTGGGGGCGGAACCTGGAGTTCTCCCGTTGTGCTTGGCCCGAATGTACAGCGAAAGCTGCTGTTGGCGTTTTTGTATGAGACAGCAATAATGGCAGGTATGCCATTCCGTCGGCTTGTGTGGGCTACGCGGCACGAGTTGGGCGAAAAGTTCG
The DNA here is from genome assembly GCA_003140095.1 of Verrucomicrobiales bacterium. GTDB lineage: Bacteria > Verrucomicrobiota > Verrucomicrobiia > Limisphaerales > Palsa-1400 > Palsa-1400. The sequence continues at coordinate 4,881 of PLIU01000227.1, read as the reverse complement.
GACGTGAGCACTACCATTGGTTAATCGGCGCGGCAGAGTGGAAACCGACTCTGGCGGACATGTTCCGGCTCAATGCTCTTTGGGACAGTCTGCCGAAGTGCGGTTTTTCCAGGAATCATCAATTCGACCAGCGATTGAACGGGGTTGAATATGTCACCAAGTGCCTGTCAGGATCGGCGCTTCGTGATGGCCTGGGGGGAGACTTCTACGAAGGCTCCAAATTCGCTCTACGAGGGGCCGAGGTGACGCTTAGTAATGCGCTTGCTCGTTCGGTAGGGGGCAGGCGCATCATTGCGCTAAGACGCTGTTGAAACTGACACACTGACAAAACGGCACGAATGCGAAGCAGCCAAGGCCCGGGGCGTCCTGGGCGCATAGATGGGAAGGGTCTTCCCGAGAAAGCTGCGGAGCGAGAGCCGACGGCGCTGGCACGGCCAGCTTGCATGTCTGGACGCGGTGTGAAACGAGGAGGGGCCCCCGGCGGGGCAGNNCCGCGGGGTTGCTTGAAGATGAAGTGTGCCTGGATGAAATTGCAGAAAGGACTGCCACGGACGCGCAACCTGCGGCTTGCCGCTTAACCTCGTTCAATACTCTAATACGAATCCGGTGGAGGAGCATCACGCAATTTACTCGTACAAAAAGAACCCGTTTGAAACCTGGGGTGGTCGTCATCGACGTTTGCTGCCGTATTGGTTCTCTTGGGGTTGGAATTTTATGAGTCAACAGCAACAAAAAGAAGCGCTGAACGAAGATCGTTTTACGCGCGATTATCTCGAAAAGAACAAAATTTCCTATCTTTGATGGTTCCTGGAGGCAATTTGAATGGCTGCGCTCCTAAACCCATTGCACAACGGGCTTGGTGACTTCATGCTAGCCTGAGCGGCAATGAGCGGACACCGTTCGGAAAACAACGGCGCGTGAGTTACCTACTGGCAAACTATGCGCACATTGTAGAGGAAAGAGGGTGCAGACTGCTGAGAAGGAGGGGCGGGAGGCGGAGCGGNNCCGCAGTCCAAAATGATGAAGCTGGTCAACCACGCGAGCGAGGAAATCCACCGGGTCTATCAACGGCTGGTCGTGGCCGACGTGCGCGATGAATTGAACGCGATCAAATTCCCAACCGCCGCCATTCCCGCGCCGCAGCCGTTGAGCGACGCTCCGGCCCACCTCGCCGCCCCAAAAAGGGGCGAGCGCAAATCCAGCCAAACACATCATTCAGAGGACGATACTAAGGCGGCGTGAAATCCAGGAAAGAAGACAAGGAAAGCGGCGCTCGTCGCGCCGCTTCCTTGTTTGTTGTCTGGCCGCGTGAAGTTTAGCGGCCTGTCGAATCGCCCGTGTACTCGTCCATCCAGCACATGGTTCCAAGGGAACCACTAGCTGGCGCTGTTATCGAACACACCGTTTGCGTCGGATAGCTCGACTCAATCGTGTGAGGATGAGCCGCAGGGCCGTCACGCCACATGCTCCAGAGGAACGTGCCGACAACCACAGGTATTATGATTTTATTTTTATCCATAACTTTCCTTTTGTTTGGGGGTCTTCCTTAGAACCACCTTCCGAGGAGTCCAAATCGAAATCCACCCGAAGATAATTACACTTCAGAAAACGGAAAAACGCGGTTGGAGCGCATTTTTTTGAAGATCTATGCAACGGCGCTGGTGCCTGAGTCCTTTAGCCGCTTGCTCAGGGGCTTGGAGCGTCTAGTAACAATCCATGCCAACAGTACGGAGACGATTTTCGGCGCATCCTTCCGCTCTTTCATCGCTGAAAGTTCGCGCCCAATGATAAGACCACACCGCCGCGCCTCGACCGCAATGAGGTGGAGATCGGCGACGGCATCCGGGTTGTCTCCATGCACCTATCCTCAATTTATTTGAGGAAGTGTGCGAGTCTGGATTCTTAAACGTCCTCAAATGCCAGATGCTCCTGCCGAGGGTCATCCTTGGGATGACACTCATACACGTCCCGCATCCGAAAGGAGGGGTGAGCATAAATCCACTCCGAAACCTCCACCGGGTCCAAACGGCGGGGCCGCGTCGCCTCATTCGGATACATGGCCTTTTTGACCGCCAGAACGTAGCTGACCGAGTAGCCAAGCTCGCTGGCGATCTCGCCCGCCGTGCAGTGGCGGTGATGCTCGCCAGGAGGGGCGGGAGGCGGAGCGGAAGGCTGCCCGCCGATTTTGGGCCGTTTGCGGACCACCGTCTGCGTTTGGGCCAAAGGCGAACTTCCCCCGCTCTCAACCGCCGTCGGCGAGCGGAAAAACTCATGGTTGTCATGGTAGCGAAATGTTCTGCCGTCCATAGTGCCTCCTTTACCACGGCCAAGACTTGCGGCCTGGACGCGACGGAATGTTTCTCGGTGTTTCCATAACGCCTCTAAAACAAATGTGTGTTTTCACGCCTCAACTATGACGCGGCTTCAGAAAAAAGTTGTAACGCAGGCTGAACATCTTTTTGGGGCAACTTGTGCTATATTACGTGTTTTGGGCCGAATTTTGCCGATCAGCCAAAAAAAATTTCAGCCTATTCGGGCGGGGCCAGTCGGCATTTTCGGGGCGCTCATCGCGGGGACCACATTGAATGAATTCTTCATATCGCGGCAAGCCTGCCACAACGGATTGACGCCAGGGTGTATGTCATACACATAACGACCATCTCCTAAGTTCAAATAGGATAAGCCGAATATCGCCTGTTAAATTCGGCTCGCATGACAGGCTCAAAAAGTGGCAAAATCCATCAGCAGCATGGATGCCGAGATAATCAGCGATGAGCAAACAAGTCATATTTATCAGCAGTGTTCAGAAGGAACTGGCGGACGAACGCCGGGCCATCCGCGACTTCGTTCGCGGCGATGCGTTGCTCCGCAGGTTCTTCGATGTTTTTCTGTTCGAGGACTTGCCCGCCTCGGATCGTCGCGCGGATGACGTTTATCTGGCCGAGGTTGGCCGTTGCTCGATCTACGTCGGACTTTTCGGTCAGGATTACGGGCACTCCAATTCCGCCGGACTCTCACCAACCGAGCTAGAATTTGACCGGGCCACGGAATTGGGTAAGACGCGCCTTATCTTTGTAAAGGGAGCGGACGATCATGGCCGTGATGCCAAGATGCGTGCCCTTATCGGCAAAGCCGGTTCCCAATTGATTCGCCGTCGTTTCGCGGGAATCTCTGATCTCAACGCCTCACTCTACGCGAGCCTGGTGGAGCATCTGGAACGTGTTGGCCATCTCCGAACGCGGCCTTTTGACGCGGCGGCATGCCCTGATGCCACGCTGGCCGACATCGCGAACGACAAAGTGAAATGGTTTCTTGGCGTGGCCCGGCGCGAACGGCAATACCCGCTCCGGGAGGACGCCACGCCAGCCAAGGCGCTGGCCCATCTCAATCTGCTTGACGCTGGCAAGCCGAGCCACGCAGCCATCCTTCTTTTTGGCAAACAGCCCCAAAGATTTCTCATTACATCGGAGGTCAAGTGTATGCACTTCCACGGCACGGAAGTTCTCAAGCCCATCCCTTCCTATCAGATTTACAAGGGCAACGTCTTTGAACTTGTCGATCAGGCGGTGGATTTTGTCATGTCCAAGATAAACCGGGCGGTTGGCACCCGCGCGGAGAGCAATCAAGCCCCGGTCACGTACGAACTGCCCCACTTGGCGGTCGCCGAGGCCATCGTCAACGCCATTACTCACCGTGACTACACCAGCAACGCCAGCGTCCAAGTGATGCTCTTTTCCGACCGGCTCGAAGTTTGGAATCCCGGCGAACTTCCGGTGGCTTTGACGATAGGCGAATTGCGCTTGCCCCACGCCTCCATTCCTCGCAATCCCCTCATTGCCGAGCCGATGTTCCTGGCCCATTACGCCGAAAAGGCGGGCAGCGGCATCCTCGACATGTTCAAACTGTGCGCCCAAGCCAATCTTCCGCCGCCGGAGTTCCGGCAGTCTGGCGGGCAATTCATCCAGACTCTCAATCGCGATTGGATGACCGATAAAGTGCTGGCCGGATTCAATCTCAATGACCGGCAGATACGAATGCTCGCTCTAGTCAAACAACTTGGGCGCGTGACGAACCGTGACTTGAGACAACTGGCTGGCGTGACCGACCGGACGACTTTACGGGATTTGAAGGATTTGTTGGAGAAAGGGCTTCTCGAAAAAGTGGGTGTCACTGGCCGCGCCACTCATTACGTCATCTCACGCAAAACCCGACATAAACCCGGCAAACCCGACATCAAACCCTGACGCTGGGAAACCCGACATAAACCCGACAAACCCGACATGGCGAAACGAGCCGCCACGCTCCCACCATCGGGAGCGACCGGAGCAGGCTGGCCCGATTGGCGCGGATGTGACGCAATTGGCGCGATTGGGGGAACGCGGAGTCAGCAAAACCAGTGTTTGACTCCCATCAATCCACAGGCATCGTTTTCCTCAATGAAATCGCTTTCTGATCTTTCTGTGGCCGACCTACGGCGCGTCATCGCGCTCAAGGAGCAAATCGAGTCGTTGGAAGGGCAACTCGAAGCCATAGGCGGAGAATCTAGCGCCGACGCTGCCAAACCAGCCGAGGCCGCTCCCGCGAAGCGTGCAAAGCGCCGTCTGTCCCCAGCGCATCGGCGCAAACTCATCAAAGCTCTCGCAAAGGCGCGAAAGATACGATGGGCAAAAGCGACCGGGACCGACACGGCCCCAAAGAAACGTCGCATGAGCGCGGCGGGACGTGCTGCCATATCAGCCGCAGCCACGGCGCGATGGGCCAGGGTCCGGGCGGCAAAAGCCTAACCTTGTAGTTCTGACGGAACTTCATCCAGCGGCTCCCTTTCCGGGTCGAACCCAACGACAATCAGATTTGTTTGCTCACTCAGCGGCTTGATTTCAA
>PLIU01000495.1 GCA_003140095.1 Verrucomicrobiales bacterium | reverse complement strand
TCGCCCTTGACGAATTTCATGGCGCCGTCCATGGCGCCGTAAAACTGACTCTCGCGCTGCAAGAGCCGCCGCCGGCGCCGGGCTTCGTTGCCGTCGATGGCGCCGCCGCGGAGCTCCGCGTCGATGGCCATCTGCTTGCCGGGCATGGCGTCCAAGGTGAAGCGGGCCGCCACTTCGGCGATACGCCCGGCGCCCTTGGTGATGACGATGAAATTGATCAGGACCAGAATCAGGAAGATGACCAAGCCGACGACGTAATTGCCGTGGACGACGTAATTGCCGAACGTTTCGATGATATGCCCGGCATAACCATCCAGCAGGATCAACCGGGTCGAGGCAATGTTGAGCGAAAGCCGGTAAAGCGTGACAAAGAGCAGCAAGGTCGGGAACCCGGTGAATTCGGCCGGTTCCTTGACGTAAAGGATGGAGAGCAAAATGAGCAACGAAAGCGCGATGCTGATGGCCAGAAAGCCGTCCAGCAGCATCGGATTCACGGGGAGGATCATCAGCAGGACCGTCCCGAACAGTCCGCCAATGAGAAGGACATCGCCGTTCCTGAAAAGGCGGGCCACGTTTGATTTGCCTGATTTAGTCTGTGCCATTGCGTTTTAAGAATCGGACATGCTCTGCTCGCGATAGTATCGATATGCGTTGACGCGATAAACCCAGGCCAGTATCTCGGCCACGGCAGCATACAACTGAGCAGGAATCTCGCCACCCACCTTGCCATATTTGAACATGAGTTGGGCCAGGGGCTTGTTTTCGATTATCGGCACCTGGTGCTCCTCGGCGATTTGCCGGATTTGCTGCGCGTTGAGGCGGATGCCTTTGGCCACGATTTTGGGGGCTTTCATCGTCTTGCGGTCGTAACGAAGGGCGATGGCGATATGGGTTGGATTCGTCACAATCACATCGGCTTTAGGCACTTCCGCAAGCATCTTGCGCTTGCTCATGGTCATGCGGCGGCGGCGTAACCGCGCTTTGATGGCGGGGTCGCCTTCCGTGCTTTTGGTCTCGTCTTTCACCTCCTGCTTGGTCATCTTGAGGTCCTGGTTAGTCTGCCAGAACTTGTAGCCGTAATCAGCCGCCGCCAAAAGAATCAACGCCACCCCCACTTGCAGAACAATCCTGAAGGATGATTCTGCCATGAATCCGGCAATTCTTGCCACATCGACTGAGGAATAGAAGATCGGGTCGCTTAAGATCTTCATGATGACGTTGTAGCAGAGAGCAATGACGACCGTCAGTTTGACGATGCCCAAGCACGTGGCCACGGTGGAGCGCATGGAGAAAAGCCGTTTGAAGCCTTCCGCAGGGTTCAATCGCTCCCAATTGACATTCAGTGCCTCGGGGGAGGCGCGAAAACGCGTCTGGATGCCTCCCGCCAGCAAACCGCCGGTAACCGTGGCCGCCATGACCGGCAAGACGCAGTGGGCCAGCGCCAGCGCGCCTGTGATGGCGTAACCCTGCATGGCGTCCAGAGTGACCGCCGTATCGTTCAAATGGCCCAGCGTTGACATGCACGATTGGGCCATGGTGCGCCACATCTCCCCGCCCGTCATGCCCAGCGCCAGCAGCGCGCCGCCCAGGACGAACACCGTCTGCACCTCCGGACTGCGGGCGACTTGGCCTTTGCTCAGCGCCTCCTCCAGGTGCTTGTTTGTGGCGTTCTCTGTCTTTTCGCCGGCTTGATCGCTCATGGCATATTCTCTCCGGCGTTAATGCAGCGCCTGGGCCACGAGCAACATGTCCTCGGGCAATTTGCGCATATAATTCATGATGTGCTGCGACATCAAATCCAACGTCAGCCCAAAGACACTCAGGCCCACCAGCGGCCGCACGGCAAAGCTCTCGGAAAACACATTCATCTGCGGCACCGCCCGCCCCAGCACGGCGAATACAAGCGAGATAATGAATGACACAGCCAGCAGCGGAGCGGCCATCTGCACAGCGACGACGAAAATGCCCGCGGTCCGTGCGACAATGTCCGCCACCAGCGCCTGGGAAAGGTGAGCCGTGCCAATGGGCAGATACGTGTAGGTCTTCTGAAAGGCGATCAACATCCAATGATGCATGTCCAGGCTCAGCCAGAGCATGGCCGCGAGGTAGTAAAGCAGCGTAGCCGTCCCCGTCATCTGCATTTCGTCCAGAGGATTAAGCCCCGGCGGCATGTTCAGACCGATTTCCGTGCTGATGATGCTGCCCGTGATTTCGAGCGCGAAGAAAACCATTCGACAGACAAAACCGATCAGCAATCCCAGCCCCACTTCCAGCGCCATCTGGCCGGCTAATCCCCAAAAATCAGCCGCTTGCACCGCGTTCGCGGGCATGGTGGCGGCCACCATGCCGGCCAGCAACGCGCCCAGCGCCAGGCGCAGTTGGACGGGAAAATTATGAGCCGAAAAAATGGGAAACACCGCCAGCATGGAGCTGGCACGCAAAAAAACCATCAGCCAGTTGGTAAGCTCGTTCATGGGCGGCGCTCATTGCACCATCTGAGGCATCCTTCCGATCATGCCGGCGGCGAATTCCACCAGCGTGCGGAGCATCCAGGGCATGAGCAGGATCAGCAGTGCGACGATGGCCAGGACTTTGGGGACAAAAGTCAGTGTTTGTTCCTGAATGGAGGTGACGGACTGGAACAGGCTGACCGCCAGCCCAATGACCATGGCCGTGAGCAGGATCGGCGCGGCCAGGGTCACGGCAGTGGTCATCAACAGTTTGAGCAAGTCGGTGGCGTAGGCGGCGTTCATATCAGGTGGCGAAGCTTTGGATGATGGAGCTGACCACCAGGTGCCAGCCATCGACTAAAACGAACAACAGGATTTTCAATGGCAGCGAGATGGTCATGGGCGGCATCATCATCATCCCCATGCTCATGAGCACGGTGGCGACGATCAGGTCAATCAAAATAAACGGCAGAAACAGAAGGAACCCCATTTGGAAGGCGGTGCGCAACTCGCTGATAATGAAGCCGGGAATGACCACCTTCAAGGGCAGCTTGTCCGGCGGCGTCGGCCCCAACTGCGCCAGCGCGGCGAACAGCTCCACGTCCTTGGGCCGCGCCTGTTTGAGCATGAAGGTGCGAATCGGCCCGGCGGCCCGCTTCAGCGCTTCCTGGCTGTCGATATGGTGGGCCCTGTACGGCTCCAGCGCCTCCTGGTCGATCTTTTCCCACACCGGCGCCATGATGAAAAACGTCAAGAATAACGAAAGCCCGATCAAGATTTGGTTGGAGGGCGCCCCTTGCAGCGAGAGCGCCGAGCGCACAAACGAGAGCACGATGACGATGCGCGTGAAGCAGGTCATCAACAGCACGATGGACGGCGCCAGCGTCAACAGCGTCATCACCGCCAACACTTTCATCGCCCCATCGACATCCACCGGCTGGTTCAACCCGTTGAGGCCGATGTTCAAACTCAGGTTGCTGTTGTTGGTCTGCGCCGGCAGGGCCGCCGTTCCGACTAGCAGCAAGAGCAGCCCCAGCAGCACCGGGCCTATCAGGGCGCGTTTGAGGCGAAGCGCATTCATGATTTGCGGCTCAGGACTTGTTGGAATGCCTGGGAAAAACTCATCTTGGGCGCCTCCTCCGACGGCGCCGCGTCCGCGGAAGGAAGATGACTCAGCAGCGTGACGCCCGTGCTGGAGGAAGCCAGGAGCAGGCGCTGTTGCTCGTAGGCGACGACATAAATGGCCTGGCGTTGTCCCAGCGACCGGACTTCCAGCACGCTGAGCTTGGGGGCGGCGCCTCTGCGCATGGTCAGGCGCTGCCAGTTCTTGAAGAGCCAGACGCCGGCCAGAAAGATGGCGATCACCACCACTAACGCTCCCACGACGCGGAGCAGCGACGCACCCATGTCCGGAATGGCGCTGGTCATGGTGGGGAGGTTGGTCACTGGGAGGCTCCGAACAGTTCGATGATTTTTATGCCGTAGCAGTCGTTGACCACGACGACTTCGCCGCGGGCAATCTGTTTCTGATTGGCGTAAAGGTTGACGGGGCACTGGGCGGCCTGGTCCAATTTGATAACCGACCCGGGGGCCAGTTGCAGAACCTCGCGCATCGGCATCTGGCAGGAGCCTAGCTCGATGGTCAATTTGACCCGCACGTCCAGCAGCAGTTCCAGATTGGGTGGCGATGTAGATTTTGCGTCCATAGAATTAAGATTTGATGGCCTGGGTCAACTCGACGGCCCATTGGCCGGCCAACGTGCCGAGGCGTCCGTTAAATTTTGAGATTTCCCCCAGCCGCAGCCAAACCTGCCGCGCCAGTTGCGGGCTGATTTGCAAAACGTCTCCGACCTTCAAGTGCAGCACCTCGCGGGCGGACAATTCCAGGCCCTGCCATTCGGCCGTCACCGGCAAGGTGACATCGTCCAGGCAACGGTTCCATTTGGCGGGGGCCGGCGGAGCGGGCGCGGGTGTCTCCGCGGCCGATTCGGAGCCGGCACAAAGCTGACGCAGGCATGGTTCCAGCGCGGCGTAGGGAAAAGCCAATTTGATTTGCCCGGCGCAATCGCCCAAACGCGCGTCAATGGACAGGATCAGCATGTTGGTCTGGGGCGGCGCGGTCTGCAAAAAGCGGCCGTTGGATTCGCAGCCCAGCAAGGCAGGCTTTAAAGGTTTGATGACGGCCCAATTGTTGCACCACTCATCCAGGATGATCTGCACGATCTGGTCCAGCAACGCCTTCTCAATTTCGCTGATTTCGCGCGTCTGCGCCTCGACGCGGCCCGGTCCACCCAGCAGGCGGTCCACAATGGTCAAACTCAGTTGGAGGGGAATCTCCAGCAAGGAGACGCCGCGCAACGGCTCGGTTTTGAAAAGAATCAAATGCGTCGGCGCCGCCCAACTTTCGGTCAGTTTCTGGTAGGAATCAATCTGGATGCTGGCCAGCTTGAGCGGGAATCCCGAGCGCAGAAACAGCTCCACGCGCGCTTCCATCGCGTTGAGGAACTGCGTCTCGTGCGCGCGCAGTTTGCGCATCTGGCGCGGGGAGAGCAGCGACGAATTGCGAAAATCGTGCGGCTGCGCGACCGGCTGCGCGGGCGCGCTTGGCGCTGGGGGCGGGGCCGCGGCGGGGATAACGGGTTCCGGCTGGGGGGCGTCACTCATTGAACGGCCAGTTCGGTTATGTAAATCTCTTTGATCAAAGGCCCCCCCAAGGCATTGTTGAACACCTCCAGCAATTCGGCGCGGATCACATTGCGCGCGCCGGGTTTCTCCAGGTCGGAGATGGTCTTGGTGCAGAGCGTGCCGGTGGCCAGGTCCAGCAACTGGTCCTTGTTCTGTTCGATTTTGTCCTTCAAATTCGGGTCCATGCCAACCAGCGTGACGCTGGTCATCAAGTAACGGGTGCCCATGGTGCCGGCGACGTTGACCAAAATTTTGCTCAACGGCACGGTCACCTTGACAGTTCCTTCCGCACCACCGGGGCCGGCCGCATTGGTGCCGGTGGATTCCGCCTGCGCGGCGACCGGTCGCAATAGTGCCTTCCTCATTTGCGGGACCAGAACATACCGGGTCATGGCGAAAGCCAGCGCCGGCATGATGACCACGGTGATGATCAAGGGCAGCCACGGATTGGATAAAGGGCCGGCCTTGGCTGGCGGGGCAGCGCTTTCTGGCGCCGCCGCTTCTTCCTGGCGTCCATTGCGCGCCTCAATAGTTCTATCGGCCATAAAAAGGATGGTTTAACGTTTCATGTTGACCACGGTTTGCAGCATTTCGTCGGCAGTGGTCACGATCTTGGAGTTGGCCTCGAAGGCGCGTTGGGCGACGATCAGATCGGCCATCTGGGCGGAGAGATCGACGTTCGACAACTCAAGCGCGCCGGAGACGATGCTGGTATTGACCAGGGTGCCGGAACCGGCCGCAGTCATCGCGGTAAGCGGCCCGGCCGCAGTCATATTGGAATAAAGATTGCTTCCCATGCTGACCAAGGCCTGCGGATCCGTGAAGTTCTGCAGCAGCACCTGAGCGCGTGTGAATGAGCCGCCGTCGGACATATTGACCGTAATGACGCCTTGGGGGTTTATCGTGAAGCCAGTCACGGTCGCGGTCGGGCTGCCGGTGTACCCCTGAGAGTTAATCACGATCGGGGCCGGCGTCCCGGAAAGGCTCGACGTGTTATAGCCCATGACCTCCATGCCCGTGGAAGATTGAATCAGATTCCCAGTGGCGTTCACGCTGAAAGTGCCGTCCTGGGTTGCGTAGGTGGCGGCGGAGTTGTTTGGATCTTGCACCATGAAGAATCCATTGCCGTTGATGTACAAGTCGGTGGCCACGTTGGTCGTGTTGATGGCCCCTTGCGACCAATCGCTGGTGATCGACCCGGTCATGACGCCGGTGCCAATTTGCATCGCATTGGTGGCATTGTCGCTGCCGGCGGCGGAGGTGGCGGCTTGCAGCGTATCGCTGAAGCTGTCCGTCAGGTTCCCGGTGACGGACTTGAAGCCAGTGGTGTTGAGGTTGGCAATGTTGTTGCCAATGATGTCCATTTGTTCCTGGTAAGCGTCCAAGCCGCTGACGGCCGAACTAAGTGCTGTTGACATATATATTTTCTTTTTACGGGGTTGAGGTTGGAGGCGTGCCGCTGGAAGGCGTTGTGGTGACCGCGGGAGTCACGGCTGTAAGCTGGCTCAAAGTGTAGGGCTGATTGTTGACGATGATGTCCGGGGTGCCAGAGGCGATCTGCACCGAAGTGACCACGCCGGTGATATTACTGCCGCCGCCGGATGGCGCTACCGTAACATTTTGGCCGATCAGCCCGGTGGCCTGGATGTTCTGCAAGTCCGATTGCATGTCCTGCGATTCCTGCAAGGAACTGAACTGCGCCAGTTGCGCGGCGAAATCGGTGTCGCTCTCGGGGTTCAATGGGTCTTGCGAACTCATCTGCGTGACCAATAATTGAAGAAAGTCCGCCTGGTCTAATGATTGACCGGCAGCACCGCTGGCGGACGAACTGGTCGGGCTGCTGCTGGTGTTGATGTAACCGATGGATGAGGCCATAAATTTGGATGTCAGGTTAAGCCCAGGATTCCCAGTTTTTGCGCGAGCCGTTTTGCTCTTTCTGCTGTGGGCGCGGTTGGGCTGGGGGTACGGCGGCGCCGGCGCCGGCGCCGGGAAACTCCTCGCGCGGGGCAAAGTGGCGTGGACGTTCTTGGGAAGATTGTTGAAAACTCAGGTTCGAGCCGCCGGTCATCGGCAGCAACTCCACGTTTTGCCGCGCCAGGGATTGCTGTAATTGCGCCCACTGCCCGTCTTCCGGCGCAAAATTGCCGCGGTCGCAGCGCACCGAGGCCTGCACCAGGCCATTGTGCGTTGTCAACTGCAAGAAAAGCTGCGTGTTGGTGTCCAGCTTCAGTGTCACCCCCAGCGACTGCGCGCCGGCTTGGCGGACACTCATCACCTCGCGCGAAATCATCTGCTGCAACTGCTCCAGCGGCGCGGTGCTGGCGGCGCGCACCGGAGCATCCACGGTGGCTTCCGCGATCGGCGTGGCCAGTGCGGCGGCTTTGGCGGAAAGGTCGATAATGGCCGTTGCTTCTGCAGGCGCGTCCTGCCAGGAGAAGGTGAGGGAAGATTTTGCCCCACCGTCCGGCGAGGGACCGCCCGTATCGGCGCTGCTCACGGCGGAAATGGCCGCGGGCGGCAATTTTTGCTCTGTGCGCCCGGCATTTTCGTTTCTTTCCGAAAGAGTACTCATTCTTTGACTAGTATCAGCAGCGGACGTGCCACTTGTCGGCGGGAGTTTGTTTTCCGCCTCTTTTATCGGCGGCGCTTGTGCCTGCAACGAGGGCAGGTTTTCCGCGACGTCTGGCTTGCCGGGCCTGGCATCGCCAGCGGTTTGGACCGGGGCGGACGAGCCCGCGACGGACGAGGCCGGGGGAAACGAAGGGACGAAGGGAACGGAGGGGGCGGCAGATTTATGCGACGGCGGATTGGGCAGGCTGAGCAGGGGCGCAGCCAGCAAGGCCAGCAGCAGGCTGGCGGCCGACGGGTCAGGCGGTGTATCCGTGGAAGAAGGCTTCTCTTGGGCGGTAGGGGCCGTTGAGGCGACGGCAGGATCGGAGGCGCTGGAGTCTTTATGCGGCGGCGCTTTGGGCTGGGCTGGCAAAGGCGGAGCCAGCAAAGTCGGCAGCAGGCTGGCGGAGGTTGGGTCAGGCGCAGCCGCTTCCTTGGGTGAAGGCTTCTCCTGGGCGGGTTGCGCGGCAGGCAAACGGCCCTCTCCATCGGGCCCGCCGATCAGGGCTTGCAGCATCACGGCCAAAAAATCTTCCTTGACCGACGGCTGGGGTGGAGGCGGCACGGTGGAGAAGGAAGCCAGCAGCGCCGAGACGCCGCTGGCTTTGGCGGTGGGAGTTTGAGCGGTCATGTTTTGGTCGTTGTAGTATGCGCGGACAGTCGAATCTGCTCGGAAATCTGGGCTGCGCGGCGGGCCTCGGCGTTGTTTTTCTTGGCCATCGCCTCCAAAATGGCCGCGGTGTCCGCGTCTTTAAGAAAAAGCATGATCTTGACGATCGCCTGGTTATCCAATTGCTCCAAGACGGTGGCGGCGGTTTCCGGGGACATCGCCGCATAGACCTTGGCCAATTTCTTCAAATTGCCCGTCTCCTCGTCTTGGACGCGCAACACCGCTTTGTCGAAATCGCTTTGGAGCTGGCGCACCGATTGGATGACCTGGCCCAACTCGGCGCGTTCGGTGTTCAGGCGCCGGTCCAGGTCGTCCAGTTGTTGCTGGCGCGTTTGGACGGATTTCTTCTCGGCCTTGAGTTCCGCGATCATTTGGTCGATCTCGGGATTGATGAAATCCCAGGAAGGCCCGACGGGACGAATCACAGCCGCGATCGTCTGCCGGGGCGGCAGGGCGGGCCTTTGCCAAAAGAGAACGGTGGCGAAAAGATAAGTCGCGGCCCCAACGGGCGCGGAAATCCAACTGTATGCAAGCCATTTAGTCATGGTAGGTATTGGTGCGGGCCGAACTGAGCGCGGTTACGCGGCGGATGGCGAACTCATCCATGATTTTCTGTTCCTCGCGCCATTCCAGCCGCTGATGCAAGGCGTGTTGTTTTTCACGATAGACCTCGACCATCTCCCGCTGTCGGCGGGCGGCCAGCATGGCCCGGGACGCGCTGTTGACCCGGAGCTCGGCCTGTCCCAGCGCGGCCACGCCATCGTCGCGCTTATTTTGCAGCGAACAATGGTAGTTCTGGGCTTGGGCGGCTTGCACGGCAGTGCAGCCTCCGGCCAGCAATTGCCGCATCTGCGCAAAATCGTGTCCGATGCGTTGATCGATGTCCTCCAGCAATTGCAGCGCTTGCTGCCGGGCCAGCAAGGCGCGGATGTAATCCTCCAACGCCTCGTGTTCCTGCCGTTGCCGAAGGGTTCGGACTGCTTCCAAAGTGAATCGAAAGGCCTTCATGCGCGTTTGGCCGGCGCTTTGGCCGGCGCGGGCGCGGACATCGTTTGTGCCAGCGCCGCCCAGCTTTGCTCTGTGGCAAAGCCCTGGTCGATGCCTTGGCGCAGAAAGGCCTTTATCGGCTCGTGCAATTGGATGCTCAGATCAATGGCCGGATTGGTTCCCGCCGGATACGCGCCAATGTTGATCAGATCCTGGTTCTTCCGATAGGTGGCCATCGCCTCCCGCGCGCGGGCCGTCAGGTTCTGCTGATCGGGCGTCGTCAAATCTCTCGTCAACCGGCTCACGCTCTCCAACACATCGATGGCCGGATAATGATTCTGCGTCGCCAACTCCCGCGTGAGCACGACATGTCCGTCCAGAATCGATCGCACCGCGTCGGCAATCGGGTCGTTCATGTCGTCAGCTTCCACCAGGACGGCGAACAAGCCGGTGATGGAGCCGATTTCCCCGGACCCGGCCCGTTCCAGCAATTGCGGCAGCAAGGAAAAGACCGAAGGCGTGTAGCCGCGCGTGGCGGGCGGTTCGCCCACAGCGAGACCAATCTCGCGTTGCGCCATGGCAAAGCGGGTGACAGAATCCATCATCAAGAGCACATTTCGGCCCTGGTCGCGGAAATACTCGGCCACGGCCATGGCCACAAAAGCGCCCTTCAGCCGGGCGATGGCCGGCTGGTTGGAAGTCGCCACCACCACCACCGATTTTTTCCGGCCCGCCTCATCCAGGTCCTTTTCCAGAAACTCGCGCACTTCGCGGCCCCGTTCGCCGATGAGCGCGATGACGTTGACATCCGCTTCCGCCTGGCTGGCGATCATGCCCAGGAGAGTCGATTTGCCCACCCCGCTGCCCGCGAAAATCCCCAGGCGCTGCCCGCGCCCGCAAGGGATGAACGTGTCGATGGCTTTGACGCCAGTGCGAAAACAATGGGAAATGCGCTGGCGCTTGAGTGGATGCGGCGGCGGCAAATTCAGGCTCACGTAATCGGCGGCCTGGATAGGCCCCAAATCGTCCAACGGATTTCCTAGGCCGTCGATGACCCGGCCCATAAGCGCATCGCCCACCGGCACGCGCAGGGCGGAGCCGAGCGCGATGACCTCGCTGCCGGGATGAATGCCGTGCAACTCCCCAAGGGGCATGAGCAGGACATGATGATTGCGAAAACCCACCACTTCGGCCAGGGTCGATCCGTTGTGCCCAGCCGATTCAATGCGGCAAATTTCGCCCACGGCCGCCAACGGGCCTTCGGATTCGATGACCAGGCCGATCAACTGCACCACGCGGCCATGATTGCGGACAACTTCGGTCTCCTGCACGCGGCGCAGAAGGCCTTCCATCCGGTTGGTTGCGCAGGAATGGGTGGGCGTCTTCATGCCGTTATCGTCCTTTGCAGAAGGTCGAATTTTGTTTCGCGGCGCGCATCGACCGTCCCGAACTGGGTTTGCACCAGACAGCCGCCACGTGTGACTTCCGGCGAGGATAGAAAACGAAACTCCTGGGCCTCGCCGCCGCCCAGGAGCGGGGAATCGGATTTTTGCAGCAAGTCCAAATCGGCTGGATGCAGGCGGACGGTGAATTGGGCGGTGCCTTCGATCTGGGCCAGCGCGTCGCGCACGACCGTTTCAACCAGCACGACGGAAATGGGGGTGTCGGCGACCAGTTTTTGGGCCACGGAAAGGGAGAGGGCGATCATGGTGTTCTCGGTGTCGCGCACAACTTGCGGCACGGCCTGACGCAAGGCGTCCAGCACGCCGCGCATCAATTCATGCACCTCCGCCCGCTGCTGAAGCAATTGCTCGCTCAAGGCTTGCTCCGCCTCGCGCCGCCCCCGTTCGTAACTGGCGCGCAACTGCTCCTCCGCCGCCAACGGCGTGTCGGCGCCGGCCTCGCCCTTGAGGCGGAGATGGCGCAACGGCTTGGGCAAAGAGAGTGTTTCAGACCAGGGCTTCATCGTGTTCGGCGCCGGGGGCGCTGTGAGTTTCGATTTCTCCTTCGCTCTCCAACCGGCGCACGCTGTCCACCACCCGCGTTTGCGCGGCTTCGATGTCCTTTTTCTTGAGTGAGCCGAGGAAGGAGATTTCCTCTTTGACGGTTTCGGCGGCGCGTTTGGAGATGCAGCCCAGCAGCGCGTCCTTCAATTTGGGGCTGGCGCCCTTGAGGGCCACGGCCAGATCGCGCATATCGACTTCGCGCATGACCTTTTGCAGCGCGGAGGCCTCCAGCGTGAGGAGGTCCTCGAAGGTGAACATTTTGTGGCGAATGGCCTGGCTCAATTCGGGATTGCGCCGGTCTAATTCGGTTAGCAGCGGATCGCTGAAATTCCGGTCCATGGCGTTGAGCACGTCGGCGGCCGTTTTGAGGCCCCCGGTCTGATTCAACGCCCGGGTGGATTTGACGTTCGTTTTCAGGCTGAGCACTTGCACGATTGTTTCCACTACCTCGACCGGCGTCGGGCCTAGCGTGGCCAGGCGCTCGATGATCTGGTCGCGCGCCGCGTCGGAAAAGCTGGTCAGCAACTGCGATGTTTTTTCCGGGGTAAGATAGCTGGCTACCAGAGCCACCGTTTGGGGCTGTTCCTCTTTGAGTAAATTGAAGAGCTGGCGCACGTCCATCTCGACGATCTGCCGCATGGAACCGACCGGGACGCGCGCGGGGGAAACACGGCCGATGATGTCGGAGGCGCGAAAGAGGCCGACGGATTTTTCCAGCACCGCTTTGGTGTAAGCGGCCCCGCCCAGCGCCGCCGTGCCGGCTTGGACGGCCATTTCGCTGAACTCGCGCAGAATCTCCTGGCGCATCTCCTGGGTGACGAGCGTCAACTTGGCCATCTCTGTGGAGACCAACTCCACTTCGTGCTCGTCCAGGCTCTTGAGAATTTGTGCGGCGCTCTCGGTGCCCAGCACGACCAGCAGCGCCGCCAGTTTCTGGTGGCGTGTCATTTTGGAGATTTGTTGGGCGGCAATATCGGCTTCCATAATCATGGTCAATCCTGGGGTTTGCTGCGGGAGAGCCAACTGCGCACGGCCTGGGTCATGTTGGCGGGGTTCTCCCGGATCAACTGGTTGAGCACTTCGACGGTGACCGTGCCCTGGGCGGACTTGCGATGGCCGTTGCCGTTGCCATTGGTCGCGGGAATGGCAATGGGAATTTCATCCTTGGTCGTCTTTTGCCACAAACGCCAAAAAAGGAACAGAACGGCGGCGGCCAGCGCCGGGTAAATGCCTTTGAGGGCCGTATCATACCAGAACT
Organism: Verrucomicrobiales bacterium; assembly: GCA_003140095.1. GTDB lineage: Bacteria > Verrucomicrobiota > Verrucomicrobiia > Limisphaerales > Palsa-1400 > Palsa-1400. Next base: position 38,355 of record PLIU01000495.1, on the reverse strand, counting down.
GGCGCTTCTCCTGTTGGTCCAGTTGCTGCGTCAATTCCGTTGCCGGCTGGTCGTTGAAGGGCATCTCCTCCAGCGCGATGTCATCCTTGCGGTTCGCATCGCCGGTCGCATCCAATCCGAGGGCGCTTTGCACGATGTGACGTAATTTTTCCAGCTGCTCCGGCGTGCGCGGCGCGGCCTTGCGCTCCGCCCCTTTTCCCTCAAAACGCAAGGCGATGAAAACGGCGGCGGAGAGGCGCTTGATGCCGCCGGCGGCCTGGGTAACGTCACTGGTCATCGTGTTGATCTCGTACTGATTGCTGGTCACTTTCTTGGTGGTTTTGCTTTTGTTGACGGGCATGGCCGCCGTCACATTGGTTTCCGACGAATTGGCCGTTACCCCGGGCGGACCGCCGGGACTGCTGGTGGCCGGCTCGGTGTTCTCGTCGTTGATGGTGGTAGTTGTGGCGACTTGGCCGTCGGGATCATATTTCACCTCGGTGCGCTTGGTGATGTCCCAATTCAAATCGGTCGAGACGCGGACGACCGCCTGGCCGGCGCCCAGCACCTGTTCGAGCATGCCTTGGGCCTTTTTGCTAAGGTACTGTTCAAAGTTGCGGCGGGCCGTAAGCTGGTTGTTGGACAAACCGGCCAGCGAGTCGGTCTCCTCGTTTTCCGAAAGGACGTTGCCCTGGTTGTCCACCACCGAAACATTGTTGACTTGCAGCCCTTCCACGCTGTTGGCCACCAGGAAGCGGATGGAGTTGACGGCGGCGGCGGGCAAGGTGGCGCTGCCGCGCACATGCACGAAGACCGACGCGGTGGGTTTGCGCCCGTTGTCGATCACCAGGCGGTTTTCCGGCATGACGATCATGACGCGGGCGGACTCGATTTGATCGAGCTGGCTGATGGTGCGGGCCAATTCGCCCTGGACGGCGCGGGTGTAGTTGGCGCGCTGCACAAAGTCGGAGATGCCGAAATTGGCCTTGTCAAAAATCTCGAAACCGACTCCCTCGCCGCGCGGAATGCCCTTGCCGGCCATCTGCATGCGGACTTGATAAACCTTGTCGGAAGGAACGTAGATGGAACCGCCGCGGACTTGATAGGGGATCTTGGATTCGTCCAGCGCGGCCACGATCTTGGAGGCTTCGCCATCGTCGAGTTTGCCGTAGAGCAGGGCGAAATCGGGGCGGCTGGACCAAAAGACCATCGTGCCGAGGCCGACGAATACCACGGCCGTGGCCATGACGATGCTGATGCGCTGATTAAGCCCAAGTTGCTTCCAGATGGCCAGCAACTGCTGTCCCAATTGAGTGAGGTTTTTATTCATTTCGGTTTATCAAATCTGCATGCGCATCAATTCCTGGTAGGAGTCCAGCAGCCGGTTGCGCACTTCTACCATCATCTGAAAGGAAACGTTGGCTTCCTCCATCGAAATCATCGCCTGGTGCAGGGGAACGTTCTGCCCGCTCAACAAGCCGGTGACGGCGCTGCCGGCGGCCGCCTGCTTTTGGTTTACTTCGTTGACCAAATTGCCCAGCACATTCGCAAAATTACTGCCGCTGCCCGCGACGGACCCGGACGATTGGAGCGCAGTGTCCGAGTTGACCGAACCGAGCTGTTGCAACTCCGCGGGCGAAATGGACTTTGCCGCCGATGCCGCAAGGTCCTTCGCGGCGTGGGCCGAAAGACCTCCCGCCGGCGGGGTCATCACAAATTTCATTGCGGAAAGAGCGTCCATTTAAAAAGTCATGGTGTTAATGCCTGCCAATCGAGAGCGCCTGCATGGCCATGGTGCGGGCGTTCTTGACCACGGCCAGGTTTGCTTCATACGAGCGTGAGGAGGCGATCATATCGACCATTTCCTCGTGGATATTAATATTGGGCATCGCCACCATCCCTTGCGCGTTGGCATCCGGGTGCCCGGGGTTATAGATCATCCGGGGCGGCCGCGCATCTTTTTGCACGCGGGCGATCTGCACTGTTTTCGCCCCGGCGTCGAGGGAATCGGAATCTTGCAGGGCGCATAGCACCGACTCGAAGACCACCTCCTGGCGCTGATAGGGCTTGCCGTCCACGTCGCGGGTGACGTTGGCGTTGGCGATGTTCTGCGCGACGACGTCCATGCGAATGCGCTCGGCGTCGAGGGCCGAAGCACTGCTTTGGATGCCAGGGAGAAGATTAATCATAAAATAAATCAGCTCTTGCCTGTGATGGCCAGACGGAGCGTGGCCAGGGAGTTGCTAACCAATTGCGTTTCCAGCGCGCTTTCCACCGTGTTTTGGTTCAGCTTGAGCATCTCCGTCTCCAATTGCACCGTGTTCCCGTCGGATCGGCCGGAAATGGCGGAGGCATCGACCGCTAATTCCGGTTGCAGGCTGGCGATTTCGGCTGGATTTTGACTTGCGACGGCTTGGCGCAATTGAGCTTCGAACGCGGGAGAAACCTCCAGGCGCTTGTAATTGGGCGTTTCCACGTTAGCCAGATTGCTGGCAATGGCTTGCTGACGCAGGATGGTCACATCCAGCATCTTCTTCGCGGCCACGTAATCGGATCCAGTAAACAGGGCGTCAATCATTACTATTTGCTCTCCTCCTGTTCAGCAGCAGACGTGCCACCCGGCAAAAACGGCCCAAATAGGGGAGCGGCCGCTTGGCGCCGGCCCAAGACCGGAAGTTATTGCCAGTCCGCCCAACGGTGGCGGCAAGAATGTCCCCTTACGCCAGGGAGGATGTTCAATTATTCGCCGCGCGCGCGCCAAAGGAGACCGGGAAACTCCCCAACGAATTCACGTCGATGATCAGGCCGACCCTGCCATCGCCTAGAATGGCAGCGCCGGCGATGCAGGCGTTTCGCTGCCGGATCATCTCGCCTACGCTTTTGATCACGACTTCCTGTCGGTGCAATAACCCGTCCACCAGCAGGCATTTGAGCGAGGCGCCGGTTTGCACCACGACGATGATGCCCTCGTCGGGGCTGCTGGCGGCCGGCTTGACCCCGAACTGCTCGCCCAATCGGAGCATGGGTATCAGGCGTCCGCGCAAATTAACCAATTCACCGCGGCCTTGAAGGGTCGAAATCATCTCGCGGCGCGGGCGGAAGGATTCGCGCACCAGCAAGGTAGGGATGATGTAGCGCTGGCCGCCCACCGTGACGATCAGGCCGTCAATAATAGCCAGCGTCAATGGCAGCACCAGTTTGAAGAGCGTTCCTTGCCCCGGCGTTGAAGTAACCTCCACCCGCCCGCGCAGCCGCTCGATGTTGCGCCGCACCACGTCCATGCCGACCCCGCGGCCGGAAAGGTCAGTCACCTCGCGCGCGGTGGAAAAACCGGCGGCGAAAATGAAATGGAAAATCTCCTCCTCGGACCATTTGACGTCCGGCGCGGCCAGGCCCTGCTCAACGGCTTTGGCCAGTATGCGTTCCTTATCCAGTCCCTGTCCGTCGTCTTGCAATTCGACCAGAATGCCGCCGGCTTGATGTCGCGCGCGCAGATGGATGACGCCGGCGCGAGGCTTGCCTTGGGCAGCGCGCGCCGCGGCGTTCTCGATCCCGTGATCGACCGCGTTGCGGATCATGTGCAACAGCGGATCGGCCAATTCTTCGACCAGATTGCGGTCCAGTTCCGTCTCCTCGCCCTCAGTCACCAATTGGACCTCCTTGTTTTGCCGGGCGGCGAGATCGCGCACCACGCGCGCCATTTTTTGGAAGACGCCGCGGATGGGCACCATGCGCAAGGACAGGCTTACGCGCTGCAATTCGCGGGTGACGCGCGCCATTTGCGCCAGGTTCCGCGCGAACCGCGGGTCGGCAGCGGCCTGTGGGTTGAAATCTTGCGCGACCAAGGATTGCGCAATGACCAATTCGCCCACCATGTCCACCAGGCTGTCGAGCTTGGAGGTTTCCACCTTGACTGTGGATGCCGCGGAAGGAGCGGCGGCGGCGGTTGGCTCCGTCTGCTGGCTGGAAGAGGCCGGCTCCGGCTCGTTGGTCATGGCAGCCTGAATTTGGCGGCCGAAGTCGCCGGTCGCAATCATAATGGGCGCGGGCGGCGCGGCGCCGGTGAGTTGCGCGTCAATTTGATCAATGAACTGTCTGAGCGTGTCGCGTCCGCGCAAGATCAGATCGATCCGCTCGGCGTTCAGCGTGAGCTTGTGCAGCCGCGCCAGGTCCAGGAGCGACTCCAGGCCGTGCGCCAAATGGTTGATAGGAACAAGATTCAGAAATCCCGCGCCGCCTTTGAAAGTGTGAAAGGAGCGGAAGACGCTGTTCAAGGTGTCGGCATCCTCCGGATGCTCCTCCAACAGCAGGGCGCCCTGCTCGATGTTGTTCAAGTGCTCGCGGGATTCGATGACATACTCTTTGAGCAGTTCGCCGTCGCTGGCAAGATTGAGGACGATGGGCATCTCCGCCTCTTGCGGGATCGAATTCATACCTGCGCCCGCGTTTCATCGCCGACGATCCGGTCCAAATCAAGCAGGATTCTGACCGTCGGCCCCACTTTGGCGATGCCAAGCAAATGACGCGTATCCAGCCGGCAGCCAAATTCCGGCGTGGCCTCGATATCTTTGTCCGAAAGGCTGATGACTTCATCCACCGAGTCCACCAACAGTCCCGTGAGCACGCCTGCGGACTCGGTCGTGTTGACCTGCACGACCACAATGCAAGAGCGATCGTTGACAGCCGGCGCGGCCAACCCAAACCTGGCCCGCAAGTCCAGCACCGGGATGATCTTGCCGCGCAGATTGATGACGCCTTGGATGTGAGGAGGCATTTGCGGAACGGGTGTGATGGCCGTCGGACGGATGATTTCGCGAACCTGAAGGATGCCGATGCCATACGATTCGCCGCCCAGGACAAACGTGAGGTATTTGCCTGGCAGGGCTCTGGACGGGGTCCTGGGAATGGAACAATCTTCGGCTTTCATGGTGTGGCGCCTTATTCTTTGTCGGCATCCGCGCCTCAGACTTAAGTTTTGGCACGGAAAGTCCGATGATCCATGTGATTTTACATGGCGACGACCAACAGCAACCCATGGCTCAGCCCGGCGGAATACGAATTCCTTCGGCAGCTAGTGTACAAGCACAGCCGAATCGATTTGGGGGCCGACAAAAAGGAAATGGTGTGCCAACGCTTGCAGCGCCGTTTGAAAGCATTGGGACTGGCCGGCTTCAAGGCGTATTGCGACTTCCTCAAATCTCCGGAGGCCCAGGAGGAATGGAGCGAACTCATCGACGTGATCTCGACCAACGTGACGAGCTTTTTCCGGGAAGAGCCGCATTTCGAGTTTCTGGCCCGAACCGCGCTGCCGCAATGGGTGTGCGCCCAAAATCGCCGGCCCGGAGACGTCTTCCGGGTTTGGAGCGCCGGCTGTTCTTCCGGCGAGGAAGCGTACTCGGTGGCCATCATGCTGGCGGATTTTTTCGCCGGCCAGCCCAAGTATCGCGGCCAAGTCATCGGGTCGGACATTTCCATGCAGATGCTGCTGCGCGCCCGGCAAGGCATTTACCAGATCGAGCAAGTCAAATTGCCGGAAGTGGAATGGTTGAAGCGCTATTTCTTGAAGGGCGTCGGCGCTTATCAGGACTGTTGCCGGGTCAAAGACGACCTCAAAAAACTGGTGGCCTTCCACCACGCCAACCTCTTTGAACCCGAATTTCCATTCGCCGAATCGGTCGATGTGATTTTCTGCCGGAACGTGATGATCTATTTCGATCAGGAAACACAGGAAGACCTGGTGCAACGATTGTCCCGCAAACTGACTCCGGGAGGCTATTTGCTGGTCGGCCACTCGGAGAGCCTGCTGTGCGCGCCCGACTTCTTGACCACGGTCTGCCCCAGCGTCTATCGCCTCCAAGCCCACTCCGGACGCGAGGCTGCGCCGCGCCTAGCCTACGCCTAATTTATGACAGCCACCGAAATCATCAGCCAGGTCAAAGAGTTGCCCATGGTCCCGGAGACGGCCCGCAAACTGGTCACGATGCTCAATCAACCCGAAACACACCGCGACGAGTTGATCCAAACGCTCCGTTGCGACAACGTGCTGACGGCCAAACTGCTGCGGGTTTGCAATTCCGCCCACGCCGGTTTGAAAGACCCGGTCTCCTCGATCGACCAGGCGGTCCTGATTCTCGGAGACCACGCCATTTTTCGCATGGTTTGCGCCATCGGCTTCGGCGGCGCCATGGGGTTCGCGTTGCCCAGCTATGCCGTCGAGGCCAACGGTCTCTGGGGCCATTCCCTAAGCATCGGCATGGGTGCGGAGTATCTGACAGAAGTCGAAGCCTACGGTAATTTCCACCCCTCGGTGGCCTTCACCGCCGGCTTGTTGCACGACATCGGCAAGCTCGTCCTGAACCAAATTTTCACGCCCAAATGCCGCGCGGAAATCCGCGTCTTGATTTCCCAGAATTCTCTCTCCCGCTTTGAGGCGGAGAAGGTGGTGCTGGGGGCCAATCATGCCGAAGTGGGCGCCTGCCTGTTGCAAAAGTGGAACTTGCCGGAAATGATCATCGAAGCGGTGGCCAATCATCATGCTCCAATTGTTCAGCCTGTGGCGCAACTTTCGGCCGTCATTTATCTGGCCAATTGCGCGTTCCATCTTTCCGGTCCTTCTGCGGGCGCCACCGACGCCTGTGCTCTCCGCCCCAGCCCGAACATGGCCGAATTGCTGGGCTTGAAAAAGGAGAGAGTCGAGCAGATGGTCACGCGCCTGCATGAAGCCATGAAAGCGGTCAACCAATATTTGTCCGTCGCATGAGCGTGAGGTGCATTCCATTCTCTTGGGCGGCCTTTCCTCCTAGTGTTAATCGTTATCGTAATCCTTTCCACAAACATGGGCAATGGACCATTGATTTCCGACACCTTGCGAAATTCATGTTTGTGACCTAGGAGTAAGAGCAATATTATCATGATCACCCCAAAGAAGATCCGCGTGCTGGTGGTCGACGATTCCGCCCTGGCCCGAAAAGTCATCAGCGATATTCTGCGCGCCGACCCCGAGATCGAAGTAGTCGGGACGGCCAATGATCCTTACATGGCGCGGGACAAAATCCTAGAGCTTAATCCCGACGTGCTGACGCTGGATGTGGAAATGCCGCGCATGGATGGCATCAGTTTTTTGAAAATCCTGCGGCAGCAGCGGCCCATTCCGGCGGTCATCATCAGTTCGATCACGCAAAGTGGTTCCGAAGCGGCCTTGAGCGCGCTGGGGGCCGGAGCCGTGGATGTTTTGGCCAAGCCTTCCGGGGCGCGCTCGATGGCGGACCTCCAATGCCAATTGGCTTATCGCGTCAAAGGCGCCGCTGGTGCGCGCCGCGCCCCAAGCGTGGCCGCCGACATCATTACCTCCCCTTTCCCGCAGCAGAACTACGACCCGCGCCAGATTATCGTGCTGGGGGCCTCGACAGGCGGAGTGGAAGCGCTCTCGTCCGTCTTGTGCCGTCTGCCGGCTTGTTCGCCGGGCATTTGTGTGGTACAACATATCCCGCCTGTTTTTTCCCGCGCCTTTGCCGACCGCCTCAACCAAACCTGCCAACTCCAAGTGCGCGAGGCCATTCATGGAGAGGAGGTGCGCGCCGGTTCATGTCTGATCGCGCCCGGCGATTATCACATGCGGTTGCGCGCCAAAGAGGGTCGATACCGAGTGGTGTTGGACCAATCGCCTTTGTTACATTTCACCCGTCCGGCGGTGGACGCGCTCTTCGAATCCGCCGCGGAATGCGCCGGCGATTTCGCTGTGGCGGCGTTGCTTACTGGCATGGGCACGGACGGCGCACAGGGCATGAAGATGCTCCGAGCCGCCGGCGCGCGCACCTTGGCCCAGGACGAGGAAACCTGCGTCGTCTATGGCATGCCCAAGGCGGCGGTCGAACTCGGCGCGGTGGACCGCCAAGTTTCGCTGGAAGGCATCCCGCAAGCCATCCTCAAGGAACTCGAGAGGCATACGCGGCGCTCCGCCACCGGTTCGACCGTGAAATCTGCCGGCGCCGCGTCCATACTTTATCCCCTGCTCTAGCTATGCGCCGCTCGCCTCCACCCATCGACATCCAGCCGCTGATCGACCAGGCGTTGCGCGACGTTTTTGAAAGGATGCTTTCTTTGAGCGTTCAATCCGCCGCGGCGAACCCTCGCCCCGATCATTCGGAAAGGGTCGTCGGCACCGTCGGCTTGGCGGGAGAGAGCGTGACGGGGGCGGTGTTTCTCCATGTTTCGGAGGCTTTTGCCCGCAAGATCACCGCCGCCATGCTGGGCGTCCACATTCATGAAATCCACGGCGGCGAGCAGGTCCATGACGTCGTCAGTGAAGTGACCAACATCCTGGGCGGCCGCCTTAAATCGCGCCTGTGCGACGCCGGGTTCCGGTGCGCCATGAGCACGCCCACCGTTATTTGCGGCTCGGCCTTTCGCATCGAAATTGCCCCCGATCTTCGCCCGCGCGAATGTTTCTTTCTTTGCGGCCAGGAAAAGTTTCTGGTCGCAATCCATCTCAAATTCAAAGACTCCAAAGCTTATGCCCATCAAAGTGCTCAGTGTGGATGACAGCAGGACCATCCGCCTCATCGTCACCCGCGCCTTCATGCCCTACGACTGTGTTGTCATCGAAGCCGCCAACGGCGAGGAAGGCCTGGCCGCCGCCGCGCGCGAAAAACCGGACCTCATCCTGCTGGACATCACCATGCCCGTCATGGACGGAGTGACCATGCTCGCCAAGCTCAAGGAAGACGACGAATTGAAGCAGATGCCCGTCATCATGCTGACCGCCGAGTCGGGCCGCGAAAACGTGCTGCACATCTCCAAATTGGGCGTCCAGGATTATTTGGTCAAACCGTTCCGGGCCGAGCAGTTGATTGAGAAAGCCGCCCGCGCCGTGCCGTTGCAAAAAAAGGCCACCGCATAGAAAATTGCCCCGCGTCGGAATTCGATGATGACTGACTTTGATACAGAAATAATTGCCCGGCGCTTTGGCCTGGAACCGATTCCCGAAAGCGTCGTCCGCCTGACTCGCCTCATGGCCAGCCAAAACGCCGATTTGGAGGCCGTCGCTCACGTCATCACCCAAGATTCCATGTTGACGGCCCGCCTGCTGCGCCTGACCCAGCCCGCTGGCAAAAGCGAGCAGCCCGCGGATGGGGCCGCGGTGGAAGCGGCGCTGATGCGCTCCGGCTTGGGCGTGGTCTTTCTCCTGGCCATGGGGGACCTGCTAATGCGGGCGTTGATCAAGACCTTCAGCATTATGCTGGCCAGCCAGCTCAGACCCGTCCATCCGCGGGAGGTGTCGCCGATCCGCGAAGAGCACATGGTGTGCGAGGTTAATTTTCGCGGCAAAGTCACCGGCAAAATCCAACTTCGCTTGACCGAGGAAACCGGCCGCATCCTGGCCACCCGCATGCTCGGCGTGCCGGTGGAGTCGCTCACCTCCAGCGGGGAGAAGGACGACGCTGTCACCGAGTTGATCAACGTGGTGGCCGGCAACTTTCTCTCCAACCTGGCTGATGCGGGCCTGCCTTGCCGTTTGACGGTGCCCACTCTCTATCGCACCTCCCAGTTCACTATGCGCGCTATTCCGCGCGGGGTTTCCGAAAGAATGGTGTTCCGCTCGCCCGAGGCCACGTTGTTCCTGGACATAAGCCTGAACCCTTGGAATGACTGACCTTCCCGCAGCCTCAAGTCGAGGACGCTATCCGCCGATAATCAAAGGTGATAGACAGGCAGAACGCGAGTTGGCGATGCGGTTGACGGCATCAGTCGGCTCGCGTGCTTGCCGCCGCGCCTTGTGAAAGATTGGACCATCAAAAAACGCATTGCCCTGGGATTCGCTTCGATCCTGTTACTAACCGCCTTGGTCGGCGCCGCCGGGTTGGTCGCCATTGGCCGTATTCAGGCCCATTTCGGCGCCATCGTCGATGACGCCCTGCCGGGAGTGACGTTGGCCGGAAAAGTCAAATCCCTCGTCGCCCAGCGCCAGTTGGACCTCCTGTGCCTCCTCAACACCAAGACCCCCGCCGAAAACAAGCATTATGAGGACGACGCAGCCGCTTGTGCCGACACCGTCCTGAAATCGCTCCAGGAATTTCAAGCCACCGTGTTCCGCGCCGATGACCGTCAAGCCTATCAAAAAGTGGCCGACGCGCGCGGCGGCTACAACCGCCTTTACGACGACGCGCTGGCTGAGAGCCGCGAGGGCCGCACCGAGGAGGCGCTGGCCAAATTCAATCATGCCCTGCAACCGGCCTTCACCGCCTACTTGAAAGCCTTGGACGATCTCTTCGAAGCGAACGCCAAATTCGGACTTCTGGCCAGCCAGCAAGTGCAAAGCGCCACGCGCATGGCCAATTGGACCGTCAGCGGGCTGACCTTGGTGGCCGTGCTCGCCGGGGCCGCTCTCGCCTGGACCACTACCGTCGGCCTCAATCGCTTGCTGCACCGCGTGGCGGGGGAGATCGACCGGGCTTCGGAAGAAATTTCCCTGGCTTCCGGCCAGATTTCCAGTTCGGGCCAGACGTTGGCCCAGGGTGCCAGCGAACAAGCCGCCTCGCTGGAGGAAACCAGCGCTTCGCTGGAAGAAATCGCCAGCATGACCCGTCGCAACGCCGAACACGCCGAGCACGCCAAGAAACTCGCCGCTCAGACTCGTTCTGCCGCCGACACCGGGTTCAACGGCATGCGCGAGATGAGCCTGGCCATGGACGCCCTCAAGTCCTCCAGCAACAACATCGGCAAAATCATTAAGACCATCGATGAGATCGCTTTCCAGACCAACATCCTGGCGTTAAACGCGGCCGTCGAAGCCGCCCGCGCCGGCGAGGCTGGCATGGGTTTTGCCGTCGTGGCCGACGAAGTCCGCAATTTGGCCCAGCGTTCCGCACAGGCCGCCCGCGAAACCGCCGACAAAATCGAGGACTCCATCACCCGCAGCCAGCATGGCGTTGAAATCAGCGCCAAAGTCGCCGCCAGCCTGCAGGAAATCGTGGAAAAGGCCCGCACGGTCGATGAACTGCTTGGGCAAATCGCCGCCGCTTCCGCCGAACAGAGCCAAGGCATTGCCCAAGTCAACACCGCCGTCAACCAACTCGATCAAGTCACCCAAACCAACGCTGGCAGCGCTGAAGAAAATGCCGGCGCGGCCGAGAATTTGAACACGCAAGCCGCCTCCTTGAAATCCGACGTCGGCGCGCTGGCCAGGCTCGTTGGCAACTTGACCCATCACTCCAACCCTCTTCCTCTCCCCTCCAACGGCGCAGCCGCGCCGCGCCCCTCGGCCCGTCTCGATTTCCCGACCCACCCCCGCGAACGCCGCCCGGGTTCCTCGCGCAAGTCCCCCCACCGCGCGGCACTGGCGATTGAAGATGGCTTCAAAGAGTTTTGATGCGCTCCCGTGAATTAGGTGGCCTTCTCAATTTTCCCGTTTTCCAAAAATGCGGAAACCTCGAATTTTCACGAACATCCTTCCTTGGCGCGGCCTCGGCATTCTTCTCTACTGTAACGGCCTGACCACCGATTGCGGGCGCATGTAGTCAAGTAAAGTTTCCGGCCCGAGCACGCCGCCGCCCAGGCCGCTGAGATTGCACCCGCCGTAGGGTATCCCATGCGCAAAAAGATTGTGCGCGTTGATCCAACTGTTGCCCGCCACCAGGCTCTCCGCCACGCGATTGGCCCGCGCCAGATCGCTGCTCCACACGCTGTTAGCCAGGCCGTAGCGCGAACGGTTGACCAACTCAATCGCTTCCTCCTCCTCGCCAAAAGGCAGCACATACGCCACCGGCCCGAAAATCTCCTCCCGCGCGCACACGTTGTCCGCCGGGCCGCAGAGCAAGGCGGGCTTGACGTAAAACCCGTTTTCGTGCCCCGCGACCGTCGCCGCGCCGCCGCGCAGCAGGAATTCGGCGCCGCTCCCGGCCCCGCGCTCCAGGTAGCCCAAAACCCGCCGGCGCTGTTTCTCGCTCACCAGCGGACCCATCTTCGTCCCCGCCTCGAAACCATGCCCGATCGGCGTCTTCTCCAGCTCCTGGATGGCCGCCCCGACGAACTTGTCAAATATACTCTTCTGCACCATCCACCTCGTCGCCGTGCAGCACACCTGGCCCGTGTTCAACGTGATCGCCCCGGCCAGCGCCTGCGCCGCCGCCGGCACGTCAATGTCCTCAAACAGCACCGCCGCCCCTTTGCCGCCCAATTCCAGCTTCACCGGTACCAGGTTGCGCCCGCACGACTCCGCGATCAGCCGGCCCACTTCCGGCGAACCGGTGAAGGACATGCTGTTGATTCCGGCATGCCCCGCCAGCGCCGCGCCCGCCGTGTGCCCCAAGCCGGTGACGACGTTGACGACCCCCGGCGGCAACCCCGCTTCCTCCGCCAGTCGGCAGAAATAAAGCGTCGAAAGCGGCGTGTCTTCCGCCGGCTTGATCACCACCGTATTGCCCGCCGCCAACGCCGGCGCCACGCCCCAGCCGACGAGCAAAAACGGGAAATTCCACGGAAAAATGAAAGCACACACGCCGAAGGGAAACCGTACCGTGCGGGCGTCGAATCCGCTCACGGCGATGGGTTCCCGCCGGCGGGTATGCACGGACAGGTCGGCGTAATAGCGCAACGTCTGCGCCGCGTGCGGGATGTCGAACCCCGCCGCCGCCGCGATCGGTTTGCCCACGTCCAGCGATTCGATCTGGGCGATGATGCCGGCATGCTTGTCAATCAAATCCGCCAGCCGGTGCAGCAGCACGGCCCGGTCGTTGGCCGGCATTTCGGCCCACCCGCTCTTGCGGAAAGCCTCGCGCGCCGCCCGCACCGCCAAGTCGATGTCCGCCGCGCCGCCATCGGGAACATGCGCGATGACCGCGCCCTCTCCCGGATCGCGCACCTCGATGGTCTTGCCATTGGCCGCGGCAGTCCATTGCCCGCCAATGCGCATGTTGACGGGCGAGGATTGGAGGAACTTTTTAACTTCGGGCAGCGTCGCGATCATGGAAATGTCTCCTGGTCAAATGAGCCTTTGAAAAATCTGGGTCAAGCCGCGCTGCCCCAAGGGCGCGGTGAACAAAAGCAGCGCCATGGCCAGGACCGGCGCGAAATCGACCCGGCCCGCGCGCAACGGCAGCCACTGCAAGGGGCGCAGCAGGCCGCGCGCGGTAGTGTTGACAAAGCTCCAAAGGGGCAGTTCGCCCAGATACACGTAGCTGCTGAAGAGATGCAGTGCGAGAATGCCCACCAGAAAAAATTTCAACGCCAGATACGCCCCCAGGCCGATGACCGCCCCTTGCGCCAGCACGCGCCATTGCGCATGGGCCTGGCGCGGCACCAGGCCCAGGCGGGTCAGCCACGGATGGAGCAGGCACCAAAGCGCCGCCGTGAAGAGCAGCGGCAGCAGCAATTTCATCACCCCCGGCCAGCGATCCAGCAGCCCCAATTGCGAGCGCACCAGGCGCTGGCCCGGTTCGGTCTCCGCCACCGGTCCATTAATCCAGGAAAGCAACAACAGGCACAAATAGAAAATCCCCAGCGCCACCCCAAAGCTGCACACCGAAAACAACGCCATGCGCCCCGGCACATCGCTGCGGAACCCAACCGTCGTCGGACCTAGCGGAATGCGCGCCACCCAGCCAATCGGACCGCCCAATTGCCAATAAACCAAAGCCCGCCCCGCCAGCAATGCGATCAATCCGGCCAGGTAATAAAAGCGCGGTCGCGGCGGCCCGGCGCGACGGAGCGTCGAAGCCAGCGAAGCACCTGGAGGTGCCTGCACCGTCAATGGAATGGCCCGCCAATTCAACCACAACACCAATCCCACGACATTCAAAATAAAATCGAACAAACTCATGCCCGGCACTGCTGCCACCGAATTGAACGGCTTCCCGCGCGGATTTTCAAATTTAATATTCCCATTCGGCAACCTTACACCCGCGAAAATCATATTCGCTCTAATCGTTCGTTTGTCATTTGAGCCGAGCCTCCTTGCCCCTTCAGCCAAACCCCAGCCAACGTCCACCCTGGTAAGTGACAAAGGCCAGCAACCAGGCCAGCGCCCCCATGTAGAGCCACTGGAAGATCGGCCATTTCCAGGAATTGGTTTCGCGGCGCACCACCGCCACGGTGCTCACGCATTGCAGCGCGAGGACGTAAAAAACCATCAGCGTGACGGCCCGCAACGGCGTGTAAACGCGGGCCCCGCTGGGAAATTTTTGTTCCTGCAAAATCGTTTGCAGTTTGCGGTTGAGGGCTTTTTCGTCGTCGCCGGCGGGACGGGCCTGACTGTAAACTATAGACATGGTGCTCACGAACACCTCCCGCGCCGCAAAGGATGACAAGATGCCGATGCCCATCTTCCAATCAAACCCCAGCGGCGCGATCGCCGGCTCCAACATTCGCCCCGCGTACCCGGCAAAACTGCGCTGGACGTTGGCCGCCGCTTCGTCGGCATCCAATTGCGCCAGCGCATTGGTCTGAGCCTGGTTCCATGGCGTGTGGGAAAAGCCCTTGATCATAGCGGCGCGGTCCGCCTGGTAACGCCGCGCCATCTCAGGATGTTTGGGATAACTGGTCAGAAACCAGAGCAGGATGTTGATGCCCAGGATCACGGTTCCCGCCCTCTGCAGGAACAATTTCGACCGGTCCCACATGTGGCGCAGGACGACCTTGAGCACCGGGCGCCGATAGGGCGGCAATTCCATCACCAGCATGGGTGTTTCCCCTTTGAGCAGCGTTTTCTTGAAGAGCCAGGCCATGCCCAGCGCCACCACTATGCCCAGCAGATACATGCACAACATGGTAAAGCTTTGCAGCAGCACGCCGCCGGCGATGCAGGCCCCAATCAGCAACGCGTAAACCGGCAACCGCGCCGAACAGCTCATCAACGGCGCCACCAGGATCGTCACCAACCGGTCCTTGGGCGATTCAATAGTTCGCGTGGCCATGATCCCAGGAATCGCGCAGGCAAAAGAACTGAGCATCGGAATGAAGCTCTTGCCGTGCAGCCCTACTTTGCTCATCAACCGGTCCATCAGAAACGCCGCGCGCGCCATATAGCCGGTGTCCTCCAACAGTCCGATGAAAAGAAACAGCAGGCAGATCTGCGGCAGAAAGGCCACGACAGCTCCGACTCCGCCAATGACGCCATTTTCCAGCAAAGATTCCAGTTCGCCTTGCGGCATGGCCTTCGCCACACCGTAACCCGCCAGCCTGAAGAATCCGCTTAACAAATCCATGGGCCATTGCGCGAATGTGAAGATGCTCAAAAACATCAGCGCCATGACCGCCAGAAAAATCAGCATGCCCCAAATTTTATGCGTGACAATTCGGTCGAGCCGGTCGCTAACGGTTTCCACCGGCGCGCCGGCCGACGCGGCCACCCGTTGGTTGATGGCGGCAATGCGCGCGTAACGGGCCTCGATGGCCGCGCCGCGCCAGTCGATGCCGGCGCTTTCCAGCCGTTGCCGCGCGGCCGCTGCCGCCTGGCCAATGGCCGCCGCATATCGCTCCGGCGCGCCGGCCACGAATTTTTCGTCGCACAAAACCAGCAGCGCCTCGGCTTGGAGCAGCGCCGGCGGCCGGCCGTCGTGCCGCGCCAGCATCGCCGCCAGCGGGCCGATCTCCGCTTCGTAAGCGGCGGGCAAATCGCAATACATCCGCGGCGCGGGCCGGGCGGTTTTGCCGCGGACGACCTCGATGATTTTTTGTTGCAGTTGACGAATGCCCTCGCCCGTGCTGGCCACAATCGGCGCCACCGGTGTTTCCAATTCAGCCGCCAATTGGTCCGAGTCTATTTTTTGTCCGATCATTTCCGCCACATCGACCATGTTCAAAGCAAGTATGGTCGGATAGCCCAGCTCAATAACTTGCGTGGCGAAATAAAGGTTGCGTTCGAGGTTGGAGGCGTCCACCACCACCACCACCACCGACGGCGCGGGCACGTCGGGCAGGCGATGAAAGAGAACATCGCGGGCAATCTGTTCGTCCAATGATTGCGGACTCAGGCTGTAAGTTCCGGGCAGGTCCAGCACCGTCAGCGGCAGATCGGGCGGGCTGGACTGGAAACGGCCTTCCTTGCGCTCCACGGTCACGCCGGCGTAATTGCCCACTCGCGCGCGTAACCCGGTCAAAGCATTAAAGACCGTCGTCTTGCCCGAATTGGGATTGCCCGTCAGGACGACGCAGGAAGCCGGGCGTGGCTGGGCCGTGCGGCCGGCCTTGGGCGAAGCGGGCCGGCCTAATTGAGACTCAGTCTCAATTACTCTGGCGTCTTCCTCCTGTTTCGGCGGCGATTCCATCGGGCGGGGGGCGGCGGCTTCAACCGGCCGATTGCACCCAGATTTGCTCCGCATCGTGGCGGCGCAGGGTCAAATGGTAGCCGCGCACCTTGATTTCCACCGGGTCGCCCAGCGGGGCGAAGCGGACCAATTGCACGGGAGTGCCGACCAGCAGGCCCATTTCGAGCAGGCGTCCGCGTTGATCGGGGCGCAGTTTGATTTCGCTAACCGTGCCGGCAGCGCCGATTTTCAGCGCGGTCAGTGGTTGTGGAGTCATATAATCAAGCCACCTTCTGGCGGGAAAGCGGCTCGACCAGGATCTGTTCGGCCAGGCGAGTGCTGATGCCCAGGCGGGCGTTGCAAACCTGGCAAATCAGGTTGCTGTGCCGGCTGAGCAGCTTGATTTTCTGTTCCTCGCAAAAGCCCATCTCACGCAGGCGGTGGGTGACCTCCGGCGGCGCCGACAACTGTTTGATGCGCACCGCTACGCCCGTGTTGACACTGCTCAACGGGCACAAAAACGGCTGCGGACAAGGCCCGTCCCCATTGCCCGATTGCGGCTGCTGCTGTGGCTGCGGCTTCTTCACGTATTGAACCTAGGGCAATTGAGACACAGTTGCAAGAGCGATCTAGGCCCTTCATTGCCCCTCCGTCATAAGCAACTTCTTCGGGAGCGAAAATGGTTTGACCCGGTTTGATTGGGTTTGATTGGGTTTGACCGGGTCTGACTGTGCCGCCGTGAAGTGGCCTTGCCGCTTCTTCCTTCCTAATTCCTAATTCATACTTCATTCCTGTCCAAATTGAGCTTAACATAAGCATGTCGCTTATGATTAGAATTCCTCATTTTTAAGCCCGTGTCCAACCTCCTTACCTTTCAGAGCGCGGCATCGAGTCGATGTTGCGGCGTTTGCGCGAGCGCCGGTTGATCGAGCAGATTGGCAAGGGCCGCGCCCGTGTGCATGGCCTTATGTTCCCCGTGGAACACCACGCAAAATGTGGGAAAGATGAGGACGTTGAATCCCACACGCAAAGTGGCGAGAATGAAATCGTTGAATCTTGCTTTCCTTGTGGGCCGGGCGCTCCTGCGAATCCCGCCCAGCCGGTGCCGGTGGTAACTCCACGTTTGGATGCGCAGGCATCACTGGGCAACGCGGTTGACATCCTGGCGCTGCCCTCAATTTCACAACCTGAACCACTCGCCAGAAGGGATTTCCCAATACACCCAAACTACAAAGTAACTACATGACAGAAATCGAAACCATCCAGTTCGAGTTTGTTAGTCGGGTCAAGGCAGTCCAAGCCAGACAGGAGGCGCGGGCGCGGCAAGCTCAAACCACCCGGCTTCTCAGCGGCAGCGGCATTGTGGCGTTTCCGGTTTCCAAGGCGGAGTTCTTCTCTTGCCTGCCGCCTGCCGACTTGCGCCAGCAACGGGCCTGGGACTACTGGTGCTTCAATCTTGCGACCGCGCTGGCTTTTGAAATTGCCCACGAGGCGCATCTGGCTGCCCGGCAGGCCAAGAGACGGTTTAAAAGGCTGGGCCGCCAAGGCCGAGAGGCCAACGCGCTCGTCAAGCAATGGTGTGGGGAAATGGGGGTTCCAGCCACAAAATGACGACCCGCCATTTGGCGGGATAATGGACCTCATTCACCGGCTCACCAAGCCGGGACAATTGGTTTGTGACCCGTTCATGGGTGGCGCGGGTGCGAAAGGCAATTGTTCAATGAAGGAGCTTTTTGACCAGATGGCCAAGGAAAGGATTGTGCCCAGCGCGGTCATCACCGACCCGCTGTGCTCGCCGCAGTTGCCATTAACGTGTTTCCTTGCCTGCTTTTTAATTGGGCGGAGATTCATCGGCTGCGGACTCGACGCCGATATGGCGCAAGCCGTGTGTGCCAAAATGGCGGAGCCGGTATGACCGCCGAATTTAATCGCAGCGCGATACCGATGCCTCAATGGTGACGCGGTCGTTGCGGCCATCGGGTGGCCTCCGAGCACCTGCACCGGCTGGTACTGTCGCTAAAACGCAGGAACAGGCGCACGACGTGGACGGCCTCGTCGCTTTCCTGGTTCGCATGGCAGCCTGCCGTTAGCCCTGGAACTGCGGGCCTTTAACTCGGATTTTCACTCCACCCGTCCGCGCTTCGCCCGGCCCAAGGCCACCGCCGATTCATTCTTGACAAGCCGAACTGCGGCTGACCGGACAAAACCCCACCGACCCCGCTCCATGCGATAGTCGGCATTGAGGAAGAAGAGCACCTGGCCACGCTTTGCGCCGCCGAAAAATGCCTTGGTGCCATCCGCCAACCGGATGGGCTGGCCGACCCGTGGCCGAAGCGAACCCACATAACCGCTCAATCGGCGCTTCACGCCACGGGGCAGTTTGGCGAGGTCGATTGCGGCACGCCTGATTTCGTCGAGGCGCTCGATAGCAATAGGTGCTCTGGGCGGAGAATATGCGCATTGGGTTTTATGTGGTATCGGCGGGATAGTCAGGGACGTAGCATTCTCGTCCAGCAAGTTGGAAATCAAGTGGTTGACGTGACTGGCCGTATGTTGTGCCGGTGCTGGCGCTGACGTACTGCCAGCACGCTTCCGACGCCTCCGGCTTACACCCTCTGTCGGAAGCTTGAACAGGGAAATGCGCTTCCGGCCTTGTCGAAAAATCACGTCTCGACCCAAAAGGCTCCGCAACCGGTGCCATAGAGAAACCCTGGCTGCGCGAAGTTTGGCCCGGCTCCCATGCTCATCGGCATCGGCCAGGGCGTTGATGAGTTCCCAGACCCCAGCGCCGTAGCGGCCACGGATCCGAAGGGCTTCGATGATGCGCTCATCGACCGCGTCGAGCCGAGCCGGTTGCGGTTGCGGCGGCGGTGCGGAGTGGACATGGCCGGTCGGCGGAGCGACCAATTCTGAAATTATCATCAATGTAAGTAACGGAATCAACCCGCAGCAGGATGTCTCACCGTTGGGCAGTTGAATTGTAAACAATTTACTCATGCCAGCGCCCGCGACCAGGCCGGAGGAGTGAAGGTCCGTCGCACGCACTGCCGGACGGGGTCCACCGGACCTGAGCACATCCCGCCCGCTGGTCCTTGAGACAGCCCAGTGGGTGGCCCAAATCCAAAGTTGCCGCATGTCCCTCTTGTGTTCTCCAAACGGCGGGATTACAAGGGGCGTCTGTGAGCCAACCAAAGCAAGCAAAGAATCCGGTTCGCTACGCTACCACGGTTCGACTTGAACGTGCGGTCTACGCGAACGCCGCTCGATTGTTTCTGGACGCCTGCACACTGTATCGGGCGGGAGCATTTCCGAGCGCGTATGCCTTGGCTATCCTTTCCTTCGAGGAAGTCGGCAAGATTCAAATGATGGACCATGTTTGCTCCGAGGCGGTTCTCAACGACGGTGGCTTTCGATTGGTGCCTGACCGCATGGATCATCTGTTCTCACGCCAGATGTTCTACTCCCACCGCAACAAGCAGGAGTGGGGCATTTATCGCGGTCGGGCCAAGGGCCATCAGCCAGTCGTTGAAAGACTCGTTGGTGACCACAGCAAACTCGACCAGCACAAGCAGGATTCGCTTTACGTCGGCTTCAAAATGGGAGGTATCCGGGTACCTTGGCGATTTCGCGCAACGCACGCTTATCGCCAGCTTCGTTACGTCCTCGGCGCGTTTGAGAATATCGCAGACCTACCGTTCTGCGGAATCTTCGAGGACTCCACTCACAAAACCAAACGGGAGGCTAAACGTATTTGCCGCGCACTCCACAAAGCATTCGATGCTCTGCGTTCGCCCAGAACCCGAAACGCCTAATAACCAGAAAACGCTTTTACCGGTATTGAAATGACAACGTCAGGAATTACGCTCGCTCAAAGCCAACTCATCGACAAAGGTGCATTTTCGTGGGTAATTTCTGATTCAGAAGGAAGTCGTGTTTACAAGCTCTTCAAGCGCCACACACACCCGGACTATGACAGCGAAGACCCATTTGAAGATGAACGGAACATTGGAGTTTTTCGCTCAGAACTGGATGCGTACACTATCGTCCAGCGAAACCGCCAACTCATAGCCCACACGCCCAACTTCTTCGGACGTGTACTCGTGTCAGCGGTGGTCGATACGGAAGGACGGGACATCGCACCCTATTTTCTTTTGGATTGTTGCTTGTGCCTCCAGCGAGTTCAGGGTGCGGCACAGAAGCTCAACTTGCTGCTCGAAGTCCATGCCCAGGCCCTTGAGACCGCGCACATTCTTGAGCGCGTCGCAACCCGTAAGATCGAGGCTTTTCAGTGTGGCCAGTCCCTTCAAACCGTCCACAGCGCCGTACAACCGTTGAGGTCGAGGCTTGTGAGCGCGGCCAGGCCCTTCAGAGCGTCCACGTCTGCCAGCACGTCACAATGGTTGAGTTTGAGGCTCTTCAGGGCGGTTATGCTCTTCAGACCGTCCACATTCGCCAGCGCGGTACAACCGCTGAGGTCGAGGTTCGTGAGCGCGGCCAGGCCGTTCAGACCGTCCACATTCGTCAGCGCGGGACAATAGCTGAGGTCGAGCTCAGTTACGGGAGGAATTTTGCCGAAGTAAGAAGTGGCTTGGGTAAGATTGCTGGCGTCGAGGCCATCAGGAGAGACTTCTCGGACTGATGAAAAGTTACCTCGCTCTTCAATGTGGAAATGGAACGTGTTTTGTAGTGTCCTTTCCGCATCCCGCCGCTCCCGCTCGCGTCCCCAAGGTGCCGTATTGCATGCGCTCCACATTGTTGACGAAGTAATCGCCATGCACAATCTCGGTCATAACCGGCGCTGCCAGAATTGCAGCGGCCCGTATGCTCTCTGAAGATTTGTGGACGGCCACGCCGTTGACCAGGGTGGGCGCGATGGTCGCACTGAGCACGCTAACCGCCTCTTCAGCATCCCGCGCCGTCACCGGACGCCCTTGCGCCGCCGCCATCCTGACCGCCATCTCCCACGCCCGTTTTCGATGCTTTTTTTCTTTAAGGCGGGTCAGCGGGCGGGCCTGCGCCTCGCTTTCCGGCAGCAGCCGGTTGTGTACATTTGTAGACAAATCGGCCATGACCTCCGAGGCCGCGCAAAGCTGATATGCGCGTGGGCGGCTGAAATCCCATCTCTTGATGCAGTATTCCTCGAACGTCTCGTACTGCTGACGGTATAGGCGCTGGTCGCGGATTTCCTTGAGCGCCATGCCGACTTCCAAAAATGATCTCAATCCTCTGACGATGATGCGCTCCGCCCGCTCGAACTCGCGGTGTTCCCGTGTCGTGAGGGACGCCCGGTATAATTGGATGGAGCCATTGTCGCGTGTTGGCATGGGCGGACCATATCCAGAACGCTCACTACTTGCCAGACCAGATCGGCGCTGGCCGGGGGTAGGGAAGGCGGCCCGGACGCCTGAACTCCTGCCCGTCAAGGTCACTCTGGCGAACGTTTGCGCGGCAGTCGCCAGAAATTGCCTTCGTGTACAGATTGTCCTCATGTGCTGCTGGCCAACTCTCACAGCAGATTCTGGCAGGCCGCCTCGACGCTGAACGGTTGCTGGTCACGCTCAAACCTGCCCTGAAGATCGTAGGCCATGACTTCCAGCGGACTGTTGCGATAGCCGAAGCGTTCAAGCCCATCGGCGTAACGCTCCAAAAACTCTTCGGGGCCGAGCAACCGCCACTGGATGACGTGAACCAGTTCGTGGAAATGGAGGGACTCGTCGTGGATGTGATCGGCACGAACGAAATAGGTGTCGAGGTAAGTGATGCCTGCCATGTCCATCTGCTCGAATTCGACAAATCGAGCCAGACCCATTGCCGACACGGGCGGCACCGGCACCCTTGTCACTGGAATGACCTTCGATGTGGTCAGGGTGTCCTTGTCATAATAAAGCGACAGACGGTTAAAGCCGAGCGATGCGACGGGTCGTGCTGCCGGTGCATGATGCTCCAGCGTTCTCTGAATCCAGCCCAAGACGAGCGGGTAAATTGTTTGGAATTCTTGTTTTGTCATCCGCATTGTTGCCTTCATCATTCCTTCAAGATTCCGCAAAAGCACATCACTTGAGCCAAGTGATTTCCTCGTTGGTTGCGTTCAAATCCGGGTCGCCGCTGCTTTCAATCACGAAGATTGCCATCTCCGGCGAGGTTTTCGACGCGATCAAGGATTCTCCGAATGCCCTCGGCTGCGCCCAACGGCAGCCCGATCTGGCCGCTCGGAACGTCGTCCTCTCGCGGGTTGATGCGGATGTTCAAGGCCACCAGCACGCGGCGCTTCATCTCGTCCTGATAGAACAGCGGTGGATTGATTTCGAGCATCGGCGAGGCGATGAATTTCTCGACCTGCCGGATGACCTGGGCCAGCAGGCTTTCTTTGTTGCCTTTCCACCCTGGCTTCAGCTGGTCATAGACATCGCGGGCGACCTCAAAAACGATCTTCTGGAATCGGAAACGCACGGCCAACGCTTGCAGGTCAATCTCCGTCATCACCGCTAGATTCGGCTTGCCCGCCACGACGGCAGCCAACTCCGCATTTTCGATATTGTCCGTTGCGTTGAGCACCAGCGGCTCGATCTTTTTCAAATCCAATTCCAGCTTGGGGCGATAAACATGGTCAATGCGGATGATGTTAGGCCAGCTAATCAAAAAGCCAACCTTTTCCCTTGCCGGTTCAATCCGCGTCTTCGGTGGCGGCGGCGGCAGTGGGCCATCGGCCCCGCCTTCGTGTGGAAGGAAAGTGAACGGCACTCCAAAAATGTTCACGTACTCCGCCTCAAAAAGTTCCACTTCCTCGTCCGTGATCGGGTGCTTACCCTTTTTCGTCTCGTAGCTCGTCCGGCGCAAGCCGCGACCGACCACCTGCTCGCAAAGCAACTGGCTCGAAAAAGCCCGTAAGCCCATGATGTGTGTCACGGTCTTCGCATCCCATCCTTCCGACAGCATTCCAACCGAAATCACATTCTGGATTTTCTCGCCAGGTTCGCCAACTTTGCCCACGGTATCAACGATCTTGCGCAGCAATTCCGCCTGCTCCGCCTTGGTCAATTTCTTCTGTTTCGGCTCGTCGTCATCGTCACCCGCGCCGTTATCTGGTTGCGTTTCGCCCTCGTCCTCTTTCGCTTCCGCCATATCGAGCACTTTGGAATCAATGTGAAGAGTCATTCCGCGTGACAGAGTTCATCAATCAAAACCTTCTTCTTGTCGAACACGTTTTTCACGCGGGCGGCAGTTTCCGTGCGGTTGGCCACGGTAATCATTACCGGCGGCGTAGAATATTCGTCGTCACGACGCCGTTGCCATCCACGCTGTTTGTCAACCGATTCTCAATGTCAAACGAATTCAGAAACACGCGTCCGGCGCCGTTGCTGGAGGCGTACAAAAGACCTTGATCGGTGTACCGGTTTGTCACGCCTCTCCCGGCCCCGTCTAGCGTGTTTGTAATCTGGCTTAAAAGGTTATAGTTGTTTGACATGGATGTTGTGTCGGGATAAGTGATGTTGACCCGGCGTCCCGCGATGTCATAAGAAAAGGACGTGACATAGCCCAGCGCGTCCTGCACCGATTCCAAGGCGCCGCAGGTGCAATAGGTGGAAAGGGTCACGTTGGTCAGAGCGTTGGTCACTGCCACCAAGTGTCTCAAGTCGTCGTAGCCGTACTTGGTTTGATTGCCAAGCCGGTCAATGCTTTTGATCCGGTCCAGATTGACGTAAATGTTGGAAATATAAGTGGAGTCGGGAAATGACCTGCTGGTCAGGCGCTGGAGATTGTCCCACGTGTTGGTGGTCATAAGGCCAAGCTCGTTCGTCTGGATCACGACAAGATCATTGGAATAGAAATAGGAATTCGTGCGGTGGATTTGGAGATCAATACGTTGCTGAATCCAATTGGTGTAAGCGCCCGAAGAGGAATAGGCGTTGGTCGTCGTGAGGCCCGCTTGGCTGGTCACGCTGGTCAAGCGCGCCTGGCCATCGTATGTGTAAGTCGCCACGTATCCAACCGCGTTGGTTGCCGTCAGCACATCATGACGGGTGTCGTAGCTAAAGCCGCCCATTGTCTCGCCCAGAGGTCCGATTTGTTGCTGCAGGTCAATGCCTTTGGTGTAGTAGAAATACTGGTTGGTTCGGATCAGGGATGGGCCGCCAAAGGATTGCGACCAAGTCTCTTACACGACGGCCGGGTTCCCCCAGACGTTCCGTTGAGTCCACGCGTAGTAGCTGTTGCCATCAGGCAGGTTCCAGGCCGACACCGCCGGCAGCGCGTTGGTGCCTTGCTCGAAAGCGCTTTCACCGTCGTAAGCGCTCCAAGTTTGCAGGCCGGGCGTGCCGCCGTTCGGACTGACCGCCTGTTCCATGTTGAGCGCGTCGCTGAAGGAAACTCCATTGAACCCGAACAGCCAGTTGCGCTGTCGGCCCTTAAGGTAGTCTGCCGGGGCGAAAGAGTACATGTTTGTCGTGGAAAATTGCGGGCATTGCATGGGGCCCCAATGCCAGCTATTCAGATTGGTCATGGAACTGGAGAAGAAGGATGGCGCGGCCGCCGGTTCATTCGGCGCGGTGCAGCTGGCGCCGATGAGAAAACTGGCCTGGTAGCGGGAGACATAAAGATTTGTTCCACCCAACGGGTCCACCACCAAGACCGCGCGGTCAACGGCATTATTGGTGGTCAGTTCATTGTCGGTGAGGCTGAATGTGGTTGCGCCGTAGGGCGTAGTCAGGGAGGTGATCCACTGGTTGGTGCCATAACCGTAAGCGAACACACTGGGAAGATTCATCACGTCGGTTATATTGGTCAGCAGGCCGATGGTGTTATACAGGAGCGTCGTGCTCCGCCCAAACGGATCGGTCACGCCGGTAATCTGGTTGCGGAACGAGGTGTTCGTGTAGCTCAATGTGTTCGTGCGCCCGTCCGTGTCCACGACACCCAACAGAAAGTTGGTTCCGCTCGAATTGGTGTAAATGAATTGCGAGCTGTGGCCGGCCGGATCGGCCTGTGTGGTGCGGAAGCACAGCACGCCTTCCGCCGAATTGGTGAACACGTAGTTGTAGGATTCGCTCGCGCCATTTGGGTAGAGCACTGTGCAACCGGTGAGCACCCCGCTGGTATTCGTTGTCACACTCATCACGCTACGACTGTAATACTCCAGAGTAGCGCCGTTCGCCGTGTAACTCCGCTCGCCGCCGCCCGCCAGCACCAACGTCATGAGCGGCGCGACCCCCGGACTGGCCGACGGGGCCATGACATAACTAATCCAGGAACAATCCCACTTTTGCCCGCAACTGAACAGGGCCGAATTGGTTCCCGCCAGCGTTTCACGTTGCTTGTAGTTAAGTTGAAAGGAAATTCGGTTCCCCAATCCCGGATTATAGCCCAGCGGTTCGTCCGTCAGCCATAGAGTAACACAGGGCTCCGACACTCTCCAGGTCGCCAGCCCGGAGGAACAAATCGAACAGTCCCCCGAACAAGGATTGAGGGCATCATTGGTATCCGGATAGCCGACTGAAGCGGGATAACTGCCTCCGCGAATGAGATCGGTTTGCGGCTGGGCCAGACGTTTCCAAGCTGCGGTCGTTTTGGCTTGCTGCACCATGAAGTCGCCGCTCGATTCTCCCATGATCATTTCGTCACTAAGCCACCGGTTGGGAGAACTTGGATCGGAAACCTCGTAGAAGCTTCCCCGCTGATCCACAATGGCGCTGTAATGGCCGCGTTTCCAATGCACCACGCTCGGCACAGGGATGGGTCCAGCCGGAAGTTGGACGGCGAGCAAATCAAGTCCGGCTTTGGCCGAAAGGGCCAGCAGTTCCGTCATGGAGAAGCCGTTGGCGGGGACTGGGGCGGCATCGATGATCCTTGTGTCCGCCTTTGCACCCTTCAAGGCTACGGTCAGATGGTGGAGCGCAACCGCTCCGCAATTGTTTGACTCGCCGGCGTGAAGTGTCGCTGCATCAAGCCGCGCGTCAGGCGACGCAGTCGCTAGGGTGGCGGACAAAACAGCAACGCCCGTTAGAAGAATGACTCGCGGAAACCGAGGTGAACTTAAAGAAAACCGTAATTTCAAACAGACTAATGGCAAAGGCATGGGATTTGCTTTCGATTCGTAAGTTGATTGATTACATTCCTACGGGATGGTGGAATTATTGACGGGCTGCGTGATGATGACCGTCAACCCCATGTCCCCGGCCGCCTGCCAGTCAATTTCACCCGAATTGACCAGGCCGTTGCCAATGGCGTCTTCAAGGTAATCCGGCGTTCCGTCGCCGTTGGTGTCCAGCGGCAGCCCATTACTCCCCACAGCCACGTAATGAAAACCGATGCTGACGATGTTCGCGCCCTCGATAATGTTGTTGGTGGTGACGGTGTAATGGTAAAGTCCTGCCGCGGGCGCGGATTGGCTGCCTTCGTGAATCAGGTTTGTTTGGGTGGCCGGGTAGTAGTATTGGCCCAGTGCCCCCGTTTCGAAGGCCGGGCTGTTGGTCAGAAAAACGTCGCTGTTGGTGGGCGAGAGAACACCGAAGTTTGTCGTCACATAGGCGTTGTTGCTGCAATAATTGATCGAGCCGGTCAGGGTGTTGGAGGTTTGGATGAACAAGTTGTCCCGGAAGGTATAGGACCCGGTGTTATGATGCGTCACACTCAATTCTCCCTCCCAAAACAGATTGTTGTAGAAGGTTTGCGAGCTGTTTCCTGTAGTCCTGTCCGTGACCGTAAAATTGGCCCGCTGGAATAGACAATTGGTGGCGATGATGACCGGTCCGTTGCCGGTGAGATTCCCGGTATAGAATTGGCAATTCTGCAACGCGAAGGGGCAGGCGGCGCCGCCGCCAGCGATCTCCTGAGCGTCGCTGAGGGCTGACCAGTCCGTGAAGGCGAAGTTGGCCGAGGAATTGTCGAGCAGATCCGGCGTGAAAAAAGTCGTGATCCCATTTGTCCAATTGTTGTTGGACTGTTCCTGCACGGTGTTGTACTGCACCAGGTAATTGGGGTTGGTGGCGGTGCCGGCGCAGTTGAAGACGCCGTTGGTGTAAAGATAGACGCCGTAATCGTAGGTGGTGCCGTAGGCGGCGAGCGCGGTGCCAGGCAGAACGGTGACGGTCACATTCGAGAGCGCGATGGCGATAGCGTAGTCAAACGGACAATAATGGTAGCCAAGGTCCAGCGTGTCCGTATCCCGTTGCGCCTGGGGAAAGAAAGTGTAATCGTTGGTGAACCAACCGGCGGGAATGACCACCGGCGGATAGGTGGTCGCGGTTTGCAGATCGGCCAGCAAGGCGGCGGGAATGCTGGCCGTGCCCGCGTCACGATAGGGGCTGCCGGCGGCAAGGTAATAGCCGCCTGCGCCGACGATCTGGTAGATGCCCGCGCTGCCGGAGTTCGTGTAGCAACTGGCCAGAGAAACGCCCGACAAATTTGTGACGGATGTGAACAGGCTATTGGTGGCGGAGCAAGCATTGCTCGTTCCTGTTTGGAAGGTGGCCGCGTGATCGGCGGTCACATTGATGGCGCTGATGGAGAGGTAGGAAGAACCGCTATTGTCACTGCCCACGCCGTTGCCGCAGCCGGTCAGCAGCACGTTGTAAAGGGCAATGGGAAATCCTCCAGACCCGGTGTAAGAGACGGAACTGGCCCACAAGGCGTCGGCACAATTGACGAATTGGCAGTCCCAAATTTCAATGGAGTTGGCGCCGAGGGAAGTGATGGAGCCAAAAATGGCATCGTTGGCGTAGGAGAAGCGCAGATTGCGCAAGAGGAGGGAATTGGTCCCCAAGGAGCCAAAGTCCAGATAACTGATGGCGCTCTGAGCGGGCGCGCCGGTGCTGCCGGTAATGACCGATCCGACGGTGTTGTCATTCATGCGGGTGAACACGCCGGGGGAATAGGGGCCGGTCAGACAGACGATATTGGTGGCGGTGAGCTGGGCCGTGCCGCCGTTCGTGTACTTGACACCAGTTCCGCCTTCGAGGAAGGCGGTTCCTGTAATGTTGACAAGACTTGTCAACAAATAAGTGGTATCACCCTGCAGGGTCAGGTTGGTGGAACTGCTCAAGAGGGCATAGTCCATGACCAGCCTGGGTGAGGCGGTCTGAAGTCTGACTAGTTTCATCGGCCTCGCCGCAGTCGTCGGAAGGGCGGGACCGGTTCGAAGCGGATCCAGAAAAGCCAGCCGCCGGAGGGCGCCTCGGCCGGGCTTGAGATTGGAGGCGTGGGGCAATTGTTGAATTTGGTTTGAAATGGATTCGTAATGGATCGATTCTACGAGGTAGGTGGCGTTGTTGACGTGAACCCATTGTTTTTGGACGATTCCCTCCGTGATAGGCTCGTTCTGGCCGTTGAGAAAGAAGGCCTGACCCGGTCCCATTTTCATGTCGCCAAAATCCAGGACTTGGTCGTCCACAGCTTTGCCGTTGGTGACGGCGGTTATTTGCGGCTGCAACGGAGTGAAGAACGCAGTATAGATCTGCAATATTGTTGACGCGTCGGAAAGTCCGTAGCTGGATGGAGGGGGAGGAGCCTGGCGTAGGACAATGTTCTGGCTCAAGCCGGCCTTGGTGTAGGTGTAGAGAACGTCGGCGGTGATGTTGCTGAAGGCGCCGGCGTATAACACTTGGTTGGGGGCGACAATGGAGCCGTTGCAGTCCTTCAACTGGCCAATGGGGGCGTTGGAACCGCTGGCGGTGTCGAAGTACGCCAAACCAAAAACAGCGCTGACGAGCTGCTTGCCGTCGCTAGTGTTGACAGTGACGGCCCCGCCGGGGGTGTTGGCGTTGAGGGCCCACTGAACTTGGTGCCGGCCCTGGATGGCTTGCGCGCCGCCGGGCGCGGATTCAACCTCTTCGACGGCATCCACATATTGGCCGTTGCTCAGATACGAAATGCCAGTTCCCAACTCTTCGTAAGATTGCTCGTTGGTCGTCACGTCTCCGCTGGTGTTGGTGGAGAGGAGCGACTTTTGCCAGATTTTCGAATACGGCCCGGCTTGGACGCAGATATAGTTGGTGGAATCCAATTGATTGGTCGCGGCTGCGGCCGGCGCTTGCGCTTGGCAGATGGCAGAGCAAAGGAGGAGGCTGAAAAAAAGGAGGAGTGCAGCGACAAGGTTGTTGTTGGAAGGGATAATCGTTTTCATAGATGGTTTCAGAAAGCCGGATCGGCAGCCGTCGATGAAGGGATCGCCACGATGGAACGGATTCTGTTCATGCTCTTCCTTGAGCTGTGTTTTTCATAACGTTTAAAAAGTACGAGAGGACAATAACAAGCGGACCGTACGGGCGCTATGGGGTGTAACCCGCACATGAACGGAGACGCACCGGCTGGTAGCGCGCGATAGTATTGACTGATTGATTAAGGACGGAGCGAGAGCAGACGTTGGGTGAAGGAATTTGCCGGGATATGCCGGCATAGATGGGTATTCGCAAAATTATAGGCGTCAGCCAGAAAAGGCCTGATCAAAATTTTTCCGTGCGGCTGGTTTTCCCGCGCAATCGTGCTGCCATTGCCGTGAGTTGATCAAGGCGTAGTGGGAAACAAGAAGCTCAAGGGATGCCGCCTGAATCGACGAGCCACGGCGACGTAGATAGCATGGCGCTCCGGCGATTGTATGCCGCAGGCACGGGTAGCAACGAACATGGCCAGCCAAAAACTCACGGTCAAATTCATCAAGCCAATGCCCGCGATGCCCAAGGCTGCCAGCACAAAGGCCTTTGTCGCCAAGGCGCCAATGCCGAGGGTTGCCAGCGAGGCTGTCAAAATGCCGGCCGAGAGCGTGACGTGTCGTATGTCCAGAGGAAGGCTGGCGAACTGAGCTACTTCCGGGATGAGGCCCAGCATGAAGCCGAAGGAAATGTTGCCGCTCAACGCGGCGATGTTGCGGGTCCAGAAGCGGGCAAACCGCGCCGCACGCGAGGCGCCCAAGGCCCGGATCAAGCGGCGATCCGTGGCCAGCGCTTCGCCAATGTGATGATAGGCGAACCAATTGCCGGCCCATGCCGCCACCAGGCTGGAGGCCCACAAGAGCACACCGGTGAAGGCAGCATAAATCACGCTCGGCCCCAGGATGGATATGGAATTCATCGCCTTGGGCGCTTTTTCCGGCGGCATGATGTGGCTTCCTGTGCATCCTAGAATTAAAAAATGCAGCAGCAGCATCGAAGGCACCACCAAGGCCAGGTTGCCGGCGATGGAGGCGATTTGCGAGCGCACAAGGCAAACGATTTCATCCACTAATTGCTCGATCGCCGCCGGTTCGCGGACGTTGTGCATCCGGGCGGCCAAGGCGGGGGCGGTATTGGCCGGCTGTTTGGTGGCAAGGGTGGAGCCGGTCAGTTGGATGGCGACAAATCCGATCGAGTAATTGATCGAGGCGGCGATGCCTTGCAGCAAGCCCGGATTGCTCCAGGCCAGGACAATGGTTTTGAGCCACGTGGTGACGGCCATAATGGCCCCGCCGCCGGCGGCGCTTTTGAACATGATCCCATATTCAGGCCGGCTGCGCGCGATGTAGTGTTCGCCGGTTTCGCCGCTGCGCTCGACAATTTTACGTGTCAGCAATCGCCAATTCTGCCGCAGCAAATCGATCATACTTTCCTGCGCCCGGTTTTGCCGCGCCAGCAACGCGACAAATCCGGCGCTGCGCCTGAGCAGATTGGCTGGGTCGAAGGCCAGGAGAAGCAAGTCTTGAAACCGTTGCAACGAGGCCTCGATGAAGGCCAGATGATAGACCACCTCCGTGCTGACGCCGCTCTTTTCCAGGTGTGCCAGCACCTCGGCTCTGGCGCGACGGCAGGCGTCCAGCAAGGACTGCAAATCATGCAGCGCCGCCGCCAGCGCGGCCTCATCGCCTTTTGCGCACGCGGCGAAAGTGGACGAGAGGGCGGTCCCCAATTTAAAAAACGCCAGCTCGCGGACGCTTTGATGTTTCAACCGTTGCCGGATGCCTCCCGAGCAACCGGTCACGCAAATCTGCGCCGCCAAATAAGCCAGCGCGTCCTCCAATTCCGCAGGCAGCTTGTTCCAGCCCGTCTCTTGCGGGCCAACGCCGTGCGCCAGCAAGTCCCCAAATCGCTCCAGCGTGGCCTCCTGGAGGTTCTCGATCCAGAGGTCATCGTTGGGGTAGGGAAACAGACGATCGAAGAGCACGCCCAATTCCGCCGACCCCGGATGCGGCGGCAGGTATTGGCGCGCCAACCGCCGACCGATTTCTGCCAGTAATCCAAATTGCCGCGGCAAGCCGGTCTCGGAAAACAACGCCACCGCTTGCGTCTCACTAATGATCGAACGCAACGTCCTGGCCACCGCCAATTTCCAGGGCGGGTTGCGTTCCAGGACATCGAGAAACCGGCGCAAGCGCCCGCTCTGCATCGACATGTTGGCCGGCTGCGTTTCGTCGGCATGGCCGGGGCGGCGAATCCATTGCGCCAGGTCAACCAGCCAGTTGAGCCTCTCCTCCAAGGCCTCGTCGGGGGAGGCCGAGGACGCCAGCACATCCAGCGAGGGCAACGCGGCATGGCGTCCCGCATAACGGTCGATCAATGCTTTGAGTGAAAAGGACACAGCGCTGACGGGGGTATGTTATTGCGGCATCCGCTATGCAATGCCCAGGCGTTTCTGGATTTCTTCCAGGGACACGCCTTTGGTTTCTGGCATGACCAGGAGGACCCAGAGCAATTGCCCCACCATGCAGAGGGCGTAAAAGGCGAAGGTGTTCCCGCCGGATTTCGCGGCGATGATCGGGAAACTCCAGGAAATGGCGGCCGCCATAATCCAATGCACCGAACTGCCCAGCGCCTGCCCACGGGCGCGGACGCGATTGGGAAAGATCTCGCTCAGAAACACCCATATCACCGCTCCTTGCCCGAAGGCGTGCGCGGCGATGAAGACCAACAAACTGCCCAGCAGCAACGCGCCTCCGGTGTGCTGGTAAAATGAATACGCCGCCACGCTCAGACTGGCAATGTAACCAACGGATCCCACCAGCATCAGTTTGCGGCGGCCAAAACGATCGATAACGGTCAAGGCCGCCATCGTGAAAATCAAATTGGTCAGGCCGATGATGACGGATTGGAGGGCGGCCGAAGCCTTGTCGGCTCCCGCCATGTTGAATATGTACGCGGAGTAATAGAGCAAGGCGTTGATGCCGGAAAGCTGGTTAAAGGCCGCGATGGCCACCGCCAGCAGGATCGGTTTCCGGTACTTCGCACGGAAGAACGGCTCCTCCACCGCGTGATGGGCCAGGTCGAGTGACGCTTGGATGGCCATGATTTCCTCATCGACGCTCCCGGAGTCCGTTCCGCACTGCGCAAAGACGGCGCGCGCCTCCTCCACCCGGCCCTTGGCCACCAGCCAGCGCGGGCTTTGCGGGATCAGCCACAGCAAGAGGAAAAACACGGCCGCGGGCGCCGCCATGACCCCGAACATCCAGCGCGCCTCATTCTCGCCCAAGTTCAAACGGACGATGATGTAGTTGGAGAGAAACGCCAGCAGGATGCCCAGGACGATGTTGAATTGCGTCAACGCCACCAGCCGGCCGCGATGCGCCGCCGGCGAAAGCTCGGCGATGTACATCGGCGACACCACCGACGCGCCGCCAATGGCCAGACCGCCCAGGAAGCGGAAAGTCATGAACGGCCACCAATCCCATGCCAGAGCGCAGCCCAGGGCCGAAATGAAAAAGAGCACGGCCAGCACAAAGAGGACGCCTCGCCGGCCCATGGCGTCGGCCGCCCGGCCCACGGCGATGGAACCGACAATGGTTCCGATCAGCGCGCTGGCAACCGTGAAGCCGAGCATGCCATCGCTCAAGGCGAAGTGCAGCTTCAGCCAAACATTGGCGCCGGAGATGACCGCCGTTTCCATGCCGAAGAGCAACCCGCCCAGCGACGCGACGATGGCGCTGCGGATCAGACTCGATGTCAGCCGAGCCGTGCGTGCGGGTGCGTCAGAGGGGCGCGCTTCCATAAACGGTCAATCGCATAACGCCACACTATCTGGAGGGTTCGGAAAAAAACAGCCAAAATAGGCGTGTCAGTGGTCGCTCAAAACAGGTGCTTTATACTTTGTGGTCCGCACACCTGCCGGGTTGACCATGAATTCGAAGCACAATGGACGACTCACCGTTAACGAAATGGTCAGAGTAGTCCAGCCTGCGGGCGGTGAAAAAGGGAGCTTGGCTCGATGTACGCCTCCTGTTGCTTGATTGATTCGCCGCGGTTCGGCTTTCACCTCGCGCCCGTGCCGCGGTGCCGAGTAATTCCAGCTTGCTGCCGTCCGGCAGCGTGGCCATGCGCGCGCGGCGATCCGCCTCCGCCCGGCGCACCGCAACCAGAACGCAGCCAATGGCCAAACAAATCAGGAGAACGACCAGGATCGGTCGAAGCAAATTTTTCGCTGGAAGATCGCCGTTAGTGACATTGACGGACTCATCTAACCTTTTTTCCAACACCAAGACACAACTATAGTTCTGAGTCCCAAGCCGCCGAGGAAAGGGTCATGAATTGAGAAGATTCTTGGCGGATTTTGAATTCGGCGGCTCTATACTTGTGAAATGACGATGACGGACAGCCAGGAGTTGCTCGCGGAATATGTGCGGAACGGTTCGGAATCGGCGTTCCGGAAACTGCTTGGACGCTACCTTGATTTCGTCTATTCGACGGCGGTCCGGTTGGTCAATGGCGACACGCATCTGGCGGAGGATGTCGCACAAATGGTGTTCGTGGACCTAGCCAAGATGGCTCGCGATTTGCCTGCGGATTCCATGTTGGGCGGATGGTTGCATCGGCATACTTGTTTTGTGGCGGGAACTCTGATGCGAGGCGAACGCCGCCGCCAAGCCCGCGAAAGGCAAGCATTCGAAATGAGGACAACGGATCATGACGCTGGCGCGGATTTTGCCGAGCTGGTTCCGGCCCTGGACGAAGCGATCAATGAACTGGGCGATCAAGATCGCACCGCCATCCTTCTTCGGTTTTTCGAGCGCCGAAATCTGCGCTCCATCGGCGAAACGCTTGGCAGCACCGAGAATGCCGCGCAAAAGCGAGTTGAGCGCGCCCTGGAACAGTTGCACACGATCCTGAAGCAACGGGGCATTGCTCTCTCCGCGGCGGCCTTGGGCACGTCGCTGGCCGCCGGCGCGGTGACTGCCGCCCCCGCAGATTTGGCTGCCAGCATCGCTGCGGCGACGCTACGCAGCGCGGCAGTTGGCGGCGGAACCACTTTAACGTTTCTCAAACTTATGACTATGACAAAACTCAGAGCAGTTGTAATTGGCTCGTTGGTCGTCGCGGGGCTGTCAACCTCGTTCGTCGTGGAACACAATTCACTGGCAAAAAGCCGCGCCGAGAATCATGCGTTGCTCGCGCGCAGCCAGGATTTGGAAAACCAACTAGGCCAAATGCAGCAGGAGAACCAGCAGATGGCAAAGCTCAAGGTGGATGCGGACGGATTGCGAGCGTTGCGACAGGCCAACTTGGAGCTGCCCCGATTGCGGGGAAAAATGACTCGCCTGGAGCAGGAAAACGCGAATTTGGCGAACGCGTTGAAGTCGGCCAATGCGCGAGGCGGTGAACTGGCCGATGCAAGCCCAGGAACCAACCAGTCGGCCGCTGGATTTTCGTTTAAAACGGCTATGGCGCGCAATAGCGGGTTTGGCACCTTACCGGCGACGTTACAAACGGTGACATGGGCCGCCATGGCTGGAACTCCGGAAGACATTTGCCGCTTGGAAGGCCAGGCGGCAACAGCCCCCGACGGCTCCCCGACGGAGGCTAGCGGTCACATGGTTCAATTCTATCAAAACCTTTTCAAGGACATTGATTCTGTTCAAGTGTTGGACATGACTCCGCGGACTGACGGCAATACGGAAGTTCTGCTCCAACTACATCCCAGTAATACCAGTGGGTCGGACACCCCGCCTGCACCGACCCTGGCGGCTGTGTATGCCCAACGAGGGGATGCGGGATGGCAGCTTCACGGATGGTCCGTGGCGAACGGTCAACCGGTGGCAACTCCTTGAGGGCCGCCTCAAGGGGTTTCCTCACAATTCAAGCCTTTGCTTGTCTATCTTCATAAAGCCTTTGATTGATGGATTTCCAGGAACCCATCTCCAGCCGGTCACAAATCCATTTAAGTGGCATAGTCCCGGAATGCAGTTACGGCCTGGGTCAAACTTCTTTCTGGTATGACCGGGTTTGGCCGGTTTTGACTGTACCGCCGTGAAGTGGCCTGGACGCCATAATTCATCCTTGTCCTTGCATCCCGCCGTCCTTTTCCTGCTTTCACGATCAAAATCATAATAATAATAATCTCCATCGCATAACTGTACTTTCCCTGAATGAGTGGTCATCTTTGTTTCGCCTTCTCCGCCTATTTTGGTGTCTGGGGCATTGAATTTGAGGTCTTGAACTCGAAACTTCGAACATTTTTACCGTCCCGCAGGTTTGATTTGGTTTGATTTGGTTTGATTCGGTTTGATGATCCCGACCGAATGCAATTTCCGCCCTGGCACTAACATAAGCATCTCGCTTGGGTTGGTATAATTTGCTCGAATCTTGATTAGCCCTGACCGGGCTGTCTTCGGGAGGGCGAGCAGCCCGCGAAGCGGCCGCTCCTAATTTGTTCTGACTCCTGCGAGTCCTTGAACTGACCCCACCTGAGTCACACCAGTTTGACTGGGTTTGACTGGATTTGACCGCGCTGGCTTCCGCCCACCTCTTCCGGCTCCAACCACTGGCCACTAGCCAATGTCCACTCCCCCTGGCCCCACCGGCCCCCCCATGCCCCGATTCCCGACTGCAAATTTTCAAAGAACAGGCGCCTGCGCGCCGCACACGTGCATATTACAACATTATGATGGAAATGTAAAATGTGTGGTTGCATGCGCTTCTTCGCCGCCACGCGGCTTTGCACATAAACGGTAAAATGCAGTTCTATTTTTGTGCAAATGCCAATTATGCACAAAAAACGATTTAATACGGTGGGGCGGACCAGCCCCAACGAAACTGCTGGAAGCGGCAAAAAACAACTCGCCCGCAAAAAGCAGGTCAATTTTGACCCCCTGATGAGGGAACTGTGGAACATGCCTGAGTGGGAAATCAAGAAGTACAGAGGCGGACTTTATGCTGTTCGCTCAGATGAGGCCATCAAACACGTAACTTGGTGTTTTTCGTTACAGGATGCAGTTGAAAAACTGCTCATGGACTGTCGTTCCCGTTATCCAAATCTAGCAGGCACCACTCGCTAAAGTGTGGAACCAATTCGCGATGCAAAATGCGAAACTTGTGTTTGGTCAGATTCAGCGACACAAAATGAGTGCTTGTTGAGTCCCTGTAAATCTCAAACTTGTCATTGTTGGACGGCTCTATAAGCACTGCATCTATCGGCAAATCCGTGCCGGGCCATCTGGCAAATCGTCTCAAACCGTGCTTTTTGATGTATTCGTAAACGGTCATGCGTGCCTGTGCGTAATAGACTACTTTGATTTTTTTGGCCAGCGTTTGGCGCGAGCCAAGGCAAGCCTCTGCTTGCGCCGTTCCAGTTCCTCGGAAGAAAAATGTTTTGGGACGCCTTTGGCCCGGCGTCCAAGAATTTGGGCTGCTCGGTTCATAAGGTCATGGCGAGCTTATGCGGTAAAAGCGAACAGGGTAATTCGTCCACTGCGAATCAAGGAAATAATTGAAACCGTCGCTGAGCGTCGCGTTCATTAGTCGATTCCAAACTGGGTTGGCCAGATTGGTGCAGACTTCGACCACAACGGGAATATAAGGAGTACCAGTGATACTGAACTCAAATTGATTCATGTTGACGCCCATCGCTTGGATTTGTGGATTCCACAGCAGAGCTTGACGACCGGCAAAAGGAGAACTCCAGCCGGTGGTGCCGGGCAAATAATAGATTACAGGATTGCTGCTGTCGTTAGCGAATACGCTCGAATCCGCACTAGGCATGTTGCCAATGAAAAATACGCCGGTCAGGCTCGTGCAGTAAGAGAACGCACTACTCCCGATGTTGGTGACGCCGTCAGGAATCGTGACGCTAGTCAGGCTGGTGCAGCCTTCTAACGCTGCCCAAGTGATGCTGGTGACGCTGCCCGGAATCGTGGCGTTGGTCAGGCTGGTGCAGCCGTATAATGCCTCGTATCCGATGTTGGTGACGCTGCAGGGAATCGTGACGCTGGTCAGGCTGGCGCACTCGTAGAACGCACCATTGCCAATGCTGGTGACGCCGTCAGGAATCGTGACGCTAGTCAGGCTGGCATTTCCATCGAAAGCATATTGGCCGATACCGGTGACAGTCAGGCCGTTGATGTTTGTTGGAATGGCTATTGCCCAAGGAGGCCCGGTGTAACCGGTGATAGTGATGGTGTTGTCGGAATTTACACTGTACTTGAATTGGGCTTGCACCTCTGCCGGTGCGCCCAAGAGCAACAAAATCGCCAGACGGACTGCCAGCAGAGATATGACCGTTTTCGTATTCATGTTCATGGTTTAGCATATCCGCTTATCTGTTTCGACGAATCTTTTTGCGTTTATTTTTGGCTCCTTGGCATATTGGCATGAGCCGTGCGGTTATTTGTCAAAATAGTCCATTTCCTTTGCAGCCTGACGGCCTGATTTTAGGTTTCCGGCTTCCTGACCCGAATCACCACCCCACACTTCGGGCAGCCGATCACGTTGCTGGCCTTTTTCCAGCCGGGGTCATATCGAAATTCGTGGCCGCGCTTGGAGCATTTGATGCTGGCGGTGTCTTTGTCGGGCGGTTTTTCAGGATGTTCATCGGGTATCACGTTCTTAGTAATTGACTTGACCGTGTAAACAAAAATAATCTTAGCCAATCACAGACAATCAAACAACGAATTTTGGTCGCATAATTGCCGTCATCCTCGGCGTGACTCTGACGGCGCTCCTTGGACTCGTTACTTATTGGTGGAAAAATCGGTTCATGCGCCCCATTGTGCATGTTCAACGAACTTTTGACGACGCCAATCATATCATCGTAAAACTTACGGTTGAGAACAGGGATAAATCAAACAGCATTACCTTGAACAAAATTTGTGTGGCACCAAAGAGCCAAATCACAATCAGGCACCTGCCTCAAGCTGCTGGCGTGCCCGGTGGAGTTAGCTTGTTGTCTTCTAGCCCGACTTGACGGATTC
>PLIU01000202.1 GCA_003140095.1 Verrucomicrobiales bacterium | reverse complement strand
TTATTTACGGATAAGCTCTAAGGGCGCCGGGCATTTTGTGGGCACCTTTATCTCTGTCATGGCCAACAGTGATGGTTGGTGGGGCGAAGGCAACGATTACTGGTACGTGGACGGTTCCCAGAAACCGGTCATCAGCGGCACGGGCAGCGAGGACTACTTCTGCGGTGCCTGGGATTTTGGCCGTGCCTTTTGGACTCCCTATTTTGGCGTGCCTTATTACGACAACGCCGGCAAAGGCGGCGAGAAGCGAGGCATCTTGAATACCTGCTACCGTTGGCACATCCAGGATCCCGTGCCGTTCACAAAGAGCCTTCTCTTTACACTGGAACATGGACGCCAGGGGTGGGACGAAGATCGCAAGCCCTTGGGCAACCACTACACGACCGTCGGTTTCTACTACCTGGACAACCCTGAAGGCGACGGCCCAGCCATCCCCGCCTTCAAGGACCGTATTCCCGCGCTCCTCCCTCTTGCCACCTCACAACAGAAGTAACCGATCGAACGTATCCCCTCGATGCGTCAACGTCTCATTTTCAGTCTCAACAATATCTGCCTCATCCCGCCCATTCTGTCCAACCACAATTCGACCATGTCAGGAACCCGCTTAGGATCCGTTTATGATTCGGGTGAGCCAGGAAACGAGGTTGACAACGCTCCATATCGTGGCACATCTGATACATGACTGAGCAAATCAGGTTGCGGATCGATAGTGAATTGGCCCAAGAGGCGCAGGAGGTCTGCCGTGAGATTGGCATTACCCCGACCGCGGCCGTATCCATGTTTTTCGCTCAA
The DNA here is from genome assembly GCA_003140095.1 of Verrucomicrobiales bacterium. GTDB lineage: Bacteria > Verrucomicrobiota > Verrucomicrobiia > Limisphaerales > Palsa-1400 > Palsa-1400. The sequence continues at coordinate 12,806 of PLIU01000202.1, read as the reverse complement.
ATGGTTAAGTTGCGCGGGCTGCCCTTCCTGCCCAGCGATTTTCCGACCTTGGACGAATACGGAGTGACCTTGGCGCAGGCGACGGCGGCGGAAGACTCCGCCCTGGCTGAAATCGCGTCGGCGCGTAAAACGGGCCGGCTCAAAGCCTTCACCGGCAAGCTGTGATTCGCGTCCTGCGCACCGCTGTCTCTTGTTCCCATTCCTCTGCCAAACATTCCCCTGCCCAATTTCTTTTTCTTCCTATTCCCCTGACCTGCTGAATTCAGTTTCATCTACCCAGCCCAATGAAATCACTCTTCCTTCTTTTTCGGCGAGAAAGTGTGGGTCGAGACGCCGTAAAAAACTTCCGCCGCCTCCATGATCGTCTCCGAAAGCGTCGGATGCGGATGAACTGATTCGGCCAAGTCGCGCACGGTCGCGCCCATCTCAATCGCCACCACTCCTTCGGCGATCAACTCCCCTGCCCCATGGCCCACCATGCCCACGCCAATGACACGCTCGGTCTCCAGCTCGACAACCAATTTGGTTAGCCCGTCCGGGCGGTCCATTGTCAGCGCGCGGCCCGAGGCGCCCCACGGGAACTTGGCCACTTCGATCTCCATTCCCTTGGCGCGGGCTTCGCTTTCGGTCAGGCCGCACCAGGCCAATTCCGGATCGGTGAACACGACAGCCGGGATGATGACTCCGGCGGAAGTGCTCGGCTCGCCGACAATGGTCTCGACGGCCACGCGCGCTTCCTTGCTCGCTTTGTGCGCCAGCAAAACGCCACCGGCAATGTCGCCGATGGCCAACAAAGCGGGATCCGCCGTTTCCTGTTTATCGTTGACTTTGATGAAGCCGCGTTCGTCCTGCTCGATCTTGGTGTTCTCCAGCCCCAGATCGTGAAAGCGCGGCACGCGCCCGACAGAAACCAGCACCCGGTCGAAGAGCTCCTCTTTCTCGACTTTGTCCGGACCCTCGGTGACGACGCGGATTTTCTTGGCCTTGGTGGACATTTGCGTGACCTTGGTGTTGAAACGAAGTTCGCGAAAAAGCTTTCGCGCGAATTGCTCGACCGGACGAATCAGATCCGGATCCGCGCCGGAGAGAATGCCAGCCAGCGCCTCCACCACCACCACCTTGCTGCCGAGATTGGCATAGACGCTGCCCATTTCCATGCCGATGTAGCCGCCGCCGACCACCAGCAGATCTTCTGGAATTTCCTCCACTTCCAGGGCTTCGGTGGAAGTCATGATGCGCGGGTTGCCGAGGTCGAAGACTTTGGGCATCGCGGCCTTGGAGCCGACGGCGATGATGGCCTTGTCATAAGTGACTACTTGTTGGCCCTCCGACGTTTCCACGCGCAACGACTGCGAACCTTCAAAATAACCGCGGCCAATAAGCACCTGCACCCCGCGCTTTTTAGCGAGAAAACTGACGCCGCCGGCCAGTTTGTCCACGATGGAATTCTTCCAGGCGCGCAATTTATCCAACTCAATTTGGGGCGGCCCAAAAGTGATGCCGCGATGGGCCGACTCGCGCGCCTCGTAAATCATTTTGGAGGCGTGCAGCAGCGCTTTGGACGGGATGCAGCCGCGGTTGAGGCAAACCCCGCCCAGCTTTTTTTCCTGCTCCACCAGCAGGACTTTTTTGCCCAAATCGGCGGCGTAAAAAGCGGCGGCGTAACCGCCGGGTCCCGCCCCCAGCACCACAATGTCAGTATGAATCGGATCCACGGTAAACTTCAGCTTTCACCGGCAACGAGGAGCTTCTCCTCGAAATGTTCAAACCCTTTCACCAAATCGAGCATGAAGCGCACGGCCGCGCCGCCGTCGATGACGCGATGATCGTAGGACAGCGCCAGCGGCAGCATCAGGCGCGCCTCGATTTTCCCCTCGCGCACCACCGCCTTCATCGCGCCCCGGCCCAAGCCCAAAATGGCCGTCTCCGGGCGGTTGACGATCGGCGTGAAATGGGCTCCGCCAATGCCGCCCTGGTTGGAGATGGTAAACGTGCCGCCTTGCATTTCCTCCAGCGAGATTTTGCGGTCGCGGGTCTTGGCGGCGATCTCGTTCATCTCTTTGGAGAGGGTCAGCAGGTCCTTTTTGTCCACGTTCCGCAGCACCGGCACGATCAATCCTTGCTCGGTGTCTACGGCCAGCCCGATGTGGAAATATTCCTTATATATGACATCGCCTACCGCCTCATCCAGGCTCGTATTAAACACCGGATGCTGGCGCAACGAATCGGCCACGATTTTCAACGCAAAGGAGGTGAGTGTCAATCGCGCGCCCTTCTTCTCATAAGCCGCGGCGTGCTTCTGGCGCAATTCATTCAGCGCCGTGATGTCCGCCTGGTCAAATTGCGTCACGCGCGGCGTCGCCTGCCAACTCTGGCTTAATTGCGTGGCGATGGTCTTGCGCAAAGTTGTCATCGGACGCTTGGTGATCGCGCCCCATTTGGTAAAGTCGATGCGAGGCGGCGGCGGTTGGGATGGGGCCGGCGGCCCGGCGCCACGGCTCTGCGCGGCCGCGCGTTGCAGGCGCTGGATGTAGGCCCGCACGTCGTCCATGACGATTCTCCCGCCGTTTTCGCTGCCATGGATGCGCCGCAAATCGATGCCCAATTCGCGCGCCAAACGGCGAATGGTTGGGGAAGCGGCGGACACGGCCGTGCCGGCGGCGGGCTCTTCATCCACCCACGTCTCGGTCTCTGTTTCCTGTCGGGGCCGGGGTGGCGCCACACCGGTGCTGGCCGGCTGGGCCGCGCGCGCGGACGGAGCCGCCGCCGCGTCCTCTTCCATCGAAAGTATCGTCTGGCCTACGGAGATTTTGTCACCGATGGACACCAGAATTTTGGCCACTTTGCCGGCCGAAGGCGCAGGCACCGGAGCCACAGCCTTGCCGGTTTCCAACTCAATGATCCCCTGCCCTTTGGCAATTTGATCGCCTTCGCGAACGAGGATGCCGACCACATTGCCGGAGTCAACCCCTTCGCCCAACGGAGGTAATTTCAAATCCATAGCTTTCGATCAAAACGCCACGATCTGAGCAAAGCCCTTTTCGGGATCGATATTCAAGTCTTTAATGGCCTGCGCCACGACTTTGCGCTCGATCTCCCCTTTTTGCGCCAGCGCGTACAGCGTCGCGACGACCACACATTCGGCATCGATTTCAAAGAACCGCCGCAACCGCGTCCGCGTGTCGCTGCGCCCAAAACCGTCGGTGCCCAAAGTGGTCAAACCGCCAGGCACCCATTTGGCGATTTGGTCGGGCACCATTTTCATGTAATCGGAGACGGCGATGAACGGGCCGCTTTCCTTTTCCAGGATTCTCTGGACGTGCGGCTTTTTCGGGGGCTCGGCCGGATGGAGCAGATTCCAGCGTTCCGCCAGCAAGGCCTCGTTGCGCAGATTCTTGTAGCTGGTGGCGCTCCAGACGTCGGCGGAAACATCGTAATGTTCGGCCAGGATGGCCCGCGCGCGCAAGGCGGATTGGATGATGCTGCCGCTGCCGAAAATGTGCGCTTGGTGCTTCAGCCCCTCCGGCCCGGCCTTGAATTTGTAAAGCCCCTTGATGATCTCCTCCTCCACCCCGGCGGGCATCGACGGCATGGGATAATCCTCGTTATAAAGGCAAAGATAATAGAAAATCTCCTCGCCCTCTTCAAACATCCGCCGCATGCCGTCGCTAATGATCGCGGCGATTTCGTAAGCGAAGGCCGGATCATACACGTAGAGGGTCGGCAGGGCGGTGGCCATCAGCGGGCTGTGTCCGTCCTGATGTTGCAATCCTTCGCCATTGAGAGTCGTTCGTCCGGAAGTCGCCCCTAAAAGGAATCCCTTGGCCCTGCTGTCGCCCGCCAGCCAGAATTCGTCCCCCACCCGCTGCGGTCCGAACATCGAATAGTAGATGTAAAAGGGGATCATGTTAATCCCGTAATTAGCGTAAGCGGTGCCGGCGGCCACAAAAGAAGCCATCGACCCTGCCTCGGTGATCCCTTCCTCGAGAATCTGGCCGTTCTTGGCTTCGCGATAATAACTCATTCCTTTCTTGTCCACCGGTTCGTACAATTGGCCCTTGGAAGAATAAATGCCCACCTCGGTAAACAACCCGTCGATGCCGAACGTCCGCGCTTCGTCCGGGATGATGGGCACGATTTTGGGCCCGATGTTCCGGTCGCGCAGCAACGTGGACAAAAGGCGGACAAAACTTTTGGTGGTGGAAGCCGGGACGGAGCCGGAGCCTTTGATGAATTCGGCAAAGGACTCCAGGCGCGGGGTCTGCAATGGTTCGGCCGTGACCACGCGCTTGGGCACGAATCCACCCAGTTCCTTGCGGCGCTTCAAAATGTATTTGGTTTCCGGCGAGTCTTTGGGCGGCCGGTAAAAGGGTGTTTCGACGACGTCTTCCGCGCGGATGGGAACGTCAAAGCGGTCGCGGAATTCGCGCAGCTCCTTTTCGTTCATCTTTTTCTGTTGATGCGAGATGTTGCGGCCTTCGCCCGCTTCGCCCAGGCCGTAACCTTTGACGGTCTTGGCCAGAATGACCGTGGGACCGCCCTTGTGTTCGACCGCGGCCTTATAGGCGGCATAGACTTTCCGGGGATCGTGGCCGCCCCGCACCAAACGTGTCAAGTAATCATCTGACAAGTGATCGACCAGGCGGCGCAACTCCGGGTACTTGCCGAAGAAATGGTTGCGAATGTAACTGCCGGTTTGGACAGTGTATTCCTGATAGTCGCCATCGACGGCCTCCTCCATGCGTTTGAGCAGCAGGCCGGAGGTGTCCGCCGCCAGCAACTCGTCCCACTCGGAACCCCAGATGACCTTGATCACATTCCAGCCGGCGCCGCGAAACATGCCTTCCAGTTCCTGGATGATCTTGCCGTTGCCGCGCACCGGGCCGTCCAGCCGCTGCAAATTGCAGTTGACCACCCAGATAAGGTTGTCCAGGCTCTCCCGCGCCGCCAGCGTGATCGATCCCAGAGTCTCCGGCTCGTCCGTTTCGCCGTCGCCCACAAAGGCCCAGACGCAGGGTTCCTCGGTGGACTTGAGGAAGCCGCGCGCGCGCAAGTAGCGCATGAAACGGGCCTGATAAATGGACATCAGCGGCCCAAGCCCCATGGAGACCGTGGGGAATTGCCAAAAATCCGGCATCAAATACGGATGCGGATACGAGGAAAGGCCGCCGCCTTCGGCCAATTCGGTGCGGAAATTGTGCAGGTGCCCTTCGTCCAGGCGATATTCCAGAAAAGCGCGCGCGTAATTACCCGGCGTGGTGTGGCCCTGAAAATAAATCAAATCCGCCAGCCGTCCGCCATCGGCCCCGTGGAAGAAATGATTGTAAGCGACCTCATAAAGCGTCGCCATCGAAGCGTAACTGGAGATATGGCCACCGACGCCGGCGTCACCGTGATTGGCGTTGACCACCATGGCCATGGCATTCCAACGCGCCAGGCTCTTAATCCGGCGCTCAATCTCCCGGTTGCCCGGATATGACGGCTGCTTTTCCGCCGGGATCGTATTGACATACGGACTGCTCACCGCCAGCGGGACCTCCAACCCGCCGGCGCGGAGACGTTCCGCCAGACTGGCCAGCAGCGAACCGGCCTTCTCCGGTCCCTGCGTCTTGAGCATGACTGCGACCACCTCTTCCAGCGACTGAAGCCAGTTGCGCGACGCCGTCGGCGCCAGGGCTGGCGGCTTGGGCGCGGCCGTTTCGTCCGGCCCGGCTGAAGTTTTGCTCAAATTTCTCGTCTTGACCGCTTCCATGTTAGCCATTCAAAAAGCAACGTTCAAAGTTCACAATCCAGGCCAACACTGTAAGGCCAGAACTCATCGCTGACAAATGAAATGGGGTTGATTATCTGTTTTAATTCTGATGCCAAATGAATCCTGCTGTTCTGCCGGAGGATTCGTTCGGCATTAAGAACACCCCTGACAGAGCAAATCGATTGCCTTTCCTTTTCTCTTAGACAATAAAGAAGGCGCTTTTTGGGCATGGATAAATTGATCATGACTCCCGCGCCCGGCGAACGCCTCCTGCGCTTCGTCGGCGACCGCGTCCGCTTTGGCCTTCGGCTGCCGCAAGGTCTGCCGGAGGGCGCGCGCGCCCTGCTCCGCACCAATCTGGGCAAAGCCGCGCGCCTCCGCCAGGAGGTTGTCGCCACGCACGCCGGCAAAAACCCCATGTCCGTCGCCTTTTGGCGCGACGTGCCGCTGCTGCGCGAAGCCTCCGGCGAATGGGCGGTCGAATTGCCTCTGACCGACACCGGCTTTTATCGCGCCAAGGCTTACATGGCCGATGCCCAGGGCCGCCAAATCTGGCCCGAAGGGGAGGACGCGGGGATTTCCGTGCATCCCAATAGCTATCGCACCGGCAACACGATTTATTGCGCCTTCCCGCGCATGTTCGGCCCCTCCAAAACCGCCCGCCAGACCGTCGATGAAAAACAGGAGAAGGAACTCAACCAGCTCGACGACCTTGGTTACGTCGTCATCCCGCCCTCGGGCAAACTGCGCGACCTGGCGCGTGAGCTGCCGCATATTGTTGACACGCTCGGCTGCCGCGTGCTGCAACTGCTGCCCGTCGGCCCGACGCCCGCCACCTTCGCGCGTTTTGGCCGTTTCGGCAGCCCCTACGCTTGCCTGGATCTGACGGCCATTGACCCGGCGCTGGTGGAATTTGACAAGAAAACCAATGGCGTCGGGCAGTTTTGCGAACTGACACACGAGGCGCACCGCCGCGGCGCGCGCGTGCTGCTGGACATGGTGATCAACCATACCGGCTGGGGTTCGACGCTCTTCGAGAACCATCCGGACTGGTTCGTGCGAGACGCCGAAGGAACGTTTGTCAGTCCGGGCGCCTGGGGCGTCACTTGGGGCGACCTGGTCGAATTGAATCCCCTCTGCGTCGAGTTGTGGGACCTCCTAGCGGAGGCTTTCCTGACTTGGTGCCGTCGCGGGGTGGACGGATTTCGCTGCGACGCCGGATACAAAGTGCCGCTGCCAGTTTGGCAATACATCCAGGCGCGCGTGCGGCAGGAGTTCCCGGACGCGCTCTTTCTGCTGGAGGGGTTGGGCGGGCCGGTGGAGGCGACGGAGGCATTGTTGACAGAAGGCGGGATGCAATGGGCCTACTCGGAATTGTTCCAAAATTACACCGGCGCCGACGTGGCCCGATACCTGGATTACAGCCTGCGCCAGAGCCAGCGGCTCGGCCTCTTCGTGCATTACAGCGAAACGCACGACACCCCGCGCCTGGCCTCGACCGGACGCGCATGGTCCCTCCTGCGCAACCGCCTTTGCGCCCTGGCCAGCGTGTCCGGCGGTTTTGGGTTCACTTGCGGCGTCGAGTGGCTCGCCGCGGAAAAGGTCAACGTCCATTCCAGCCGCGGCCTCTCCTGGGGCGCCGGGGAGAATATCATTCCCGAACTGGCGCGCTTGAACCGCCTGCTGGCCACGCATCCCTGCTTTTTTGATGGCGCAAAAGTGACTCGCTTGAGCGAACCGGATGCGGCCGTGTGCGCACTGCGCCGCCTTTCCGCCGAGGGCCTGGATTCGGCGCTGGTGCTGGTCAATACGGACGTGGAGGAGAGCCACACCGTTGCGGTCAATTTGCTCGATTACGAAGCCATGAACCGACCGGAAATCGATTTGCTCGGCCAGGAACCGCCGCAGATGGAGAAGACCAAACGGGAGATCACTTTTACATTGGAGCCGGGCGCCGCGTTTTGTCTGGCCGCGACGGCCGCACCGGCGGGGTTGGCCGGGAACGACTATCGCCGCGCCCGCGCGCAATCGGCCTGGGCCATTGCGGCCTTGAGCAAAGCGCTCCTGCCAGAACAAATCGGGACTTGTCCGTGGCGTCAACTGGCCGCGCGCATCCATCTCGACGCGCATCAATTCCTGTCCTGCCTGGCGCACCTGGACCCCGCCCGGACCCACACCGATTTGCTGGCCGCGCTCGACGCCGCCAAGGGGCAATTTCCAAAAGTGGTGACGTGGACCACGCTGGACCGGCGTCGCATCACGCCCATCCCGCCGGGTCACTGGTTGTTGTTGCGGGATGACCGCCCTTTTCGCGCGCGATTGAAATGCAGCCAGGAGGGCGCGCTGGAAGTGGCCGAGTCGATTGAAGTCAGCGGCGGCTTCATCACCTGTTTCGCGCCCAAACAGCCGGACACTCCCCTGGAAGCGGAGTTGGAAATGGAGCGTTACGCCTCGACCACCGAGGTGACGGCAGCCCAGGTGCGATTTCTAAGGGCCGAGCCATCTTTTTCCAGCCATATCACCAAACCTCCAGTTGATTCCCTGGTCTTGCTGGTCAATGGCCGCGGCGGCATGGCCCGGCTGGGCGTCGATCTGGGCCATATCACATCGAAATATGATTGCGCCCTTGGCGCCAACCTTAATCCAGACTATCCGGTGGACCGCCATGTCCTGGTCAAACGGCTGCGCGGCTGGATTGCCGCCGATGGTTTTGTGACTCCGCTCAATCTGCAAAACCTGGCCTCCTTTGAAATTGGCCAGCCCGCCGTTTGGAACTTCGTGGTCGAGGCGGGCGACAGCCGGACGGTCGAGTTGCAGATGACCGCCGATATGCTCGCCGCATCCAACACCACCAACTTCAGCTTCGTGCGCCAGCTCGGCAAGCGGCCCACCGACCTGCCGCCGTCATTCAACGTCAGCGTGACCATCCGTGTCGATATCGAGGACCGCAGTTTCCATAGCGAAACGCACCGTAACAGCGGGGCGGACGCTCATTTCGCGCAGTATTGCCAGGTATTGGAGGGGCAGATTGGCTTTGCTTTTACGCCCGCGCCGGACCGTCAGTTGCGGGTCATCAGCAATGCCGGCCATTACCACGCGGAACCGGAATGGAGCCTGGGCATCCCCCACCCTGTCGAACAAAGCCGCGGCCAGGTAGGCTCCGGCGACGCTTACAGTCCGGGCTGGTTTGAATTGCCGTTGGAAAAAGGCCGGGGCGTGATCCTGGCTTTGTCCGCCGAAACGCCGCCACCGGCTTTCGAGGCGCTGGAGCCGGCCGCCGCCGTAGCTTTGGAGCGGGACTCCTTTGGCCAGCGCCTGGCGTTGGCGGCGCGGGCCTTTGTCGCGCGGCGGGGGACGGGCCGCACCATCATCGCCGGGTATCCGTGGTTTCTGGATTGGGGACGCGACACCTTCATTGCCGCGCGCGGACTGCTGCCCATGGGGATGGTGGCGGAGGTGGCCGAATTGCTCGTCACTTTTGGCCGGTTCCAGGAAAACGGCACCATGCCCAACATCATCCACGGCGCCAATGCCTCCAATCGCGATACCTCCGACGCGCCCTTGTGGTACGGCGTCTTGTGCGAGGAAACCGCCAAGCGCGTCGGCGGGACTCTTTATGAAAAGGCGGTCAACTCTTCCGGGAAAACCATCGCGGACGTCCTGCGGGAGATCGCAGCCGGTTACGCGCGCGGCACGCCCAACGGCATCCGCCTGGATCCGACCTCGGCTTTGATCTGGAGTCCGGCCCATTTCACATGGATGGATACGAATTACCCCGCCTGCACGCCGCGCGAAGGCTATCCGGTGGAAATCCAGGCGCTCTGGATACGCCTGTTGCGTCAACTGCACGGCATCAACGCCAAGCCTCTGGACGAGCCTTGGAATGACATCGCCGCTCGAGCTGAGGCGTCCTTGCGCGCCTTTTTTTGGCTGGAAGAGCAAGGTTACGTGGCTGATTTGCTTATCGCGCCGCCCGGCACCTCCGCCGGCCAAGCCATCCGTGACCAATCGCTGCGCTGCAATTTTCTTTTTGCCGTCGCCTTCGGATATTTCGCCAGCGCCCAAGCCCGCCGCGCGGTCGCGGCCGCCTTCCAACATCTTTTCGTGCCCGGCGCGATGCGGACGCTGGCGCCGTTGCCGGTCTCCCCGCCGTTGGTGATCAAAGCGCCCGATGGCCGTCCGCTCAATAATCCGCGCGAGCCTTATTGGGGCCGCTATGAGGGAGACGAAGACACGAAACGCAAACCGGCCTACCACAACGGCACCGCGTGGCCGTGGGTGTTGCCGACCGCCTGCGAAGCGCTGGTCAAGGCCTGGGAGGCGGCACCGGCGGCGGTGGCGGCCGCCAAAGGCTGCCTGGGCAGCATGGAATCCTCGTTATTGTCAGGCTGCCTCGGCCAGCTCCCGGAAATCCTCGACGGTGACGCCCCGCACCAACCGCGCGGCTGCGACGCCCAAGCCTGGAGCGTGCTGGAGGCCTTGCGAGTGTGGAAGCTGCTGGAAAATGTTGCCTCGACGGCGGAATCTGTCGCGCCGGCGCCGTCCGAGAATCTGTCAAAGAAATAACGGTGTGGGGACATTTGCAGATTGCCAATACGTCTGAGCGTGCGGCGGCCGTGGTCCACCACGCTAGTGGTGATTCGATTATCAAAACATGTCAGATAGTGTGTGCAGCTGAATCCCCTCAATTTGGCGGCTTACGGGGGTTCGTAGATAGATATGCTTGCCGATGCTGGCCCCCTCGGCGTTTGGATATCGCGCACTCTTCATTTCGAGGGATTGCGCCACTTCTCGCAAGGATTTCACCGTTCCCCACTTGCACTCCCCCATGTCAATCCACCGATCACGACGGATGCCTACCACATCCAACTCGATGTTCTTGTCCCAATAGCGGCCAACATGTTCCCAGATTATTTTGCGTTTGCGGTAATCCTCCATCAGCGACTCCTGGCAGAGCTTCTCAAAGCGCTTGCCGAAATAGGAGTCCAACTGAGGTTGTATGCATTGTGAAAAGACTGTCTGCTCCTGGCCTGGCCGGCAGAGTTGCAGGTTTGGGAAGATAAATCGGAACCAGAAGCAAAGCAGCGGATCAGCAACTTCGTATAAAACTTGTTGAGGGTTGACCTTGCCGGCAACAACGGGGTAGGCCTTGGCAATGTAACCGAGCTCCAGCATGGTGTTGAGGTAACTCGCCAGGACCTTGGACTCAATATGGCTTTGCTCGGCCAGATCTTTTTGGCGCATCCGTTGTTCGGCGAGCAACGTCAATATGGCGAAGTAGCGCGAAGGGTCGCGCAACTCCTCCCGGATGAGGAAATAAGGTTCCAGGGCGAAGAACTTGAGCTCGGAGCAGAACTCTTCAGCAATAGACTCGTGCATCGACCGACCGGCCCCAAATCGTTCCAGGTATGCCGGGACGCCGCCTACGAGGAAGTAAACGCCGGCACGATCGGTTGCGGAATAGTGAGGAAGCATTAACGCCGCCTCTGGATACGGCAGGGGACCCAGTTTAATTTGGTCGCCACGCCGGCCAAAGAGGGGACTTTTTTCCCCAAGGATTTCCCGCTCCATAAAGCCTACATGCGAGCCACAGAGGATGACCAGGATGTCCTTACGTTTGGCCCATTCGGTTTCCCAGAGGGCATGAAGCATGGAAGGCAATTCCGGGGAGGCCTCCGCGGTCCACTGCAGTTCGTCCAGAACAAGGACAAGCTTCCCTTTGTATTTCCATAGGCGGGTGACCGTCTGCAGCGCGCTCTGCCAATCCCGAAAAACGGCGTGCTGGAGTGCCGCATCGGGAAGCTGGATGCTGGCCGCATCCCTAAAATCCCGAAGTTGCAATTCGGCCGTGGTGCGCTTCCCCAGGAAATAGATGTTGGGCTTGTCCTTGATGAATTCGTCGATCAAGCGGCTTTTGCCTACCCGGCGGCGGCCGTAAATTGGAATTAGTGCGGGACGAGCGTCCCGGTAATGCTGCTGCAGAAGCGCAAGCTCAGCCTGGCGGCCAATGAATTTCATAGCCCAAACTTAATGGTCGGGTCTGAAAATGTCAATTCCAGAACTGACAGTTCTTGAAATGATACATGAACAAGTGCAGCATCAGCGGATTCCATTGAGCAATCAAGGCAGACTAAATTGGATACCCGCCAGCAACAATCTGAGACAACATGCGGCTCAAACTGCTTAGTCATTGAAATCAATTATCCGACGAATCTCCAGGCAACGCTTTGAATCCGGCAATTGTTCCGCGATTTTTAAGCAATTTTTCAGCTAAAATGGCGACCATCTGTGGTGTGGATTTGCTTTTCGGAAGACAGATGACAAGATAGCCATTATCTTTAGGCTTGGTTTTTCCTAAATATAAAAGGGCGAGAATCCAGTGCGTTGGGTGATTTCCTTGAGTCACCGTTTGAGTGGTGGAAGGTGCCTCCGATGACTTTTGAGAAAATCTGTCAAGGATGCCTAATTCAAGCAACAAAGCCTTACATTCCGCATCATCTTCAAAAACGCAATGGCATATCGGGATTATTGTTCAGCCGTTCGATCATTTTGATTTCTTTGGCGTTCTCCGGATGATGCCAATTCAACGCCCAACGTCAAGGCCAACAGGTAAAAAATTTACCGTACGTGGACTGATTTTCCTGATTGTGAATTTCTTTCTATTGACGAGTTTCACGGAATGTGGGATGGGGGACTAATCAGCCCGAAGTACGGGTTGACCTGGTGTCAAAAGCCAGAGAGCGGCTTAATGAGAGAGAATTTGCCGTCCATGCCTTCCGGAGTCGAAGACCGGCCCCTCGCCGCGAGGATTTTGAAGGCTTCGGGCGGCGATTTTTTTGCCTGCTGTAATTACAAACATGATCAGAAAAGTATCAGGCGCGACGCGGAGCCAACTGCGAACGCGCCGGGAAAAATAAAAAGCACGGCCCGCGTGGCCAAATCTTGCAAGATCACCACGCGGGCCGGAGGCAATAAAGCAGTGTCGCCCAGGTAGCTCAATTGGGCAGAGCCACTGATTCGCAGTCAGTTCGCATGGGGGTTCGAGTCCCCCCTT
>PLIU01000307.1 GCA_003140095.1 Verrucomicrobiales bacterium | reverse complement strand
GTGGCCGGTTTTGATTCGACCCCGGTGGCTGGTTTTGAAATGATCGGTGACATTTTCTCATTCGTTTGATCGATTGATACTCGATTCTGCGCAGCCGTGCTATGAAAGCTATCTTGCGCCCTTTGGAGTTCTAAGTCAACCGCCAATGGGACAAAACCATGGGTTGACCCCTTGGAATCATTCACGTTGATATTATCTGGCACGCCCTCATTAATGTAACTCGGTTCCTTAGTTCCTTCTTCAGCTAGCAGCCATTCTGAATCGACCGTGCTTATGAGACCGAAATCACACTTTCTGTTTCCACCTTGAGTTTCAATTCTTACGATCTTAATACCACTGAATTCGCGAATAGTCGGCTATCTCTGGTTTCACAATTCTTGCTGATTAGCCATCCCACGAAATCGAGTTTCGGCTCGACGGAGATGGAACAACAAAAGATATGCCCGCTTCGCGGGCAGTCAGAACAAATTAAGAGCGGCCCGCTTCGCAGGCTGTCTCGCCCTACCGCCTGAGAGGCTTCATTCCCCATCCCAATTATAATCGTATCGTGAGGGCGGCTCATAGCTGCACGGATTGGAATCTGAAACGCCATTCCAATAAATTTTGACAAAGTTCACATGCCCATCGACAAAGGTCAGGACGTTTTGCGCGTCGGGATGATCCGGGCTTGCCAACGGATGCCACGAACCGCCGAAAAACGCCGGCCACTCGCCTGCCAGCACCGCCTTGGTCTGACTCTTAATGGCTCCCAGCTTCTGACCGGTGATGCGCGGGATGGCGCCGGGGCCCACTTCGTAGCCGTTGAAGGTGTAGCTGGTGAAAGCATGACCCAGTTGTGTGCAAATGATGGGATCGGATGGACAAATAAAGACTTTCTCGTTCGGCGAGGGCGGGCCTGTCAATCCCAGATAGACTTTCACGAGTTGTTTGTAATACGCGCCCACTCCGTTTGGATACGGGTTGGGGTTCGGCAAAACCGGCAAGGAATCCGAGTAATCGTTGGCGTAAAAGCGTATGGCCAGGTTGACCTGCTGTAGATTGCTGGCGCATGAAGTTCGCCGCCCGTCTTCCTTGGCTCGGCCGAGCGCTGGGAGCAAAAGCCCGGCCAGGATGGCAACGATGGCGATGACCACCAACAGTTCGACGAGAGTGAAGGCGCGCTTTGTGTTCATATTCTTGCCTGCATCACGGCCGGAATTCCGTCTCCTTTAATTCGCGTCCCCGGCCATCTTCCACTCGTTTCCGATTTTCCTGAAAACCAGGACAGCCTTCCCGCTGTGAAGGGCTTCAGCGGACGGCGTGGCATGGATGTGCAAGTGAACTTCATCATCGGATATGACCTCCTTTTGCGTGATTTTATAGCCGATCATGGCATCGGCCCAAGCCATGCCACCGCGCTTTATCTCGTCAGCGGATTTCCCCGCCATTTGGCTGTTGACTCGTTCCATCACCTCCGCGGTCACGCCAGCCGCCATTTTCTCCAGGTCTCCCGTGCTGGTCGCCCAAATCGCCGATTGGACTGAGTCCTCGGGTGTCGCGTAGCCGGCAAAGGTGAAGGGTGAGGAGGCTGACGTTGCGACGGCGGTATGAGCCGGTGCGTGGTCGTGGTGGATGACGACCGTCGCGGTGCCTGCGGCCGTAATTGCAAGAGCGCCCACGAGAACGGTGGTTTTGAGTTTTGTCCACGTCATAATTTTCAGTGTTGTTTTAATGAGAGTTAATGTTGAGCTCGTCACGGCTTTTCCTTTGACGGCGGCGACCGTGACGGATGTCGCCAAACCAATCGGAGCGGCTTGCACGGAATGGGCCGAGACCGCTCCGGCGATCACGGCCGCCGACAAGGTGATGCCCCGTCGGAGGAAAAATTTGCGCAACTTGTCCACCGCGCGACTGACGCGTGTCTTGGCCGCATTTTCGCTGATCCCCAACGCGGCTCCGACTTGTTTCAAATCTTTGCCTTCAAAAAAACGGAGCACAACGGCGCTGTGATCTTTCTCGCCCAGCCGCGCCATGGCGGTGTCCAGCAACGGAGCGATGTCGGGCCAAGGCGAGGATTCGGTTTCGGGTTGGTTCAACAAGGATTGCATGTGTAGCTCCTGTTCGCGACAGTGGCGGCGGCGTTGCGTTCTTAAGGCATCGGCGGCGGCGTATTGAGCGGTGCGGCAAAGCCAGGCGGAGAGAATCGTTTTCGGGCCGAGCGATCCCGCCTTGCGCGCCAGAATGATGAAGGCGGCTTGGGTGACTTCTTCCGCCAAATGGGGGTCACGAAGCTGGCGCAGGGCGACGGAGTAAACCAAGTTGACATGCCGTGAAGCCAGCGTGGCAAATGCCTCCTCGGAACCGTGTCTGGCATATTCTCGCACCAACCCCATGTCATCGCTCGTCATCTTGCCTATATATGGCCGCCGATGCGAAAAGGTTACAAATTTTTTGGCTCGGCGCTGGTCCTGTTCATTCTCAAGGCCCATGCCAGTTGGGGCCGTAATTCCCTAAGCCGGATACGACTAGGTCAGAGGAATCAACCCTGGTTTTGGCCATTTTTCGTTTTTTCAGGCCTGTATCGCGTTCGTTTGATCGATTGATACTCGTTTCTGTGCAGCCGCGCCATAACAGTTTTTTTGCGGCCGTTGCAGTTCTGAGCCAACGGCAAATGGGCCAAAATTATGGTGCCCCCCTGTTATCTCCTGGCATGTCAACAGTTCAAGATCACAAAACTTCAACGGCCGCGCTTCCCTAGGCGGAAACCTCCCTCAACCCCGCCCCCGCCAGGACCGCGAGATCGAAAGGCTGCGCTGATTTCACCGTCACGCCAAAGCGTTGGCGCCGTTCGCCATCGTGGTGGGTCAAGTTGAAATCGCCATGGCCGAACACGCCACGCAGGCCCGCCTCGATCTCAGGCAGCGCGGCGGCGTAGGTTTCCGATGTGTTGGGCGCGAGGCCGCGATCGTTGACGATGAGATCGAATTCCGTGCAGCTAAGCTTGAGTGCGCCGGGAAAAGCTTCCTGCAAACGCAGCGCCATCTGCGCCGCGGACTGGATCGCCTGCGCGATGCGCTCCCGGTTGGTGCCGGGAAGGATGGTCTTGCGGCGATAAAGCACGCCCCAAGCGTCGCCCGTGTGGTCGAGCGCGAAATCGGCTTCGTGGCCGACGGCGATGACGCCAGGCCCATTGGGAACATGAAGCAGTTCCGCGACATCGACGAGCAGCACGCCGGGCATGACCTGGCGGGCGACCCATTGGTGAAGGACGTCAACGATCTTCGCGGGATCCAGACCCAGCGCGCCGTCCACCGGGATTTTGATGATGAGATGTTGCAGTTCCATCACGACGCCGTTGGCAGGCTCAGGCCTTGGCCGTCGCCGGGACCGGCGACGAAATCAGCTTGTTGTGGCAATTATAGACCGCCTCGATGAAGAGTTGGGCCTCGGCAATGCGATGGTGCGCGGTGTCGGCCGTAAACTGCTCTCCGCGCCCGGCGTGCGCGGCAAAGAGGAAATTCGCAAACTTCGGCCCGACGAATGGGTCGTAAAAGAGTTGAGTGTCGAAGAACCGCACCTTGAATTCCGCGATGATCTCATCCGGTTCGTTGGAGACATCGTCGTATTGCACCTGAACCAGGGCGCGGGCCGCCTTCATGAAGGCGGCATAGGCCGTCTCGCCCGCCTGCTGCACGGCTCCCCCGTCAAGGTGCAAGCCGGCCTCGAACACCAGCCGCTCGGCCGCGGTCAGCTCGAACTGATAGCGCGAGACCACTTCCCCCGCGCACTCGCCAACGCCGATGTCGCCGATGCTGTATTGCCGCGGATCACCCCAATCGGAATAGAGGCCGGGCTCGGCGTTGTGCGAAGGCAGATTTTGGTTGAGCGGCTCGAGCAGCTCGCGGATCGGACCCTTGCCGACGCGCTTTATAAAGGCGTAGAATTTTTCGGCCTTCTCACGGTGCTTCACGTAGTAATCCGTGATCCGATCCACCGCGTCGGGCGCGCGCTTCGACGCAATGGCGATGATCGGCAGCCCGTAGGAACCGGCGTTGTTCTCCCATTGGCCGCCCAACACCACCTGGAAGTGCGGCACCTTGTAGCCGTTGACCGTCCGGCTGACGCCGTAGAAGCCGAGATCCGCGACATGATGCACGCCGCAGGAGTTGAAGCAGCCGCTGACCTTGATGTGCAGCGCCGTGACCGCTTCATCCAGCTCGTGGCTCTTGGCCAGCAGCCGGTTGCGCAACTCGCCCCCGAGTCCGCGCGACGATGAAATGCCGAGCTTGCAAGTGTCGGTCCCAGGGCAGGCCGTGACGTCCACGATGCTGCTCGCGCCCGGCTGGCCGAGGTGGACCGCATCGAGATCGGCGAAAAGTGCCGCCACGTCGGACTTGCTGACCCAGCGGATGAGGAAATTCTGCTCGACCGTGGTGCGGATGCTCCCGCGGGTGTACCGGGCGACGATGTCGGCCAGCGCGCGGAGCTGGTCCGCCGTTATGTCGCCCAGCGGCAGGGTCACCGCGCAAGTGGCATAGCCCGGCTGACGCTGGTCGCGGACGTTGCCCTTGATCCATTGTTGGAGTCGGCCGTTGCCGTTGACGGCAGGGAATTGGCCCGGCGGCTTGAGCGGACCTTCCGTGGCCTCCTCGGCGCCCTTGAGGCGATCAAGCCAGCGCGGATCTTCGCGGAGTTCCTTGCGCGTGGCGAAGACCTCCTCGCGGAATTTCTCAATGCCCCATTTGTCCACGAGGAACTTGATGCGCGCGGCGTTGCGGTTTTTCTTTTCGCCGTGCTTGCCGAAGACCCGGCACACCGCCTGCGTGAGCGGAAGCAGTTCCTCCACCGGCGCAAACTCGACGAGCAGGCGGGCCTGCCTCGGCACCGGGCCGAGTCCGCCACCGACGACAATCTTGAAACCGCGCTGGAGCCTGCCATCGGCCTCGCGCACGGCGGCAGTGTAGCCGATGTCATGCATTTGGGTGAGACCACAGGCGTGCTCGGCGCAGCCGCTGAACGCGGGCTTGAACTTGCGGCCGAAATCCATCGTGTCCGGATGGCCCATCAGGAACCACGCCAGCGCATGGGCATAGGGCGAGACGTCGAAGACTTCGTCGCTGCAGACGCCGGCAAAAGGGCAGGCGGTGACGTTGCGAACGGCATTTCCGCAAGCCTCGCGGGTTGTGATGCCGACCGCCGCCAGCCGCCGCATGATCGAGGGCCCGTTCTCGATGTGGATGAAATGGAGTTGAAAATCCTGGCGCGTGGTGACGTGCGCGATGCCGTCGGAATATTCCTCGGCCAATTCCGCCATCGTCTCGAGCTGCCGCGGGTTAAGCCCGCCGAACGGAATCTTGATCCGCAGCATGCCCGGCGCGTCCCACATCGTGTTTGGTCCTTTGCTCGGCTTGTCGGCATAAGGCAGCTTGCGGCTCTCGGTGCCGTCGTAGCGTTGGCCGTTGTCGTAGCGCTGGCCATAGGCGCCACGGCGCAGACGCGTCTCGGCGAACACCTTTTCGTCGATCTTCCCTTGCTTGCGCAGATCGATTTCCGTTTCAAACTGGTCAATTTCACTGCCGATCGGCTCGGGCAATTTGCCCCTGAACTGTTCCTTCCAAATGGCGTGGCTGGCTTTCATGGACAATAGTCCTTTTCTTTTACTTGTACTTTTCTCAAAAGTCGCGGCTAAAATCAACACTTGCCACTTTTAAAACTCGAAACTGCGAAAGTCCTCGGCCGCGCAACAAGGCGCATTACCAATTCAAGTTGGTCACATCAGTCGCCCGGTAAAAACTGACGTGATTATCAGCAAAAAGGATATTCCCGGCCGGTTTGGTGCGATGCCATCCCTTGGTTTCCGTCGTCGGGTAGGACAGAACGCCGCAAGCGAACAAGACGGTTTGCGAAAGATTGGTCAAACTGCTCGCGTGCTGCCCGTTCAATCCATGCCCAGGCTGGAACGGCGCCATTCCTAAACAATTGAAGATGTAAGAATTGCCAACCCACTGGAACAGGTCGTAAGTGGTCTGGTCCTCCGAGCGCCCCTGGTCCATCGGGCACGTCACCGCTCCTTCGGTCAATCCGTAATGATTCAAGGGC
This sequence comes from Verrucomicrobiales bacterium, assembly GCA_003140095.1. Classification (GTDB taxonomy): domain Bacteria; phylum Verrucomicrobiota; class Verrucomicrobiia; order Limisphaerales; family Palsa-1400; genus Palsa-1400. The sequence continues at coordinate 739 of PLIU01000307.1, read as the reverse complement.
CGGTCTGTGTCGTTGAAAATATTGCCCTGCGCCGCCCCGATCTGGTTGTTGTTGGTCCGACCCGCCCAGATAAACCAATCCATGCCTTCAAGGGGGACGTTGGTCGAAGTCCAAAATAGACGGTCATTGTAATCCTGCAGGTACAGATTCAGCGCCACACAGCATTGGCGAAGATTGGACATGCATTTGACGTCGTTGGAGCGGGTCTTTGCCAGGCTCAAGGCGGGCAGAAGCAACGAGGCCAGAATTGCGATAATCGCAATCACCACCAACAGTTCAATCAGTGTGAACGCCTTTTTGTTGTTCCTCAATGCCTTCACAATTCCAAACCTGTGACAAAACACGCGATTTGCATTCGACGATCCGGCTATAAAGATTATTCACTCCCTGGCAGGTGTCAACAGCGGCGTGAGCCTGGGGGGGAAACGGAGGTTTGAAATTCCGGCCACGCCGCGCCGGCGATCCATTCCGTCGGAAAGGGCGTGGCAATTCGGCCGCTTTGGCATATAAGGATGCGGCATCGATTTTATGAACGAAAAAGCGACACTGCAATTAGAGGGAAAATCGTATGAGCTGTCCACCGTCACGGGCGCGGAGGGCGAAAGAGCCCTGGACATTTCCCGATTGCGCGACACCACCGGTTACATCACGCTGGATGACGGTTACGCCAACACCGGCGCCTGCAAGAGCGCCATCACCTTCATTGACGGCGAGAAGGGCATTTTGCGTTACCGCGGCA
>PLIU01000462.1 GCA_003140095.1 Verrucomicrobiales bacterium | reverse complement strand
GTTTGATCCGGTTTGACTGGGTTGACTGGGTTTGAACCGGTTTGAGATCGGCAAGTTTTCCGCCTGAGCTTTCGCCCCCCCAGGTCAAATTTCGGCAAAGTCAGATCATGGTTGGCGGCATTCACGATGTCCGCCAGCCTTTTGCCTAACTCCCTGCCGGCAAAAGGCACGGCCAGAGGCTCACTTTCAAATTTGGCCCAGATCGGCGCCAGCGCCATTCTCTTCACCTCTTCCTCTCTCCATCTTGCATCCGCTATTCTAACTCCTCCCGGATGCATTTGGCAGATTCGCAATTTTCCCGGTCCTCAACGACGCCTCCTGCGACTGGATCCAGAGTCAAAGCCCCCGATCGAACCGCCCTCAATCAGATCCATATCCACCCGTTGCGGCGCGCCGTCATGAATCGAAGCCACCGGCAACCTGCCAAAAGGCAGCGTCTCCGCGTCGTGGCCGATTCCCCGGCAACGCGGCTCTCTGCGTTTTGCTTCTAGTTCGAGCATCACTTATACACAATACACGCATATCAGGCGTAAGGCAAAAGACGATTTTGCCGGAGCGCCTAAATTATCCCCTCCCCGCCTGCGGCAGTTGGCTTGCCAACCGGCGCCTGGCCCATTGGAATAGACACATGTAAAAGACCAGGTTGACTATCTGCGGCATGCCCCAGAGGAGAATGGACCAGGCCAGGGTCATGGGAGCAAATTTGTTAAGAACGGCATAGGCGAGATAGCCCACAACATAAGGCATAATCCTGGCCACGAGCACGACACGAACAATGGCCCTGGCTTGGGACCGCGCATACCAGCCAAACCACATCCCCGCCCACAACAATGCCACGATGCCCAAGAGAGTGATCAGACAACTCAAGAGATGGAAAGCTACGTAATAAAGTCTGTAGGAAATGCCCGGCGTGGGGATCAGGCTCAGCCCCATCGTCGGCGCCACAACCACAGCCAAGGGCCAGCGGAACACTCCTTTGAGCCATCGCCATTGGCTGGCGACAATGGTTCTTGCTCCCTCCGGGGTGGTCAGAAGCAGTTCCAGTTCGCCGGTGCGCCGGGCCTCGATAAGAAACCTGCTGGCCACCCACGCAAAGAAGCAGCCTTCCACCACCGAAAAAGCCAGGCTCAAGTCCCACAAGGAATAGCCTCCCGAAATCCCGGAGGTGAAACGGCCGAAAAACGGAAAGCGGCTGAAGTAGGCCGATCCATAGTAAGCCGATCCAAGAAGCGCCCCAGTCCAAACCACGGCCCCAACACCGCGCTGTCGGCGCATTAACCATTCCAGTGGCGCCTCTCCCGCCGCCAGCGGATGGCGCCTCCGTGCGCGGCCGAAGGCATTGGCCGGCGCTTCGTTGTCCTCTTCCAGCGCGCGGCGCAATCGTTTCCCTGCGTCCACGACCAGGAGCCAGGAGATTCCGTGGACCACGGCGAGGGCAATCCAGTACGTCGCGACGTTCTGTTGATAATGGGTGTCATCGGCCGACGCCAGCGCGCTCAAAGGACCAGGCCACGAGAGGTCCAGCGGCAGGAACTGCGGGAACAGCGACCCCAGCCCTGGCGGACCAAAGATGATGAGAGCCAAAAGCGCGGCGGCCGAAAACGCGCTCCACCACCAACCGCGCCCGGAGGCCGACGCCCACAAGCCGTCCGCCAGCGAGAGGATCATTGTGTCAAACAAAACGAGCACGGTGCGTGCCGCCTCGGCGCCGCTGACGCCCCCGGCCAGCATCGGGACGATCAGCACCGGCGCGAAAGCGGCCAGCGCGCACAAACTGGCCAGGCCTTCCGCCCCGAAATTGCCCAGCAGCACGTCCAGCGTCCTAACGCGGGTCAAGAATAATAAACCAAGCGTTCCCTCCCGCCGCTCGCGGCTGATTCCGTCCACGGTCAGGAAGCCGCATAGGCAACACACGGTGAAGGCAGACACGACCAGGCATTTGAAGGCGAACGCGCCCAGTTCTGCCACGTTGGAAGCCGTGCCGGCGTAAACCGTCAGCGTGGACAGGCACACGAGCATTCCGGCCAGCGCCGCTCCGCAGCGTGTCCAATAACCCGCCGCGCTGCGCGCCCGGACCCGCAACTCCCGCTCGAGCAGGGGCAGAATCGTCATGGCGGGAGCTTAATGGGAAAAGGGCCGCTGATAAATGCTCAAGAGCGCTAACTAAGATGGCTTCGCCCGCGCCACGATCAGCGCCATCATCTCGTGCGCGGAGGAAATGTTCATCCACCAACTGAGGGCGACGTAAAGGATCGCGGCGGCGGTCATGGGCAAAAAAACTTCGCCGAGTTTGAGCGCCAAAGTGGCATGACCCATGTCTTTCTGCCACAGCCAACGCAAGCTCCAAGCCAGCAGTCCGGCCGCCATCCCGGCGACGGCCAAGCGCGGCAGTTGGGCGGTGCATTCGGCCATTTCCAGCGTTTTCAGCTTCCTGCTCAAAGCGAACAGGAGCAGAGCCAGATTGCAAAAGGAACTCAGGCTGTTGGCCACGCCGAGCGCACCGGCGCCTAATTTGGCCACGAACAGGAACAAAGCGGTGAGCAACAAGTTGATCGTGAGACAAAAAATGCTGATGCGCATCGGAGTCCCGATGTCGTTGAGCGCGTAAAAGGCGCGGGCCAGAATATTGACCAGCGAGAAAGAGATCAGCCCGGGCGCCAGGCAGACGAGGCCAAAACTCACGTGGTCGGTGGAGACGGCGTTGAATTTTCCTCGTTCAAAAAGCAGGCGGATGATCGGTTCGGCCAGGGTGAACAGGAGCACTGCCGAGAGCACATTGATGAAAATCAAGTGGCTGAAACCCTGGCGCAAGCTCACGCGGAACTGCGGGTAATTCTTTTCCACGGCCAGCGCCGAGAGCGTAGGCAGAAGGAACGTGGCCAGCGATAACCCAAAAACTCCCTGCGGCAGTTCCATCAGGCGCACGGCGTAAAAAAACTCGGCGACGATGTCCTTGTTCTCGCCGAAGGCCAGCGTCTGCGTCAGCATGACGTTGAGTTGAAACGCCGCCACCCCCACGGCGCTGGGAATCATTTTCACCACCACTTCGCGCGTGGTCGCATCGCGCCAGGGCGAAATCCAGTGGTAACGGAAACCCTCGGCGCGCATGGCGGGCATCTGAAATAAGGCCTGGGCCACCCCCGCCGCCAGCACTCCCACGGCCAGCGCAAAGACCCGGGTTCGGACCGTCTCGCCAAAGTGCGGCGCGACCAACCACACCGACGCGATCAGCACCACATTCAAAATCGCAGGACTGAGCGCCGGAATGAAGAAGTGGCCGCGGGCATTGAGGATGCCCATGAAAATCGCTCCCAGGCAGGCGAACATCATGTAAGGAAACATCAGCCGCATGAGTTGGA
>PLIU01000262.1 GCA_003140095.1 Verrucomicrobiales bacterium | reverse complement strand
CTCCCAGATGAAATGGCCCTGTTCGCGGCCTAAAACGCATAATGGATTTTCGGCTTCATGGTTTGTTTGATTGCGACTTGCGCCAATCCTCGATGCGGGCCACGTCGAGCCTCAATTGCTCTGGGCTAAGCGCGGAGCCCCCCAAAGGGCCTGGAATCTGCGCTCCCTCGAATTGGGAAGTGTAGCCGAACGCATTGACCGCATCAGACAAGGCATACCAACTGCCTGGCGGCGCATTATTCATTGCGAGCCAGTCATCATCTCCCCTGGTGATCCACGCCACATCGCGATTCCATTGATGAACCGCAATCGTGAGTCGGACATAAGTCGCACGATCGGCATCTCGGAGCGACAGCGCTTGAAATTTTTTCTGGAACAGCAAAGCATCCAAAACCTCACTATAGAGGCCGACTTCTTCCGGACTGCTTGCGGCAATCTCCTGCTTGATCAGTTCCAGGCTTTTAATACGCACATTATCTAGCATGATTTGCCCCACCGTAAAACCGTTCGCCGGCGCGGCGTCGATGTTCAAATTCCCTGCGGAGTCTATGGGCCAGACGGAAGTTAGAGGCAGCTCCCTCGGCGGTGTTTGCACGGCGGGGATCTTGTAAGCCGGGCATCCAAATTCAAAAAGAACCACCGCCTTCTGACCGGGTTGGACCTTACTCTTGGGCAGGAGAAATTCTTGCGCGGTATCCGCGCCTTTCAGAACATCTTTCACCCAGACGCGTTCTTTGTCTTGAGGCGGAGGAAAGACTGCCGCCGCCGCTGGCGTTTCCGCCTGCACTACTTCGATGACTTCCGCATGGGCGACATGCCAGTCCATCCCCTGCACCATATCGGCGCGAATATTGGCCAACCCGCCGCTAGAAACCAGCGCGAGGCAGAGGATGAATCTGGGTTTCATGGGGTTTTCAAAACTTTGCGCGTCTTGATATCAACCCAAAAACTCGCCGTGCCGCCGGTTTCAGGATTTTCCAAATCCAATCGCATTTCTCCTCCGCTCACTTGCACTCCTAAAAACTTTGGCATCACTTCCTGTCCACAGATCGGCAGGAGGAAAAAATCGGGCTCCATGGCGCGTAAATAAGTGGTTTGGTCGCTTTCTCCCTTGATCTTGGCGTTGTCCACCTGCTGCTCAAATTGTGTAATTACAGCATCCACTTCGCCGTCCAAAGGCTCGGCGAGGTGTTCATGCCACTGAATGCTTCCATAAGTCAAATTATAGTTTTGTCCGTTTTTTGTGTTTTTAGGTTTGTTTCTCATGCGTTTTCCAGGCGCTCGAATTCCCGCCGGACCGCATGATAAATGGCCCCTTCATATTCGATGCGGCGTTGCCGTGGGATGCGATAGAGACGGGCATGCCGGGCATTCAAGGTCGAGGCTGAAGCAGGCACCACACTTGCAAGTTTAGGCAATGCAACAACTTCCATGATTAGGAGTAGGATTACGATTAGGATTAGGATTAGGAGCGGATAAAAAATGAATTTGGCACTTCACTTTTGGCGTGGTCCAACGAAAGTCCGGCGATGAGGTGCATTGCTCGCTTTGGCAAATTGCCTTGTGTGCCTGCCGCGCAGCACTACCACCTTGTTTCCCGAATGCAGAGTGCAGAGTTGGGAGTGCAGAATTCTATTTTTAGCACATTATATTGTGCCTGCGGCGCAGCACTACCCCACCTGTTGCGCACGTAAAATAAGTTGGGTTTCCCGACGAAAGTTGTTCACTTGGACAGCCAATGTCCAAGTGGGCAGGGCATAATGGGCGCGAAAGTTAGTATATGAGTAACGAAGGAAAAAAAGTGAAGGCAAGTCGCCGGGGCAACAATGGAAAGTCGCCTGCTGGCAACTCATGGAGTTGCACGGGAGCGGAATGGGGTTCGGCGGGGATTAAGATTAAGATTAAGATTAAGATTATGAATGACTTAACTCATTCATTAAGGACGGAGGAAGGACAGGCATTTGCCATGATATGCCGACATAGCGGTCTTGATGGGTATTTGCGCTTATTTCCGAGTTTTCCAATTTTAGGATATTCGAGGAATTTCGAGGAATTTCGAGGACTCGGCGACAAAAAAGGCGGGTCAATTTTTGAAATGGCACTTCCTTGCTCTCAGGTTTCCCAAAACTTCTCAGGGGCGTTGCTCGATGGGAATGTAATGGCCGGCGGTCGGGCCGACATATATCTGACGAGGCCATGTTCGGAAGTGCGCGCATGGGCGCGGGATTGGAGTGGACTTTGTCTTGCGCATCAAGAGTCGCAGGGCCTACGGTGATTTCGATGACACGCAATGGCCGGGAGAACAGATTGGCATGCTGGGTCGTGGCGTTCACTTGCACCGCCATCGGAATGACGGTCGTCATGGGGTCGCCGCTTTTCGATCGCGGATACACCGTGTTGCCGGCGCCCCAGAACGTGTCGCTCGCCCAAAAAGACGCGGAGTTCACGCGCGATTGGCGGGTAAGGTTGGAAGCGAGTGTGGCGCCCACCGTCGTGGCCGTGGCCAGTTTGAAGGAGGGACTGGCGGATCGTTTTCACCTGAGGCTCAAGCCGGCCGGCGAAGACCGGGCCGCGGCTCGGATCGTTTCCCTTTCCATTGAGCCGGGTTCGATTGTGATCGGCCAGGCCGCTGACCGCGACCGGGCCGCGCTGGCAGAGCAGGCCTACAGGATCGTGCTGACGCCAAATCGCGTGCGCATTATCGGCAACGCTCCTCCAGGGCTGTTTTATGGCGTGCAGACTTTTCTCCAATTACTCGCGTGGCGGGGTGGCGGTCTCAAGTTCCCGGAAGGCGAGATCCAGGATTGGCCCGACCTGCAGTTGCGCATCATTTATTGGGACGATGCCCATCATCTGGAGCATTTGGACGTTCTCAAAGCGGCACTCCGGCAGGCCGCCGTTTTCAAGATTAATGGGTTTGCCTTTAAGCTGGAGGGGCATTTCCAATTCCGGAGCGCTCCGCCGATTATGGAGCCGTATGTCCTCACTCCCTCCGAACTACAAGAGTTGACCGACTATGCCCTGCGGTATCACATCCAGCTCATGCCATACCTGGACGCCCCGGCGCATGATTCCTTCATCCTCAAGCATCCCGCGTATGCTTCACTGCGGGCGTTTCCGAATTGCAACTACGAGTTCTGCGTCGTGAATCCGCAGACGTACGACTTGTTGTTCGGCCTGTTCCAGGATCTGCTGGATGCCAACCGCGGCGCGAAGTACTTTGTCCTCTCCACCGACGAGCCTTACTACGTCGGTTTGGCGCAAGGTCCGGGTTGCGACGAGGCGGCCCGCGCGCGCGAACTGGGCAGCGCGAGCAAGCTCCTGGCGGAGTTCATCTCCCGTTCGGCGGCTTACCTCCACGAGCGGGGGCGCACCGTCTTGTTCTGGGGCGAATACCCGCTAAAGCCCGAGGAGATCGGTGCGCTGCCGAGCTACCTCGTCAGCAGCGAGACGGCTGGACCCGAGTTCGACCCGGTGTTCAAAGCGCACGGCATCCGGCAGTTGATCTACACTTCCACCCAAGGTGAGGAACCGATGTTTCCCGACTATCATCCGTTGCCCCTGGCGGAGCGGCTTCGTGCTCCTTCCGCAGCCGTGGAACCGGGCCGTGTGGCCGAAGTTTTCGGCGCGGTCTCCTCTCTCGAAGCACGCCAGCAGGCAGACCTGATGGGGGCGTTTGTCGCCGGCTGGTCTGATGCCGGTTTGCATCCGGAGACGTTCTGGCTCGGATACGCCACGGGATCCGCGGCGGCCTGGCATCCGAACTCGTCCGGGCCGGATGAGTTGATGAGCACTTTCTATCCCCTGTTTTATGGGGCAAACCTGGCAAGCATGCCGCGTTTGTATCAGTTGATGAGCCGGCAGGCCCGGTTTTGGGACGATAGCTGGGAAAGCGCGCCCTCTCAGGCGCGAACGCCGATCTTCGGTTATTCTCACGGAATCTTCCATCCGTCACGACCGGCACAGGATCAGACGCTGCCGCCCCTGCCGGTCCCCTCGCCGGGCGGGCTCAAACTCGACCGGGATTGGTCAACAGAGAACCATCGGCGTCTCACACTCGCCCGTGCGTTTCTGGCCGAGAACCAGGAGTTGACCGGGCTGCTGCAGGAGAATCGGCTACGCGTCCGGCTCAACCGCTACAACCTCGAAGTGTTCCTTTCGATCGCCCGATTATGTCGGGAAAACCTGGAGATGCTGCTGGATTTGGAGCAGATGGACGGCGAATTAAAAGCCGCTCAAGGCGTTGCCCAGACCGCCCCGGCGAAGGCACTCGCACACTTGGACGAAGCGCTCGACCTGTCGCGTCGCATTTGGTGGCGGCGAAACCAGGCCTACCACAGTGCTGTGGCGACCTGGTATCAGAGCTGGTTTCCCCGGGTCCCTGAGGCGAACGGCCGCCGCTACCTGGATCAGGTCGATGATGTGAAGGACCACCGGCCAGCGCGGACAGTTGACATGAGTTACCTCATCTATCGCGAGTTATTATACCCGTTGGGCGAATGGGCCGAACGCACGCAAAGCGTCCGGAACCAGTTTGCGCAGGCACAGGGTCTTCCGGGCCGTCACCAGAAACTGGAGTGGCGGAACACCGGGCGCTAGCGCCGTGTCCTACGGGCCCGATTTAAATTGTTTACAGAATTCGACTCATGTCATTTGCTTTTCCAGACCGCAGCCAAAGCACAGCAGACCGCAAGCAGACAAAACGGATTGATTACTTTTGATTACTTTTCTCGCATCGTTTTGGAGAGCCGCCACAAGAAGGCAAGAGCACAAAAGCGCTGAGGATCAAAGTGGATATACGACGTAAACTATTGGAAAACAATGGAAAACGCACATCTTACGCCGTGAAAAAAAGGTGGTGGTAGGTGATGGATTCGAACCATCGAAGGCGTAAGCCAGCAGATTTACAGTCTGCTTTGTTATGTTGAAAATAAACACTTTATGACTTTTAGTGTGTTTTGTGATTGCTTTATACGCACAATTACTGCAAATTAGCGCACGTAAGAGAAACAACAAGAAAGCGAGCGCAACATGAAACATAGAACCGGATACCTCTTCAAACGCAACGGCACGTTTTACGTTCAATGGAACATCAATGGCAAGCGATTTACCAAAGCCCTGAGAGACGATCAGGGCAACGCCATTTCCACCCGCCGCGAGGCGGAAGAAGCGCAAACAAAGGTCATGGCGACTTTCGCCGTGGCCGATGAAGCAACGGCGCTGGAATCCATCGTAGCCAAGTTGGACGGTCGCAAGGCCGAACTCGCCCGCTTGCAGGATGAGCAGAACCCGCCGCTCGGCGTCACAGGCGCATGGACGGATTATCTTGCAGCGCCGAATCGCCCGGACAGTGGCGAATCCACCTTGCGGCAATACGAATTCCAGTACGCCGCCTTTGCCCGATGGATGCAGGAAAAACACCCGCACATCGCCACCTTGCGCGACGTGACCCTGGCAATCGCCGAAGAATATGCCGCCAGCCTGAACCACGGCAAATTCACGCCAAGCACCTACAACAAACACTTGAACCTGTTGACGCTCGTTTTTCGCGTCCTGAAAAACAAGGCGCGCCTCACGGGCAATCCTTGGGAAGACATCCAGCGCAAGCGCATCACCGCACAGGGACGCCGCGAACTCACGATTGACGAACTCCGCAACGTCTGCCAGTCGGCGACCGGCGAATTGCGGGTTCTGTTGGCCCTGGGCCTTTACAGTGGCTTGCGGCTTGGCGACTGCGCCACGCTGCGATGGGCGGAAGTGGACTTGCCGCGCAACATGATTCGCCGTATTCCGAACAAGACCGCCCGACGCAACCCAAAGCC
>PLIU01000332.1 GCA_003140095.1 Verrucomicrobiales bacterium | reverse complement strand
GGCCGGTCGTCGTGGCGGGTTACTGGGCGGCCGTGGCGGATTGCCGGGTAACTGCGGCGGCTTGGACGGTGGCCGTGGCGGATTGCCGGGTGCCCGTGGGTGGTTTCCAAACGGCGGGGGACGATGGCTCGGATAATGACGTGGAGGCCAGTAATGGGGAGGCGGCGGGAAGTAAGGGCCATAGCCGAATCCACCCCAGACAGGCGCCCTGCCAGGGCCAAAATAAACACCGCCGTAATACCAGTCAGGATGATTGTTCGCTATGATGGCGCCCGCGGGAATACCCAACCCAAAATAAATCAACGGTCTCCCAGTTACATAAACATAGGATTGCGGCGGATCATAGATGATCGTGTGATTGTACTCCGGCACATAAATTACCTCCGGGTTCGCCGGTTCAATCTGGACGACCGTATTGGTTACATAAACGATCTCTGTGTCATAAGTCCTCTCGACGACTGCATCACTAACACTCACTACTTGCTGGGGCGTCGTCTGGAGTGTGCCGGCCAACTGCACCTTTGCGCGCAAAGCCTGAATAGCGTCCATGAGTTCCAACGGCTGTTGAGTAAAGGCCCGACCTAGCTCGACGGTCCAGCCCAGTTCATCATTCATTTTCTGAATCACCGAGGGAAACCTGGCCACGGCTTTGACGTTCGCATCCCACGGTTGATCATTGAGTTTGTCCAGATTGTTATTGTTCGCCACCAAGCGCGCCGCATAAACAATCTCCGCGGGATACGTCGAGGCAGCCAGCACGACGGCAATCAACGGATCAGGATAGAGGGCGATCAGCGCGGCCAGTCTTTCCAGATCGGCTGCGCCGCGTTGGGCGGAAGGCAAAGATGCGGGTGCAGGTTCTGCGGCGTTCGAGCGCGGGGTAATGGCCGGTTCAGACAGCGCCGCGGCCAAGGCCAGTGACGTTATGTTTCGAATCATCCTTTTCATATGCATTTGCATTTTCACGAGTCAACATTAACGCCACTCTTGCGGTGCCCGCCATCATACACTGGTTTAAATCGACTAACCTTAAATCGCAGTAGCGGGCGATTAACCGATTCATACCAAAGTATGATAGCAGACACCACAGAAGGAATACTACCGTCACCACGTGAATAAAGAACTAATCCGCCTGATTGCGAATCGTGGACGACAATGAATCTTCCCCTGAAGTCAACTACGAATCTCGGCAGAACCGGCGACTTGAGCACCAAAGAAAGTGCAACAATTTAAATACAAATATAAATATGAATAGAATATCATTACTAAGGCCGGTCCAGGCCATCGCGGGCGGCGCTCTGCTGATGGCCGGATGTGTGACTCATGAACATGTTGCCTATTCCAACCCGCCGACCGCGGTCGTTACGTCCGCACCCGCTTCGGACGTGGTGTATGTCAACACGGCCCCGCCCACGCCCATCGTTGAGGTCGCGACCGTGGCGCCCGGTCCAGGGTTTGTCTGGATTGGAGGCGCATGGTATTGGGAAAGCCCATGGATGTGGCACGCCGGACGGTGGGGTCGTCCTCCACGGTTTGGCGCTGTGTGGATCGGGCCTCGTTATGGCTTTGGCGGCGGTCGCTACATGTGGTACCGTGGCCATTGGAGATGATGGGGCGGGTCTTGAATGGAATCCCAAAAAACACAATGCGCGCCCAAAAGGGAATGGCACCAAACTTTTTGGGCGCGCTTGTGGTTGGAATGCGACTAAGTTACTTCGACAGCTCGTACTTCTATTGGCGAATGGCGGGTTCTTCACTCGCATTTTTCTCTTGGCGCAATTTCTCAACCGTAATTCCCTTTGGGCGCGGCTCGCGCAAAAGTCTGTGCCGCCGAAAAGAATTGTAAGCGATGTAAGCTAAGACCAATCCTGCAACCAAACCCAGCGTTTTGCCTGCGTGTCTGGTTATCATATTGATGATCTCGTCCACTTGCTCGCTGAAGAGGCATCCCGTGAGGATGAAAACTCCTCCAAAGAGCAGTGAACCTAATCCGTCGAAGAATAGGAATCGCGACACGCTGACGCCATAACTCCCCGCCAACGCCGGCGCCAGAGTTTTCATGACAGGAATGAACTTCGCCGCAGCCACACCTCCCATTCCATATTTCGTGAAAAGATGCTGCGTTCGACGAACGCACGCGTCAGGGTCCACGGAGATGCGGAAAAAAAACTCCAAAGCATGGTTGCCGTATCGCCGCCCCAGGTAGAACCAGATTAAATCGGCGAGTATGGCGCCAATTGTCGCCGCGCTGAACGCGGCCCACAAACTCATTCGGCCAGTGACGGCCAATGCTCCAGCCGCCATCAACCACGGCACAGCGGGAAGTGGAACTCCAATTTGATCGACGAATACCGCCGCGAACAAAACGGCCACGTCATGTCGAATCAAGAACTGAAAGGTTTCACTCATGGACGCTCAACTTATGGCTCATTCATTGATGGGGCTGAACTATTTTGCTAACAGAGATTGAACAGTAGAAAATGCGCGCCTTTTTCGGAGGAGAAACGAAGCTCCTTTTCTTCATCAACCGACGCGACGTCACCGGACGAAAGTTTTTCCCCGTTTATGTCGAGATCGCCTTCAATTTTTTGATTACTCATGCGATTTTATTTCTTGATTATTCAAGTCTTGCTCTCGAGCGCCGAACGTATAGCGTTCAGCAATGCTTCTTCACTGAAAGGCTTGGGCAGGAAAACGACGGCGCCCGCCCGCATTGCTTCCCTGCGGACTTCTTGATGGTCGTGGGCGGTGATAAAAATTATGGGAATGCGGCGGCCCTCAGCAACCAGTTGGCGCTGCAGTTCCAGGCCGCTTATGCCTGGCATGGCAATATCGAGGAGGAGACATCTGGTTTTTTCCACAATTGGGGAACCCAGGAACTCTTCCGCAGAAGCGAAAGTTTCCGCCCTGAATCCGTTGGATCTCAGGAGGCTGGTTGTTGCCTCTCGGACAGATCGGTCATCGTCCACTATCGCTATCAGATAGCTTGCTTTATCTTTCATGTGAGAAAGCTAACGCTTCTCTCACGGTGCCTGCCATTATACCTTGGTGTGAACCGTCTAACCTGACAACGAACTCGAAGAAAATGCCAGTGGTGAGAACTGTTGAAGGTGTTGCAAATTCATTTCTGGGCCGACAGATGCGAAAGCCCCAATTTCTCCGACATGCGCACCAGTTCCGGCACCGATTCAGCCTGCATTTTCTGCATGACCTGCCCGCGCTGGATTTTCACGGTGATCTCACTCTTGCCAAGCTCGCCGGCAATTTGCTTGTTCAAAAGTCCTTGCACCACAAAGCGCATCACCTCTCGCTCACGCATCGTCAGCGATTCATAGCGCGCGCGCAGTGCGGCCACTTCGGAGCGTAACTTGAGCGCTTGGGCATCCCACTCAATCGCCTGCTGAATCGCCTCTAGCAAGTCCTGGTCCCGAAATGGTTTGGTAAGAAATTCAACCGCGCCGGCCTTCATCGCGCGCACGCTCATGGGAATGTCACCATGTCCGGTGATGAAAATGATCGGAATCAGATTGTTGGCCGCGGCTAGTTCACGCTGAAGTTCCATTCCACCCAACCCGGGCAAACGCACATCCAGCACGAGGCAGGCGGGCGCTTCCGCCCGTTTGTGCCGGAGGAATTCTGTGGCTGAGGAGAACATTTCGGCATGGAGGCCGACGGACCTTATCAAACTGCTGAGCGCTTCGCGGACCGATGCGTCGTCATCGACCACGAAGACCGTGGGACCGGGCGGCTTTGGGGCGGCTTGGATCGGCGGTTTCATGCTGGGCCTGCGCTTTCAATGGGTAACGTGAACTGGAAGGTGGCGCCAGCCCCTTCATTAGGCTCAGCCCACAAACGCCCGCCGTGCCCTTCGATGATCGAGCGGCAAATGGAGAGCCCCATGCCCAGCCCATCGGGTTTTGTCGTGTGAAAGGTTTCGAAAAGTTGCTCCATACCCTTTGGATTCAGGCCGATGCCCGAATCCTGGACTGCAACCAGCACTGCGCGCGCTTCATGGTGTTTTGTCTGGATGCGCAGCACGTGCGGGCGGTCTGTCACGGGTTTCATCGCATCCATTGCGTTCATGGTAAGATTCAAGAGAACTTGTTGCAACTGCACGCGGTCTGCTTTAACCTGGGGCAGCAGGTCCGCCAGTTCCGTCCGCAGAGCCGCTCCGTGCAGGTCCACGCGGACCAAGGCCATGGTTTCCTGAACGACTTCATTGACGTTTAGTCGCGTTCTGGGAGGCTGCTCCTTCTTTAGCAGCCCGCGGATCCGCGCAATCACGTCGCTGCCCCGATTTCCGTCCCGGACGATGCGTCGCACGGCGTCGCGAACTTCATCAACATTGGGAGGCTCGTGGTCTAGCCAGCGCAAGCACGCATTGGCGTTGGTCACGACCGCGGCGAGCGGCTGATTGACTTCATGCGCGATGGAAGCGGTCAACTCGCCCACCGTGGTCAGACGTGCAGTATGAGCGAGTTTGGCTTGCGACTTGCGTAACGCTTCTTCGCCCCGCTTGCGCTCGGTCACATCCCTGATGGCTCCGATGAACTCAAGCTTGCCCGCCTGGTCCTTCCCGGCACGGGCGACAACATCCACATGTTTTATGGCGCCGCTGAGCATGAGCAATCGATGTTCCAATTGCCAATCCCTCCCGTCGTGAGATGCGCCCTCGATCACCTCCTTGACGAGGGTGAGATCGTGCGGATGAACCCGTTTCAGACCAAGTTCCACGGTCGGCTTCGTCGCTGGGTCGTATTCAAAAATGCGAAAGGTTTCATCCGACCAGGTGGTTTCGCCAGTGGAAACGTTCCAACCAAAGCTGCCGGTGTGGCTTAATATTTGTGCTTCAGACAAATAGGCCTCGCTTTGCCGCAGCTTCTCTTGCATCAACTGGCGCACTCTGGACACCAGGCGAGTGATCACGGCTGACGTTGTCAAAAAAGCGATAATGGCCACGAGATCGGTCGGATTGCCCACCCTGAAAGAGAAAATCGGCGGCACAAAATAGTACGCCAGGCACCCAACGGCGAAGAATGAGACAATGGCCGATGAAAGGAAGCTGCCTTGCAGCGACACCACCACGATGACAATCAAATACAGAAACGTGGGCGTTGGAACATTCAGCCGGAGCTCAAAACAGACGCAGGTTATGAATGCGATGGTCATGCTGCCGGCCAAACATTGAGCAACTCCCCTCCAGAGCTGGCGTCTTTGGTTTCGGTGACGCGGCATCAGACCCACTGTTGCGGGCACAATCACGCTCGTCTCGTTTGCGATTTTTGCCGAACCGGTGCTCATGGCTGGTTTTCACCGGCTCCCGGTGAAACCATCAAACCCTAATATTATTGGGATCGAATGTCATCCCCCAAAACTTCGCTTTCGGGTTAGCCTGGTCACACCAATGTATGATGGCACTCAGGCGCGACAGGGCTGTACTGTGCGCTCGTGCAAGTGAAACACAGGAAGGACTTGCAGCACTGAACAAGGCAACAAGATGACGCATCATGTGGATTTGCTGTTGACGCTGACCGGAGCACTGACCGCTGCGGTGATTCTGGGTTTTATCACCGAGAAGCTCAAATTGTCTCCGATTGTTGGGTATTTGCTGGCGGGAATTGCCGTGGGTCCATTCACACCCGGTTTCGTAGCCAATCATGAACTCGCTTCGCAGAGCGCGGAGATCGGCGTCATTCTTCTGATGTTCGGTGTCGGGCTGCACTTCCATGTGAAGGATTTGATGGCGGTGGGCAAGGTAGCCGTTCCCGGCGCCCTGGTGCAGATCGCCGCGGCCACCTTGTTGGGCGGCGTGTCAACGCGGCTGCTCGGCTGGTCTTGGAACGGCGGATTGGTTTTTGGGATTGCGATTTCGGTGGCCAGCACCGTCGTGTTGACACGAATGCTCTCGGACAACAATGCCCTGCACACGGCTGACGGCCATCTTGCCATCGGTTGGACGGTGGTCGAGGATTTGTTCACCGTCGTGGTCTTGGTGTTGTTGCCGGCCTTGGCTGGTGGCGTTGCTCGGGAAGATGGCCACAGCGGGAATGTTTGGGCAACGCTGGGAGTCGCTTTGCTTAAATTGGCCGCTCTCGTCGTTTTTACTTTCGTGATCGGCGGGAAAATGATTCCGCTCTGCCTGGGCGCCGTGGAGCGCACTGGTTCAAACGAATTGTTTACGCTTACCGTTCTGGTTCTGGCCCTTGGTATTGCCGTCGGAGCCGCGAGATTCTTCGGTGCCTCCATGGCTCTCGGCGCGTTTCTGGCCGGAATGATCGTTGGACAGTCAAATTTTAGCGCTCGCGCGGCATCGGATGCCCTTCCCATGCGCGATGCCTTCGCCGTGCTGTTCTTTGTCTCAGTGGGGATGCTCCTGGATCCCTCCGCCATCATGACGCAGTGGCGACTGATGCTGGTGACGCTGGGCATTATTTTGATCGGCAAGCCCCTTGCTGCTCTGCTGGTAACGCTGGCGCTCAAACGCCCACTCGGGTCGGCGTTGGTTATCTCGATCGCACTGGCTCAGATTGGCGAGTTCTCGTTCATTCTGGCAGCACTCGCCACCAGCCTGAAGGTGTTGCCTTCTGAGGCCATGAACGCTTTGGTGTTCGGTTCAATTGTATCCATCACCCTCAATCCGCTACTCTATAAAACAATCGGTCCAATCATGCGCTGGCTGGAAAAACGGAAGCCAGTTCATCCACCGCCGATCAACCCGGATTCAAACGCGTTGGATCAAAACGCCGCGCCGCATAGCATCGTCGTGGTCGGCTACGGCCCTGTTGGAAAGACGGTGAGCCGCATCCTCCACGACAACAAAATCCGTGTGGTTATCGTGGAAATGAATATGGACACAATTCAGGCGCTCAAAGCGGAGGGAAAAGAAGCGGTGTACGGAGATGCAAGCCAGCGGGAAATACTTCTTCAGGCCGGGATTGAAAAGGCGCGAGGGTTGATCATTTCAGCGTCAACCGTGCCAGCCGCCGCGGAGGTGCGCATGGCGCGCGAGCTTAATCCGAATTTGAAGATACTGGCGCGCGCGAAGTACCTTGTCGAATCCAGCGCGCTGCGGAAGGCGGGCGCTGATACGGTATTTTCGAGCGAAGGGGAGATTGCGCTTTCCATGGCCAGCTGCATTTTGGAGCAGTTCGGGGCAACAAATGAGCAAATGGATCGTGAACGGGATCGCGTTCGAAAGGATTTGTTTTAAAACCTATTCAACACCTCCATGGCGAAGATCGCTCCCGTGAGGGGCGTCCCGAAAACGGAACCGAAACCAGCCGCCACGCCCGCCACGAGCAGCGTCGGCAAGTTTTCTGGTTTCAGTCTAAACAGGCGCCCAAAGGCGTTGGCGAGGCTGCCGCCCATTTGCACGGCAGTGCCTTCGCGTCCGGCCGCCCCTCCGAAGAGATGAGTAAGCAAGGTTCCTATGATAACCAGCGGCGCCATGCGAACGGGGACATCGCCGCCCGGAGTGTGAATTTGATCCAGAATCAAATTGTTCCCGGCCTCAACGCTTTTGTCGAATTGCCGATACAACAGCCAGATAAGAAGCCCGCCCGCGGGAAGAAAAAACAACAGCCACGGATGTTCCCAACGGAGTCTGGTTGCTGCATCCAGCGCCCAGAGAAAAAGCGCGCTGGCCGAGCCGGCGATGAAACCGACAGGCGCCGCCAGCTGCGTCCGTCGAATCATTTGGATGGCCGCTTCGCAATGGCCCCGCGTGTTGAAAACTCGTCCCATATCATCCGGCTCTCATCGCTCCCACCAAAACCCGGACTTGAATACGGTCTTAATTCAAGACCGCCTTGTTAGTGCCCCAGCATCCATGGCCGTTTTCGCTTCCGGGGTGTCTGCAACTTGCCTAATTTGCCCACGTCCACCGTCCGCGTTGACGCACGGGTGCCTGCGCCGGGCAAGCCGCAACCGCAGCCGGCGCCACACCGGTGCCGATTTGTGACGCCAGGCTCATGCCGGCTCTTTTCGTTGCGCGCGAACGCATCGCGCCGCCCTGCCGGCATCACATTCAAGAACGGGGCGGACACGAGCCGTTGGGCGGAGCCGCCACAAGCCGGACATTCGGCTGGAGTGTTGCGATCCGAAACGGTGCGCATGAGAGAAAACTCGCCGCACCGCTTGCAATCGTAGTCATAGAATGGCACAAAGTTGCCTTCCTCCCACCTCACATCGCTTTGGCCAGGTCCGCCGCATGGCCCTTAACTGCTTTGACGGGGCCTTTTGCGTTGGGCAGAATGTCGAATGAGAAGATTTCTGATGGAACATAAAGCGTCGCGCAAGCGTTGGGAATGTCCACAATGCCGCTGATGTGCCCCTGGACGGGAGCGGTGCCAAGGATGGCATAAGCCTGCTCGCCGGTGTAACCGAATTTTTTGAGATATTCGATGGCGTTGAGGCAGGCGCGACGATAGGCGACGTGGACGTCCAAGTAGTACTGCTTTCCGGCTTCATCGACGGATATGCCTTCAAAAATGAGGTAACGGTTGTAATTAGGCTCAACCGGGCTGGGTTGGAAAATGGGATTGGTGATGCCGTAGCTTTGCATGCCGCCCTTGATGAGACTTACGCGCAGATCGAGGTAGCCCGCCATCTCGATGGCTCCGCAGAAGGTGATTTCGCCGTCGCCCTGCGAGAAATGAATGTCCCCCATCGAAAGGCCGGCGCCATTGATATAGACGGGGAAGAATATCTTCGCGCCACGGCTCAAGTTCTTGATGTCGCAGTTTCCCCCGTGCTCGCGGGGCGGGACGGTGCGCACGGCCTCCTTCATCGCTTTCTGCGCCTGCGACGGGTTCATGGAACCCATGTGGGCATTTTCGGCATTGGGCAGCGCGCACAACGGGGGGACGCGATCGGGATTGGTGGCGAAAAGCTCCGCTTCGCGCTTGTTCCAAGTGTCCAGCAGCGCGCGGGAGGGCAAACAGCCAATCAATCCCGGATGCGTGATGCCCGCAAATTCCACGCCGGGAATGTGGCGGGAGTGGGTGTAAAGGCCGCTGAAGTTCCAGCAGGCCTTGCGCGCGTCGGGGTAATGGTCCACCAGAAAACCGCCGCCATTTTCCCGGGCAAAAATGCCCGTGAAACCCCATGCCGATTCCGGCAGCGCGCCGACATCAAGCAAATCCACCACCAGCAAATCTCCCGGCTCGACGCCTTTGACGCCGATGGGACCGCTGAGGTAATGCACTTTGGTCAGCGCAACATCGCGAACGTCGCTGGCGTTGTCATCGTTTTGGATTTGCCCTCCCGTCCAGTCCAGGCACTCCACGCGGAATTCGTCGCCTGGCTCGACCCAGGCTACCATCGGAATATCCGGATGCCAGCGGTTGTGGATATAAGGCTGTTGTTCCGGTGGCGCGTGAAAGTCAATTTTGATCAATGTCTTGTTCATTTTTCAGGTTCCTTTCTAATCGGGTTTCAATATTTTTAGTTGGTCGATGGTTCAGACGGAAAGCAACGCTTTGAATTTGTCGGCGTCGAGGCTCGATCGCAGGTCTTCGTGGACAAACCGGCCGCGTTCAATCACGAGCGCGCGGTCGCAGACGTCCATCATGAAACTGACGACCTGTTCGGAAACGATGATGGCGAGCTTGCGCATGCGGCGGATTTGCTTCAACGCGCGCGCGATATCCTTGATGATGGATGGCTGGATGCCTTCGGTAGGCTCATCCAGCACGAGCACCTTCGGATCGCTCACCAAGGCCCGGGCAATAGCGAGTTGCTGCTGCTGGCCGCCGGAAAGATTTCCACCCTTGCGATGGCGCATGTCCTTGAGTATCGGAAAAAGCGCGTAAATCTCGTCCCAAACGCCGTCGGCGATGGAACCCCTTGCGCCGGTGAGGATGTTTTCCCATACGGTGAGTGTGGGAAAGATCATGCGGCCCTGTGGCACGTAGGAAATACCTTCGCGGACTCGTTCGTGCGGCGAAAGACCGGTCATCTCGCGGTCCTCCAGTTTGATGGACCCGGACTTCGATGGCAGGATGCCGATCAAGGACTTGAGCAGCGTGGTTTTGCCCATTCCATTGCGGCCCATGATGGCCAGGATTTCCTCGTTCGCGACCTTGAAGCTCAGGTCGTGTATGACACGGCTCTGGCCGTAACCGACATTCAGATTGTCAATGGCAAGCATGATTATTAGTGGCCGAGGTAAACATCGATAACTTTGGGGTTGCGTTGTATTTCCTCCATGCTGCCTTCGGCCAAAATTTTTCCGAGGTGCAGCACGGTGACTTTATGGGCGATGCGAGACACAAATTCCATGTCGTGATCAATGACAATAATGCAGCGGCCTTTGCAAATGCGTTGGATCAAGGCGGCGGTCTGTTCGCGCTCCGCCGGGCTCATGCCCGCGACCGGCTCATCCAGCATGATCAGTTCCGGTTCCTGCATGAGCAACATGCCAATCTCCAGCCACTGTTTCTGCCCGTGGCTCAGGAACGCGCCCTCAATGTCCGGATAATCCTGAAGCGAAATTTCCTCCGCCATCTCGTGGATGCGATCCACCACCTCCTTGGTGCGCCTGAAGGCCACGCAGCCCATGACGCTGTGGCCCTTGGGATAGGAAACTTCGAGGTTCTCAAATACGGTGAGGTTCTCGTAAATGGATGGAGTCTGAAACTTGCGGCCCACACCCCTGCGGACGATTTGGTGTTCGGGCAGTCCAACCAGTTCGCTGTTCTTGAACTTGATGCTCCCGGTGGTGGGTTGGGTTTTTCCACAGATCATGTCGAGCACGGTGGTTTTGCCCGCGCCGTTCGGGCCGATGATCACGCGCAATTCGTCCTTCTCAATGAAGAGATTGAGGGCGTCCACGGCCTTGAAACCGTCGAAGGAAACGGTGAGATCCTCGATCGAAAGCAGAAAGCTGTTGTTGCTGTTCAAGATTCTTCTCCCTTCACGATGGTTTGGGCGATTTCGGGAGCCGTAATGGATGAACTGCCGGCCCGCAACTTTTTGATGGCGAGGCCGGTTTTCTTGCGCGCCAAATCGCAGAGGCCGGCCAGACCGTCTGGGAAGAGCACCACCACGCCGATAAACAGCCCGCCCATAGCGAAGAGCCACAATTGTGGAAAGTTCTCGGAAAACAGGCTCTTGCCGGTGTTCACCAGCAAGGTTCCATAGACTGCGCCGTAGAGCGAGGCCCGCCCGCCTACAGCCGCGAAAATCACCATTTCAATCGATGGAACAATCCCCACCAGGGAAGGCGAGATGAAACCGACTTGAAGGACGAACAACGCGCCGCCTATTCCACTCAGAGCCGCCGCGAAACAAAACGCGGCGACCTTGAACATCGACACATCATAGCCGGAAAACCTGACGCGATCCTCGCGGTCGCGAATGGCCAGCAACATCTTGCCCACCTTGCCGGACAGCAGCCATTGCGAGAAAAGGATGGCGCCCAGAAGCAAGGCGCAGGTGACGAAATAAAGGATGTATTGGGCGTGATGCGTTCGGATGTCCCAGCCGCACAAGGTCTTCAAGTCGGTAATGCCGTTGCGGCCCCCGGTGTAACCTTGCCGGCTGTCAATCCCCATCGATAGAATCAGCGCGAGCGCCTGCGTGATGACGGCGAAGTAAACACCGCCCACGCGCCGTTTGAACATCGCCATGCCGATGATGAACGCCACCAGGGTCGGCAGCAGGATGACCGCGCAAAGGCTAAAAGAAAGACTCTTGAACGGGATCCAGAACGCGGGCAAATGCGTCAACTGATTCCAGTCCATGAAGTCTGGAATGCCCGGCGTGGATTGAATTTTGGTGCTGACGGGGTCGGAGGCTTCAAGTTTCAGGAACATGGCCATGCAATAGCCTCCCAGCCCGAAGAAGACACCCTGGCCAAGGCTTAATACACCGGCCTTGCCCCACAACATCACCAAACCGACAGCCACAAAGGCATAGGTGAGGTACTTGCCCAAGAGATTGAGCCGGAAGATGTCCAGCGAACAGGGCAGCACCACCAACAATAACAAGGCCACCGCGACAAAACTAGCCAGACCGTTTCCTCCTCTGAATACGCGGGTGTAGATGTTCTTCATGACTTGGCTGATTGGGAGGTTATGAGTGTGTGCGCACTTTGCTGGGGAACAAACCTTTTGGCCGGATCATCAGCACGATCACAATGCCGGACAATACGGCCACTTTGCCCATGGTGCCCTCAAGAAAGAACTCGGAGATGGACTGGGCCTGGGCGATTCCAAAAGCGGAAGCGATGGTGCCGAGCAGGCTGGCGGTGCCACCGAGCACCACGACCAGGAACGTGTCCACGATATAGCGCGAGCCACTGTCAGGACCGGTTGAGCCGATGGTGGTAAAGGCCGCGCCCGCCACTCCGGCAATGCCGCAGCCCAGGCAGAATGTAAACCGGTCCACCAGCTTGGTGTTGATCCCCACGGCGTCACTCATGGCGCGGTTTTGCACGGTGGCTCGCATGTGCAAGCCTGTCCGGGACCGAAACATGAAGAACCAAACACCGAAGGTCAGCAGAAGCGTCAACCCCATGACAAACACGCCGTTGATGGGAATATCAATGCTTGGGGTTGGCTTGAACGAGCCCATCAGCCATTCTGGAAGCGTCGGTGTCACTTCGCGCGCGCCAAATATCGAGCGGAAGGATTGCTGCATGATGAGGCTCAGACCCCAAGTGGCCAGAAGCGTGTCGAGCGGCCTCTTGTAGAGAAACCGGATAAGGGACCATTCGACCAGCAGCCCAACCAAGGCCGCCACGAGGAACGCCACGAATATCGCGATCACGAAGTAATAGGGCTGAAGCGCGGGCGCGTGATTCGAAACGAGGGTCGAGCATAGATAGACGGTGTAGGCCCCCAGCGCCATGAACTCACCATGTGCGAGATTGACCACGCCCATCTGGCCGAAGATGATCGCCAAGCCAAGGGCCATCAGCAGCAACACGCTGAAAAGGCTCAAGCCGGCAAATCCTTGCATGACGGCGATATTCCACAATTCGGCGCCGGTATAGGCAAACATCATATTTTTAGGGTTTGGAGTTTGGGTCTGAGCTCATTTCTCACACCGGGCGGAGATCCAATCCCCGCCCGGATGGATACAACTCATTGATAGCCCTTGGGGAAGGGATTGGGTTCGATCAGATCGGATTCGTAAATCACTTTGGCCTGGCCGTCGGGCTGCCATTGGCCGATTCGCAACTTGCTCCATAAGTGATGGTTGACGTGGTGGATGCGCACATATCCCTCGGGCGCGCCCGTGTATTCCACATCCGAAGAGGCGGCGGCAATCTTGTCAATATCGAAACTGCCGCATTTTTCAACCGTGAGCTTCCATAGCCAAGGACCAAGGTAGGCGGCCTGCGTCACGTCGCCTATGACGGACTTCTCGCCATACTTGGCCTTGAAGGCCTTCACAAACGACTCGTTGTTCCCGTTGGTCAGGCTCTGGAAGTATTTCATCGCGGAGTAGAACCCAACCAGGTTTTCGCCGCCGATCCCCAAAACCTCGTCCTCCGTGGTCGAGATCGTCAGCAAGTTCTGTTTGTCGGCGGTAATGCCCGCGGCGTGGAGTTGTTTGTAGAAAGCCACATTGCTGCCGCCGACGATGATGGCGTAGATCACATCCGGTTTTTTGAGCCTGATCTTGTTGATCAACGTGCCGAAGCTGGTGCTGCCGAGCGCATAATATTCCTCGCCTACCACCGTGCCGTGCAAAACGTTCTCGATGTACTTTCTGGCTATTTTGTTTGAGGTGCGAGGCCAGATGTAGTCCGAGCCGATCAAATAAAACGTCTTGGCGTGCTTTTCCTTGGCCATCCATTCAAGGCCGTCTATGATTTGCTGCGTCGCCTCCTGGCCTGTATAAATCACGTTCTTTGACTGCTCCAAACCTTCGTAAAAGGTCGGGTAGTACAGCATTCCGTTGTCCTTCTCGAAAACGAGCAGCACCGCCTTGCGCGAAGCGGAGGTCCAACAGCCGAAGACGGCGGCCACGTGATCCTCCTCCAGCAGCTTTTTGGCCTTTTCCGCGAAGGTGGGCCAGTCGCTGGCGCCGTCCTCAACGATGATCTTGATCTTGCGTCCGAGAATGCCCCCGGAGGCGTTGATTTGATCGATGGCCAATTGTTCGGCTTCAATCGAACCTGTCTCGCTGATGGCCATCGTGCCCGTGGCGGAATGAAGTTGTCCGACGGTGACCGTGTCGTCAGTTACAGCCAAACCGGTGGTGTCCACCTTGGCGGTGGGGAAATCCGCCGCCCACAAGCCGCTGGCAAAAAGACTGGCCAGTGCCATTGAGCTGGTGAATTTGGACAGCTTCAGGCGCATTGTCTGATTTAGTTTATAAGCATGGTTCATAGCGTTTTGGCAGGCTGTGTATTTATTTGCATGTTTCATAGCGATTCGGCAGGTTGTGCATTTATTTCGGTGTGAGTTTTTACAGGCGCAGGGCGGTGGTGGGTTCGATCGTTTGGGATTCAAGGAGGCGGCGGAGGCCTCGCTGAAAATGTGCTGGGTCGGGTGGTCGCCGGGCAGGCTGGGGGACGACAGAGGGAGGGGCGGCCTCCATGCTTGGGGCGTCAAGACTTTTTGTTGGGACGCGGCTCTCACGGAAAGGGGGCGGTGGCACGAGAGGCTGGTTCTTAAGGTCGGAAGAGCGCACCATGGCCACCGCCTTTCCAAATATGTCATGGCGAAAATCCTTGCGGATGACTTCCGGGCGCAATGCGGGGCTTGACTCGCTGGCACCCAGTGTGCGCATAAGATCCAAGGCCCATTTGCCCCGTGCGTGGCTGGGAGAGCCTTCTTTAAGCCCGTCGTAAATGACGAAATCCTCCACCGCCAAGTGTCCGCGGCCGGGATCGAAGGGCCCCACCAGCGCGTTGGCCAGCAGACGCTTGTCCACATCAAGATACTGCGGTTGCGCGAGCATGCGGGCCAGTTCGGCGCGGTTGCCGGGAACGTCGCAATACCGGCTGGCCTCAATCAACGCCGCCAGCATCCGTATGTGTTCCTCTTCGCGCTTTTCGGCGAATTCCTGAAGCACGAGAAGCACTTTCCCCGGATGGTTGGTTTCAATTTCGCTGGTGGTGGCCGCCACCCAGCCGGTCCCGCTGAGGCTGGCGGCCGAGTTCCACGGTTCCGCCACGCAATAGCCGTCCAAATGACCCGCCCGATAGGTTTCGAAAACCAAGTTGGAGGGGATAACGATCACCCGCACGTCGAGATCCGGATCGATGCCTCCTGAGCGCAGCCATTTGCGCAAGATGTAGTTTTGCGAGGAGAGATCCAGCACGACTGCGAACATGAAAATACGAGAGCCTTTGAGTTTGCGAATGACGCCGCCCAACGACTTTACGTCTCGAACGCCCATATCCCATAATTCATTGGATAAGGTGATCGCGCTGCCATTGAGGCCCAGCAGCATCCCGGTCAGACAGGAACGGCGCACCACACCTATTCCGCAGTAGATGGAGAAAAGCATGCTGGCGTGAGCCGCGGCGGCGTCGAGTTCCTCGTGCAACAACTTCTCACGAATGGTGGCCCAGCCAATCTCGCGGGAGAGCCGCACCGCCAGCCCGTACTTTTCAAAAAGTCCCAATTCCTGCGCCGCAATTATAATTGCGCAATCTATAGACGCGGCAAATCCGAGATCTAGGTGGTGTCGTGATTTGCCTTGCCGGGGTCGGGTCTTGGCGAACCGCATGGACCTTTTTCCAAGCATGAGTTGTGCCAGTTTGACTGGCGCGCGGGTGGCTTAATAATTTAATAAAGCTGTTAGCCCGACTTGACGGATTCGA
>PLIU01000169.1 GCA_003140095.1 Verrucomicrobiales bacterium | reverse complement strand
TCGAATCCGCCAAGTCGGGCTAGGAGGCGGTTGATCTCCGGCTGGCGAACGTCGATGTCAAAAAGCTCAACTTTAAGGAGTGGCGGTTACAGACCTTCCCGGATTGGTATGTTTTCCCGTCGTCTTGGACCGAGAGCATGAGGCAAATTGGAAATGCGGTCCCGGTCAAGCTTGCTCGCCTCATCGGGCGCAGCGTCAAGGAAGTCTTGGAGAATCATCACCGGAAGTTGGCCGGTCAGCAAGACCAGGTGGAACTGATTTCTGGCGGGCGCCATGCCAGCCATTTTCAATTGGCGGAAAACACCGAGGTTATCGCGACGAACGGGACATGTTTCCGCACGCTGTTCGCGCAGCGAGCCGCTGACGTGCGAAAACGAAATCCGGCCGGCCAAAAATGCGGCGCGCCCTGCGCCAACCTATTAGGCCGTGCGCTCGCAGAATCGATACCAACCGAAGTTCGGTATCCTTGTTACCGCTGGATCGCACAGCCGCCATGACCTGTGACCGTTTGGCTTTGCTAAAAATGTCAGACATGAGCTTTCACGAATTTCATTGCTTCACAATTAAAGCGACAATTTCTTCTACAGTCCAGACATGATCGGTCAAACCCGCTTCCATCGCCGGAGTGACCCGCAACGTCTGGGCTTAAGATTGGGATTGGCGTTGACACTTATTGCGGCATCGGCTAACAGGAGGCGATGAGTACGATAAAAATCGGGGGAATTCCAGTGGGCAACGAGCATCCCTGCTTTATCATTGCGGAAATCGGCATCAACCACAACGGCGACATTGAACTGGCCAGGAAGTTGATTGAGCTGGCCGAGGCGGCGGGCTGCCAGGCGGTCAAATTTCAAAAACGCACGGTCGAAGTCGTTTACACGGCGGAAGAGTTGGCCAAGCCGAGAGAAAGTCCATTCGGGGACACCAACGGCAAGCTCAAATACGGTCTGGAATTCGGAAAAAAGGAATACGCGGAGATTGATCGTTGCTGCAAGGAACATGAGATTCTCTGGCTGGCCTCGTGTTGGGATGAAGGTTCGGTGGATTTTATTGAGCAGTTCGATGTGCCCGCCTACAAGATCGCGTCGGCGTCCTTGACGGACGATGGTTTGCTCAAGCACACCAAGGCGCGCGCCAAAAATCGCCCGCTTCTCCTTTCCACCGGCATGAGCACACTGGCGCAAATCGACCATGCCGTGGAGGTGCTCGGCAAGGACAATTTGGTTCTTCTTCACACCGTCAGCACGTATCCGGCCACGATGGACGAACTCAACATCAAAACCGTTGCCACACTGCGCCAGCGTTATGTATTGCCGGTGGGTTATTCCGGCCACGAGTCGGGCATCGTCTCCACAGCGGCGGCGGTGGCCTTGGGCGCCTGCGTGGTCGAGCGCCATATTACCATGGACCGCGCCATGTGGGGGTCAGACCAGGCCGCTTCATTGGGGCCTTCGGGCTTGATGAAGGTCGTGCAATATATCCGCGACGTGGAACGCTCCATGGGAGATGGCGTCAAGCGCGTCATCGACCGGGAAGTGCCCAACATGAAGAAATTGCGCCGCAAGTGATGCCCGGCCCAAGCCCCATCAAAGCCATCGCCCTGGACGTGGACGGTGTGTTGACCGACGGCTCGTTCTGGTGGGGACCAGACGGTCAGGAATGGAAGCGTTTCAACTTTCGTGATGTCATGGGCATCTCGCGGGCGCGGAAGGCGGGAATTTTGTTTGCCTTGATTTCCGGAGAAAAAAGCCCGCTACTCTATCGTTTCGCGGAGAAGCTGAACATCACTGCCGTATTCGAGGGCTGCAAAGACAAGCGGATGGCCCTCGTGAAATTCGCTGCCGAAATCTCTTTGCTTCCAAAGGAAATCGCTTTTATGGGTGACGACATCAACGATCTGGGCGCGATGAAAGTGGCCGGCTTGAGCGCGGCTCCGGCCGACGCTCATCCTTCCGTTCTGGCGCAGGCGGCGTTTGTCGCCAAGGCTTTCGGCGGGCGTGGCGCGGTGCGGGAATTGGTCGATTACATCTTGCAGCCTGGGTTGGACGCCTCCGACCCCATCAGAAAATGAGCCGTCTCATTGGCATCATGCAGGGCCGTTTGTCACCTCCATTGCATGGACGGATTCAATCCTTCCCTGCCGGAACATGGCAGGCGGAGTTTGCTCGTGCGGCCGAGGCTGGTCTGCAAGCCATCGAGTGGGTCTATGATGTCGAGGATGCGGATACGAACCCCATTGGAAATGCGGGAGGTCTTGAGCAAATGCGCCAACTTTCCAAAAAGCACGGCATCGTGGTCCAATCGCTGTGCGCCGATTACTTCATGCCCTTCCCGCTGGTGCGCGCGGCCGAGCCGGAATGGGAGGCGCGTTTGCGCAAGCTGGAATGGCTCCTGGCCCAATGCCGCCTGGCTGGCGTGCAACATGTCGTGCTGCCTTTCGTCGATAACTCGCGCATCGATTCCGCCAAGGACCGGCTGGATGTGATCAGACTTTTTCAAAGACTGGAAGGAACCTT
This sequence comes from Verrucomicrobiales bacterium, assembly GCA_003140095.1. Classification (GTDB taxonomy): domain Bacteria; phylum Verrucomicrobiota; class Verrucomicrobiia; order Limisphaerales; family Palsa-1400; genus Palsa-1400. The sequence goes on along the minus strand of PLIU01000169.1, from coordinate 17,275 downwards.
GGACCGCCTGGATCTTCAGATTCATTTGGAAACATCGTTAGGCCCGGAAGAGTTTCGATCTCTTCTGGAAGAGATTGGCCATCCGCGAGTTAGAATAAATTATGATTCCGGCAATAGCGCTTCGCTTGGCTTTTCGCCCGAGACGGAGTGGGGCGCTTATGGGAAGTTTATTGGGAGCGTTCATATCAAGGACCGCTTGAAAGGCGCGGGAACGGTGCCGCTCGGTTCCGGCCATGCGGACTTTGCCGCGCTGGCCCGCAGTCTCAAACGCTTTAATTACCAAGGACGTTTTATTCTACAGGTGGCCAGGGGGAAAACGGGGGATGAGGTCAATTGGGCGCGGCAAAACCGTTCTTTTCTTGAGCAACTGCTGGCGCAGGCGATCTGACCACCGTGGATTTGGAACTGCAAAACAAAATTGTGTTCGTCGCCGGCTCATCGCGCGGTATAGGGCGCGCCGTGGCCAGGCGATTCGCGATGGAAGGCGCGCGCGTCGTGCTGTCGGGACGCACCAGCGAAGACCTCACGCGCGCCGGGCGGGAGATTGGCAAGGAGTCGCCCCAGTCGAAGATCATGTGCTGTCCGGGCGACTTGACGAAAGAGGCCGTGATCCGCCAGGTTCTCGCAGAAGTCAGCCTGTGCTGGGGCGCGCCGGAAATTGTGGTGGCCAATATCGGCACCGGCCGCGGACAGCCGGGTTGGCGCCTCCACGCCGATGAGTTCCTGGGATTGTGGGAGATCAATTTCTTCAGCGCGGTAAGATTGGCCGCGGAAGTCCTGCCCGGCATGGTGGAACAGAAGCGGGGAGCCATCGTCTTTGTCAACTCCATTGCCGGCGCCGAGAGCAGTCCGGCGCCCTTGGCCTACAGCAGCGCCAAGGCCGCCATGCTCAATTATATGAAAAATCTGGCCCGGCAGGTTGCGATCGATGGCATTCGTGTCAATGCCGTGGCGCCGGGCAACATCTTGTTTCCCGGCGGCTCCTGGGAGAAGCATCTTGTGGCGCGGCGCGACGAGGTATTGCGTTATATCTCCTCCGAGGTTCCCATGCAACGATTCGGGAAACCTGAAGAGATCGCCGACCTGGTGGCCTTTCTGGCTTCAGCGCGGGCCTCCTTTGTCACCGGAGCCTGCCTGGTGGCTGACGGCGGACAGACGCGCAGTCTATGAACACGCTCGATTTATTCCGTCTCGATCATCGCGTGGCCGTCATTACAGGCGGCGCAGGCCTGCTGGGCCGGCAGCACGCGGATGCGATTGCCAGCGTGGGCGGTGTCGCGGTGCTGGCGGACATTCCCGCGGCTCGGCCCGAGGCCCTCGCCGCGACTTTGTCCGAAAAATGGAAATCGCGTGTGCTCGGTTATGAAGTCGATATCACCAAACAGGAGGAAATCGAGCGCATGAACAACGTGCTGACGGAGCAGTTGGGCGGAATCGATATCTTGATCAATAACGCGGCCAGGAATCCCAAGGTGGAGGAGGGTTCGGCGGCGCACTTCTCGCGCTTGGAGAATTTTCCGTTCGAAACGTGGACCGAAGACCTGGCCGTTGGGCTGACCGGCGCGTTTCTTTGCAGCAAGGTCCTTGGCCAGGCGATGGCTGGGCGCGGGCGCGGCGTGATCTTGAACATCGCTTCGGACCTTGCCCTTATTTCACCCGACCAGCGCCTCTACCGCCAGGATGGCCTGCCGGAGAATGAGCAGCCGGTGAAACCGGTGACCTATTCCGTGGTCAAGGCGGGCTTGGTCGGACTGACGCGTTATCTGGCCACGTATTGGGCGGACCAGGGCGTGCGAGTCAACTCTATTTCTCCCGGCGGGGTTTACACTTCGCAGCCGCCCGACTTTGTGCAACGCCTGTCCTCGCTCATCCCGCTGGGGCGGATGGCTCGTGTCAACGAATATCAGGCGGCCGTGGTGTTTCTTTGCTCCGATGCCTCCTCCTATATGACGGGCGCCAATCTCATCATCGATGGCGGGAGGACCTGTTGGTGAATTTCCAGGCCGCCCATCTCTTTTCGCTCCAGGATAAAACCGCGCTTCTGACCGGGGCCACCGGCTATCTCGGACGCACCATGGCGCGCGCCTTGCTGGCCAACGGCGCGCGTGTGCTGGCCTTGGGCCGGAGCGCGCGTCTGCACGAGCTGGAACGGCAATGGCGGGATGAATTCGGGCCGGACCGCGCCGCGGCTTTTCAGATCGACATGTATGATCTGCCGGCTCTGGCGAAGCTGTTGGATTCGATTGTCGCGTCGGAGAAATCGGTCGATATTCTCATTAACAATGCGCACGAGCTTGGCGCGGCCACCGGATTCAACATCCCTGGCGGCTCACTGGAAAACGCAACGATGGAACAATGGCAGCGCAATCTGACGGGGGGAGTTTTCTGGCCGGCCCTCGCCACCCAAAAGATCGGCGCGGCGATGCAGAGGCACGGCCGGGGCAGCATCATCAATATTTCCACCATGTATGCCGTCGTTGCGCCCAGCCCCGCCTTATATGAGGGAACGGCGTTTATCAATCCACCCGGCTATTCCGCCTCCAAGGCGGCGCTGCTGGCCTTGACGCGCTACACCGCCTCTTTTTGGGGCCGCCACGGCATTCGTTGCAACGCCATCCTGCCCGGCCCGTTCTCGAACATCGAAGACACGGGTCAAAACAGTGTCAAGCAGAATGATTTCTTCCTGGATCGTTTGAAGGCGCGAACCTGTCTGGGCCGCATCGGACATCCGGACGAGTTGGTGGGCCCGCTGCTCTTTCTCGCTTCAGATGCCTCCAGTTACGTGACCGGCCACGCGCTCATGGTGGAGGGCGGTTGGACCATTATTTGAAAGCAGACGCACAAAGATCACAGCGTCGTGATTACTTTGTCGCGGGCCGCGGACGCAATCGGCGGACGGAACCGGCATGGGCGCCAGTTATTCGTTGGAAAATCCGCGAAAAATAGGAGGTGCTCGAATAACCGCATTCTTCGGCGACCTGCGCCACGCTGGCGTCTCCCTGGCGGAGCCGTTCCTCCGCGTAAGCCACACGCCGGCGGCGCACGTAGCTCAGGATCGTGGTGCCTAACTCCCGTTGGAAATGACTCCCCAGCGTCATCCGGTTGCTGCCCACCGATCGAGTCACCTCTTGCACGGTCACGCGCGTGTGCCGCCGGGATTCCACATAACCTTGCGCCTTGCGCACCAGCGGGTCCCGCGTCATGAACGCGTCGGTCGAACCCCTGACCACGACGCGGATCGGCGGCAGGCGAATCAGGCATTTGGTCGCGCGGCCCTGCAAGCGTTCTCCCAGCAAAAGCGCCGCCCGCCGCCCGACCTCCCGAAAGGGCAGCTCGACGCTGCTGATGGCCACACCCGCGAGGTTGGGCAGGGGATTGTTGTCCACGCCGACCACGGCCAGGTCTTCCGGAACCCGGCAATGCTCGTGGCGCGCGGCGTGCAGGACAAACCAGGCGATGACGTCGTTGGCCGTCAGGATGCCACAGGGTTTGGGCAGGGCGGAAACCCGTTCTTGTAAGCGTTGATTGCGCCGCGCCACGTTTCCCGGCCAATAGATCGGCAGTGTGGCGGCACTGAACAGATGCCTCCCGGGGACAGTTCCCTTGGCCCGCAGCCAGCGCTCGAAGCCCTGCTCACGACCTTTGGACCATGAGGATTCGGACGAGCCGATGAAGGCAAAGTGCCGGTAACCGCGGTCCCACAGATGTTCCGCGGCCAATTCTCCCACCGCCAATTCATCGATTTCCACGGAGTCGAAATCGGTGTGCCCTCCCGAGCCCAGGACACAGACCACAGGCCATCTCAGGCCTCCGAACAAGCGCCGGAGACGTTTGATCGAGCGTTCTGTGCTCAGGATGCCGCCGATCATGTGCGTGTCCACCAGTGCCGGCACAGACGCCTGCGCCGATGGGAGAGGCCAGGGATCGAACACCCAAGTGGGATGCTCGGCGGCGCACTCCGCCGCGCCCAAACAGACCTCGCGAACCGAATACCGGTCCAATTCCCCCAGGAAAATAATGCGGCGTTCCGCGGCGGGCGCGGTCCGGGACCGGTCATTCTTGCTCGATCGCATCTTGCGCATGACTGGATTCAATATCAATCAACTTTACAAAATTACCACAACAAAATGCAAAATGTGAGCTAGTCGCTCCAGTGATAATCGTGTAACAAGTAACTGCGCAAACTCACGCGGAAAAGGCATTGAAGCGCAGAATCAAAGAATGAATGCGACGCCATACCATGACCATGAAATCAAACAAACCTCCAATGAGGGTCCGGTCCTTGCTGTTATCATGGCTTGGAATCGGGCTGGGTCTGTGGGTTCAGCCTGCCGCCCAAGGCCAGTCAAGCGCCGGTTCTTGCACTCTGACTAGTCCCACCAATGGTTCATCCTTTGCCATCCCTGGCAGCTTCGTCGCCACTGCCGCCGTCGCGGTGCCTGCAGACGGCTTGGTTAACAGCGTTGGCTTTCTTGCCAATGGCGCGCTGGTAGCCAATATCAGCGCCCCGCCGTACTCCGTGGCGTTGAATTTGCTGTCTCCGGGAACCTTGACGTTGCAGGCGGTCCTTACGGATGACATGGGCTTTTCCACGACGTCGGCCCCGGTCACCGTGACGATTACCGGCACGGCCGTCCCGCCCGACTTTATCGGCGCTTCCAACCTCGTGCTGTGGCTGAAAGCTGACGCCGGAGTCACCAACACCATCAACGGCGTTAGCGGGTGGGCTGACCAGTCCGCCTACGGCAACAATGCGGTTTCACTGAGTTCTGATCCGGCGTTGATGACGGACGCGGTCAACGGCCAGCCCGCCATCGCCTTTGACTCCACGAACTTTACATATCTTGCCACCGTACAAGATTCAACCAGCGTTGCCATCACGGGGGACATCGCCGGTTTGGCTGTCATCAATGTGCCTGCCGCCGACTGGGCCGACGAGCCGATGATTTGGTTTGAGGGAGGCAATGGCGGCAGTGTGGGTGGGAACAACGGCTATCCCAGCCCCAATGGGTTTTACATCTCGACCACCGGCTACCCGGTCTTTGTGCGAGGCAACGGACTCGGAAACACATACTTCTTTGGTGGTGGCAATGAGCAAGACACCTTTACCGGCAATAGTCCTCTCCCGGCGGCGGTTTACGCCATTGTCGGTTTCAGCGTGACCAACGGCGTCATGACGCAGTACTTAAATGGCGTGCTCAATGGCTCTTACACGGCCACGGTGACGCCCGCTGATAACGATCACGCTCCTCTCTACATCGGGGCGCGCGCCTGTCTCGATCACACGTTTCTGACAGGCAACATTGCCGAGTTGATGATCTTCAACTCATCCTTGTGGGGGACGAACCTGGCCAACATACAGGCCTATCTCGAATCCAAATACGGGATACTTGTGGCCCCGTTCCCCGACGCCGGGCCTGTTGTTTCCAGCTTGACTCCACCCAACGGCGGCATCGTGGCGACCAATTTTGTCGTGACCGCCACCGTGATCCCCGCCACCAATGCCGCGATCGCGACGGTGCAACTTTTCACCAACGGAGTGTTGGTCGGCACGCTGACCGCGCCGCCTTGGCAGTGGTCTCTGGATGTGGCTTCTCCGCCACCGATCCTCGATGTGCCCGATGATAACTTCACGGCGAACGACGGAAATCCCACGGCCGCCGACAACCAGCAGAATGAACTGCTCAGCCGCGGCGAAGCTCCGACCATGCTCATGGTCATCGCCACCGACAACCAAGGCGTGGCCGGCAGCGCCACCAGCACGGTTACCGTTGAACCGCCGGGGGAGACTTGCACCCTGACCAGTCCTGCCAACGGTTTGAGCATTGCCTCCCCCGGCAGCTTCGTCGCCACTGCCGCCGTCACGACGCCCCCCGGCGGCGCGGTCGCCGGCGTGAGCTTCCTTGCCAATGGCGTGCAGGTCGCCAATATCATTGTCCCCCCGTACTCAGTTGCATTGAATGTGCCCAATCCCGGTCCCCTGACGCTGCAAGCGATCCTTACGGACACCAATGGCTGGAACATTCCATCGGCCCCGGTCAGCGTGACGGTCACCGGCGCGACGCCCGCCTTTGCCGGCAATTCCAATCTTGTGCTGTGGCTGGAGGCCAACGCCGGAGTCAGCACCAACGCCAACGGGACCGTTATCGAGTGGGCCGACCAGTCCGGCAACAACAACAACGCGGTTACAAATGGCGTGGTGGCGCCGATATTGGTTCCTGACGCGGTCAACGGCCAGCCCGCCATCGCCTTTAACGCTGCCCTCGGCAATTATCTTGAGGTGCCTAATTCAACCAGCATTGCCATCACGGGAGATATCGCCGGCTTCGCCGTCATCGCCGTGCCTTTTGCCGATTGGACCCTAGGATCTTCTTCTTCTGAAGGCCCGACAATTTGGTGTAATGGTGGGGACAATAACAACGATCCCAGCCCCAATGCATTATATCTCTCGCCAGGCGGTGGTTTCGAGCCCTTCTTTCTCGGGGGCGGCAAGCCCGTCTTTGCCCGGAGCGATGGAACAGAAGCAAATTCAGGACCGTACAACCATGATACCTTGGTTGGCAATAACAATCTGCCGGTATCGGGTTACGCCATTGTGGGCTTCAGCGTGACCAACGGCGCCATGACGCAGTCCTTGAATGGCGCTTATAATGGTTCTTACACAGGCACAAGGGCTCCCGCTGATACCGCCCCCGATTATCTCTACATTGGGGCTGAGGCCAGCAATTCATACCCCCTGACCGGCGACATCGCCGAGTTGATGATCTTCAACTCATCCTTGTGGGGGACGAACCTGGCCAAGATAGAGGCCTATCTGGGGACCAAATATGGGATTTCACTGGCGGCACCGGCGGACCCCGGCCCTGCTGTTTCGATCTTGACTCCAACCAACGGCGCCATGGTGGTTGGTCTCACCAATTTTGTCGTGACCGCCGCCGTGACCAACACCACCGCCACGGGCATCGCCACGGTGCAACTCTTCACCAATGGATCGCCGGCCGGCACCTTGACCGCGCCGCCTTGGCAGTGGACAGTGTACGCGACCCCGTCCCCAATCACCCTCACGGTGACCGCCACCGACAACGAAGGCGTGACCAATAGCGCCACCATCACGGTTACGCCCACTGAACCGGGAGAGATTTGCACCCTGACCAGTCCCGCCAACAATTCGTCCTTGGCCGCCCCCGCCAGCTTTGTCGCCACCGCCACAGTGACACTGCCGCCCGGCGACGCGGTTGCCAGCGTGAGCTTCCTTGCCAATGGCGCGCAGATCGCCCAATGCATCGCCCCGCCGTTCTCCGTGGCGTTGAACGCGCTCAATCCGCAGACCCTGACGTTGCAAGCAATTCTTACGGACGCCAACGGCTTTACCATTCCGTCGGACCCGGTCACCGTGATGATTACCGGCACCAACGCCCCCTTTGCCGGCGCCGCCGATTCCAGCTTGGTGCTATGGCTGATGGCTGGCGCTGGAGTGACCACCAACGCCGGCGGCGTTACCGAGTGGGCGGACCAGTCCGCCTACAACAACAACGCGGTTTCGCAGGGTTCACCTCCGACGTGGGCTCCTGACGCGGTCAACGGCCAGCCCGCCATCGCCTTTGACGCTGCCAATACTAATTATCTTATCGTGCCGGATTCACCCAGTCTGTCCATCTCAGGGGACATCGCCGGCGTCGCCGTCATCGCCGTGTCTGCCGCCGACTTGGCGCTTGACGAATACCCTTACATTTGGTCTGAGACCAACGGGAATGAGTTAAGGATATTCACTGGCAGTTACTATTATAATGAGGCCTTTCCTCCTCCACCGGGTACTCCTCCGAATAGTGTTCACTCCGTGTATGGCGGTCACCCTGAGTTTCAGTGGGGAGAGGACGGACACTTCGGGGGTTCTGTCGGAATTAATGGCTATAATGCTCTGCCGACGTCGGGTTACGCCATTGTGTGCTTCAGCGCGACTTGGGTGGACGCCACCACCAACGAGACTGCGACGATGTACTTGAATGGCGCGTTTTATAGCACTGCGACGAGCACGGGAAGTCCCCTTGATGCCACTGACTCTTCTCTGTTCATCGGGCAGAATGGCCGTGATCAATATTTCCTGACCGGCGACATCGCCGAGCTGATGGTGTTCAGCTCGTCTTTGTCGGCGATAAACGTGGCTGAGCTACAGGCTTATCTCGGAACCAAATATGGCATCCCACTCATAGGCGCGACGCCGGACTTCGGCCCGGCTCTGGTTTCGATCCTGACTCCAACCAACGGCGCGACGGTGGTTGGGCTGACCAATTTTGTCGTGACCGCCACCGCGACCCCCGGCACCAATGCCGGCACCCCTACCAGCATTGCCAAGATGGAACTTTTCGTTAACGGGGCGCCTGCTGGCACCCTGACCAATTCGCCTTATCAGTGGGCTGTGTACGTGGGTTCTCCGGCTCCGATCACCCTCACAGTGACCGCCACCGACAACCAGGGCGTGGCCAACAGCGCCACCTGCACGGTTACTCCCACTGCGCCGGCGGAGGAGACCTGCACCCTGACCAATCCCACCAACGGTTCGAGCATTGGCGCCCCCACGAACGTCACCGCCACCGCCACCGTCACGGTGCCCCCCGGCGACGCGGTGGCCAGCGTGAGCTTCTTGGCCACTGGTTATCCGGTCGGCACAGTCACCGCCCCGCCGTACACCGTTGAGTTGAGTGTGCTCAATCCGGGGACCCTGGCGCTGCAGGCGATCCTGACGGACACCAACGGCTTTGTCGCGTCGGCCCTGGCCACTGTAACGGTCACCGGCGCGCCCCCCACATTTGCCGGCAATTCCAACCTTGTGCTGTGGCTGGAGGCCGGCGAGGGAGTTACCACCGACGCCAACGGCGTTACCGGGTGGGCCGATCAGTCGGGCAACAACAACAACGCGGTTGCGCCAGGATCACAGCCGACGTTGGTTCCTGACGCGATCGGTGGCCAGCCTGCCATTGCCTTCAACGCCGCCCTGACCAATTACCTTCAAGTGGCTGATTCATCCAGCCTTGCCATCACGGGGGACATCGCCGGCATCGCCGTCATCGCCGTGCCTGCCACCAACTGGGCCGATGACCCGATAATTTGGCTTGAGGGTGGGGGTGCGGGCAATTGCTCTGACCTTCCCAGCCCCAACGGGTTATATCTCTCGACCACCGGCCAGCCTGTCTTTGAGCGGGGCAACGGACTCAATTGCTACCTCGTTGACGCTTCAACCGCCACGAATCCCGTCGCGGCATCCGCGTACGCCATTGTGAGCTTCAGCATGACCAACGGTGCCGTCACGCAGTACTTGAATGGCGCGCCTAACGGGACTTTCACGGCCACGTATAACGGCCAGTACGCTGATACAGATCAAGAACCTCTCTACATCGGGGCCAGCGGCTCCTTTGACAACACGTTCCTGACCGGCGACATCGCCGAGTTGATGCTTTTCAACGCATCCCTGGGAGTAAGAAACTTGGCCAACATACAGGCCTATCTCGGAACCAAATATGGGATCTCACTCGCAGTCCCGCCGTCGCCGCCGCCGCCGCTCCCCGGACCTGCTGTTGCGATCCTGACTCCAACCAACGGCAGCCATGTGCCCGGGATTTTTAAGGTGACCGCCACCGCGACGCCCGCCACCAACACCAGCATTGCCACGGTGCAACTCTTCGTTAACGGAGGTTCGCTTGCCGCCCTGACCGCGCCGCCCTACGAGTGGACAGTGTGCGCGGGCTCACCGGCTCCGATCACCCTCACGGTGACCGCCACCGACTTCCAGGACGTGGCCAACAGATCCACCAACACAGTCACCCCCACTGGACCTCCGATCAACCTGGTGCAAAATGGCAGCTTCGAAACGGGCACTCTCGACGATTGGACACTAACTGGAAGTGCAGACTCTGTTAATTTCACCTCTGTCTCAGGATCGTCTGCTTTCTTTGGAAATTACGGGTTGCAATTTGGCCAGGGGGGGATTAGGGGTGGGATTGGTTACCTTTCCCAGACACTACCCACAACTCCTGGAACAATGTATCAGATTTCTTGCTGGTTCAACCCAGGCGCCGTGGGTTGGGTGCCCTCTAGCGTGTATGGGCTTCTCGTCAACTGGGCCGGCGCCACACTCTTCGATTCTACCAATTTTCTCGACACTTGGACCAACATTCAACTCCAGGCGAGCGCCACATCCACCTCCACGGTGCTGGAATTTGGGTATTGGGCGGATGAGGTTACCAGCCTGGCCATCATTGATGTTTTCCCGATTAGCCCAGCTTTGGGCATAGCCCGTCAAGGAACCAACGTCGTCATCTCATGGCCGGAGACCTACAGCGGCTACACACTGCAAAGCGCCACCAATCTGATCGGCACTTGGGTGCCGGTGTCGGGAGTGGTGAGCAACCAGATCACCGTAACACCGCCGGTGACGCAACAGTTCTACCGGTTGGCGCCGCCTTAACTCTCAAGTCCTTACCACATAAGACGCGATTTGAATAATTCCAAACGAAAGTTTAAGCGTGGAAATGTCGAAAGCACTCCGCGCGCGAAACAAGAAGCCAAGCCTTTGGGCCATGCCGCAAAGGTAGGTGGCCGCTCCAAGCCATTCGCCTTCACGCTCATCGAGTTGCTGGTGGTCATTGCCATTATTGCCATCCTGGCCGCGCTGCTTATGCCTGGTTTGGCGGCGGCCAAAGACAAGGCCAAGGCAGCCAGTTGTCTTTCCAATCTGCACCAATGGGGGGTGGAATGGGCCATCTATTCCGCGGATTACAAGGACACCTTTCCCTCCGGGGCCAACGAAGACGGCACTGTGGATGGAAATGCGCGTAGCGCGTGGTTTGACGCGCTGGCGCGAACCCAGGCTACTCGTTCCCAATTGCTCCTCTGTCCCATGGCCACCGCTACCAATCCTATCGTCGTTGAGGGATACAATTTCGGCGGCGTGACGCTTGCCTATCAGATGCCCGTGGCCCTCGGCGACTCGGACATTTACGAAAGCGGCCAATGGGCTAGCTACGGGGCCAATGATTTCATGTACAATACGCAAGTGGATATCGAAGGCCGGCCGGCCCCTTACCACTGGGGCAAAATGAGCGCGATAGCCCGTCCCTCGGCGTCGCCTTTAATGGCGGACACGATGTGGCGCGGCGGAGGGCCTTGGTATCCTGACGAAAATAATGACTCGTACTATGGCGGCCTTGTGACATATCAACCGGCGCCCTCTAATGGGGTTGAGACAGGCGGTGGAGACACAGATGCGGAAATGGAGCATTTCTGCGTCTTGCGCCACAGCATGAACACGCGCACCCAGCTTGTTTTTTTTGACGGCTCGGCCAAGGCCGTCAGGGCCCGCGATCTCTGGGGGTTTGTTTGGAATCGCTATTGGGATCCAAACTATATTGACAAACAGTATCCGTTCAGCCCGCCTTCCACCTTTTGGACGGTCCTCGGCCCTTGGGTGCTAACAACCAATTAAGAAATTGTTTTTTCCAGTGTTCAACAGTACGTTTTGTTTTGTTCATTCGTTTATTTTGAAATCAGCAAATAAAAACCCCATGAAAAATCGACACCATCTCACCCCAGTGTCAATCGTCGGCCTTCTTTTGTGTGGCCTTGTCACGACGCAAGCGCAGCCCGTTATTACCGTGCCCGCCCAGTCGCGCGTGGAATCCGTCGGAGATCATCTGGCCTTTTCCGTGGGAGTGACTGGCACCGCCCCGCTGTATTACCAGTGGTATTTTGACTCCGCTCCCATCCCCGACGCCACCAATCTCTTCGAGGTCGTCACCAACGCGCAAGTGACTGATTCCGGCACCTACTCCGTCATTGTGAGCAATGCCCTTGGTTCGATCACCAACTCCGCGACCCTCCAAATCACGGCAGGATTGCAGTCGCTTTCGTCCACCAACGTGGTGGTCGTGCGAGTGGGCGACGGGTCGCAGCCGTTGAGCTATGTCCTGGGCAACACGGCGTACTTCGACCAATACACACCGAACGGCGCTTACGTGAATACCATCCAGATTCCCGACACCCTACCCAACGCCCTGATTCTCTCGGGGGCGCCAAGCAACGGGGTTTTCATGGGGTTCCTGGGCCGCTCGGCCAACTCCGAGTATTTGACTCTGGGCGGATATAACGTGAGCCAGCCCAACACGACTCACCCTTCCGGCATAGCCTCGGGCAGCGGTCGGGCCATCGGGGTGGTCGGCGCCAACGGCTATTTTGCCCTGGCGCAGTTGGATTCGGGATTTTTCACTGCCTCCACGCCCGGGTTTAATTCTGTTGCTTCCACGGATGGCTTGCTCAACTTCTGGCTCACCGGCATCGCCGCAAGTGACGGCCTCAAGTACGACCATGTGGCCATCAATGCGGCTTCCTACGTCAATATTGCCTCGCCGGCCAAGACCTGTCATGTCGCGGAAATTGACCCGCTTGGAAATGTGGCTTTTACCGCCTCCAACAGCGTTGGTTACACGGGACTGAACGTGTTCAGCGGACTGCCGACGAACGCTGTGGCTTTCCCAAGCTTGCTCATCAACGTCGCCTCAACCGCCAGCCCTGAAGATTTCGCCATCAGCCCGGATTACAACACGATCTACATTGCCGACGATTCGGGCACCGCCAGCGCGGGGATTGAGCGATGGGACAACGTGGCTGGAACATGGCAAAACAGCTACACGCTTTCCAGTGGCGCAGCGGCAGGCGCCAGTGGGTTGACGGTGAATTTTGGGGCCAGCGGTTCCTGGGGCACGAACGGCACAGGCGCCGTTCTCTATGCGACGACGGCGGGAGGCGGATCCAACTCTTTGATCACAATTGTAGATAACGGCTCCAACTCAACTCCCGTGACCGTGGTGGAAGCGGGGCCGAACCAAATGTTGCGCGGCCTCCGCTTCGGTCCCATCGGCGCGCCGCCGGTGATTTCCAGCGCGCCCCAGCCCGGCGTGATCTATACCAATGGCACGGCCTACTTTTACGTCGCCGCCGGCGGCCCCCCGCCGCTGACCTACCAATGGCAGCTCAATGGCGCCATTATTTCCGAGGCGACAAACTCCAGCTTAACTTTGGTGGACCCGACGGGCGCCAACCTCGGAAATTACACCGTCGTCGTCCAGAACGCATCGGGTTCGGTCACCAGCAGCCCTGTCGGCGTGACTTTGGAATCTCTGCCAACGGCTCCTTATCCTGTCGCCGTCTTGAACGACAACCCCCTGGCTTTCTGGCGTTTGGACGAAACGAACGGGACCATCGCCCACGATCTTCTGAACGGCTTTTATGACGGCGCCTACTATAATGTCCAGTTGGGAGTCTTTCCCGGCTACAACTCGGCGACGGATGGCCATGAGCCGACAGCGGAATTCGCCCCGACGAGCACCGCCAGCGACGTATCCGGCATTCCGTTGGACCTAGCGGCCACGAACGCGGCGGATTTTTCAGTCGAAGCCTGGATCAACACGCAAGGCCTCCCAGCGTTTGGAACCATAGTCGCGATCCAAGCACTCGGCAGATACCAGTTCACTCTGGATACGTCTTCGCAGGGTGTGGCGGGCGCGCTTGAGTTTTCCATCTCCACATTTGGTCCTTTCGAGTACACAGAGTTTTTTGCCGCATCCACGAACATAATCCAGGACAGCTACTGGCACCATATCGTCGGGGTCTGCGATGAAACCAATGCCATCCTATCCTTATACTTGGACGGCCAGTTGCTAATCAGCACCAACTGCGCTGGGCAGGACATGATTGGGCTCTTGTCTGTTGATTTCACAAATTCTAACTTTTTTGAACCGTTGGATGGTCCGCCCGCCGGCAGCCCGCTCTACAATGAGGAGTTCCCATACGCGTTAACCGATACCAATCTGGTCATTGGGGGGGCGGATGTGTACGGGGACTCTGGAGGGTTCATCGGATTCATCAGCCAGGTGGCGATTTATGGTTACGCGCTATCGTCCAATCAGGTCGCCGCCCACTACGCCACAGCCGGCATCCCGCCGAGCCGCGTGGTGATCACTCCGTCGGCGCCGCTGGTGAACAGCGGACAGACGATCGAGCTATCGGCGTCCATTTCGCCGCACGTTACTCTTCCGTTGTATTGGCAATGGTCTTCCAACGGCGCGCCTCTCACTTGGGCGACCAATGCGACCGTGGAACTGACTAATCTGCAAGGCGAGACCGCTTTTACTTACTCAGTGTTGGTTTCGAACGCATTCGGAAACAGCCAAACGTCCGCCGTGGTCACGGTCTATTCCGGCGCACCCCAACTTGCCGTGGACATTGCGCCCTTGGATGCGACTAATGGATATGGAGGCACTCAGAACTTCAGTGCTGAAATTCTGGGCAGCTCGCCTATCAGCTACCAGTGGCGATTCAACGGCACGAATCTCTCCGACAGTGGCGGTGTGTCGGGATCTCAATCCAGCACGCTGACCCTCGCCAAACTTCAACTCTCCCAGGCGGGAAATTACCAGCTTCTGGCCAGCAACGCCTTCGGAACCAACGCCACTTCCGTGGCGACCTTGGTCGTCGAGCCGTTGAATTTCGCATTGTCCAACCTATGGACGACTACTAACTACGGTCCCAAACCGAGCTTTAGCGGCAATACGTTGACTTTGACCGACGGTAACGGTGCTGATTTCGTCAGCGCCTTCGGGAATCTGCCCGTCAATATTAGCGCTTTCAAGGCGTCATGGACTTATCAACAGACTGCCACGGGAACTGCCGGTCCCGGAGACGGCGTCGCGTTTGTTTTGCAAAACTGCACCGCCGGTGCGTCCGCCCTCAGTTACGGCGAACTCGGCTACATCAACGGAGGATTCCCCGAACCCGGCCTCGTCAACGGCATCAACTACAGTGTCGCGGTGGAATTTGGTCTCTTTTCTGGCAGTATATATATACCCGAAGAGACTAACTCCGCTCCTGGCATTGGCTTCGGTACCAATGCCGTTGCGCTTGGATATGCGGGTAGTGGCTACGCCGGTCCATACAGCCCGACTGGCGCGGTTAACCTCACCAGCGGCGACCCAATCCACGTGACGGTTGCTTACGCCGAGGGCAACATGAACGTGGCGTTGAGCGACGCCGTCGCCGGAACCTCCTTTACCACCAATTATGCGGTCAACATCCCGGCCATCGTCCTCAGCAACACCGCCTACGTCGGTTTCACAGCCTCCTCCGAATGGGATGGCGAGGATGCTTCCCTTCAGCAGGTCAGCGATTTCTCATTTAACGCTGCGGCGGCCGTGTCGGTCAGCCCCGCCGCTCAGTCGGCGGACGCAGGCCAAACCGTGACCTTCCAGGCGAATCCTTATCCTGCCAACCCGCCCATCTCTTATCAGTGGTTATCCAACGGCGTGACGTTGTCCGGGGCCACCAACTCCGCCTTGGTCCTGTCCAACGTGCAAGGCTCAGGCGCCGAAACTTATTCGGTCTTGATTACAAACAGCGCCGGCAACGCCGAAGGCTCCGGCATTTTGACGATTTATTCAGGCCGGCCGCAAATCCTCTCCGACATCCCGACTAATGTCGTGGCGGGAATCGGCGATACATTGAACCTGTCCGCCACCTTTGTCGGGACTTTCCCCATTTCCTACCAGTGGCAGTTCGATGGCACGAACCTCTCGAACGGCGGCGGTGTGGCCGGTTCTCAAACCAGCGCGCTGATCCTGTCCAACGTTCAATTCGCCGAGGCTGGAAATTACCAGCTTCTGGCCAGCAACGCCTTCGGAACCAATGCCACTTCCGTGGCGGCCTTGAGCGTGGTGACGATTACACTCTCGGCGGCGTCGGATTGGACCATCAACAGTAACAGCGCTCTTGGGGGACTCGCCGGCATCATCAGCAACGGCACGTTGACGCTGACTGACAACGGGGAGCAGGAGGCTGTAAGCGCTTACTGGGATACACCGGTGAATATTCAAAACTTCGTTGCCTCGTGGACCTATGTTCAGTCCGGCGACGGCGGCAATAGCAGGGGCTATACGTTTACTTTGCAAAACTCCGGCTTGACGGCCTTGGGCGGCACGGCCGTCAATCTTGGCTATTCTGGCATCCAGGACAGCGTCTCGGTTCAATTTAACACGTTCCCGCCCGTTGGCCTCGCCCTCGGCATCGACGGCGGCATCCCGCAGCAGCCGGGAGCCACCGGTTCGATCACTGTGCCCACCGAAGACCCCCTCAACTTCACGGTGGTCTATTCCGGCAACGTCCTGAGCGTAGATTTGGCGGACACAATCACCGCCGATTCCTTCACCACGAATTACACTGTGAATATTCCAGCCACTGTCCTCGGCAACACCGCCTACGTGGGCTTTACCGGCTCCGACGGATACGCCACTTCGATCCAGCAAGTGAGTAATTTCCGCTTCTTCAACTTCCCAACTCTGACCGCCCAAAAGGCCGCCGGCGGTGGGCTGGTCTTTGCCTGGCCCGCCGGCGAGGGCATCGTTTTGCAGGAAAATACTAACTTGGCCGCCGGCAATTGGGTAAACGTCACCAACACGCCCACCATCTTGGGCGGAAACGACCAAGTCACCGTCAACCCCGGCCCGACGAACGTATTCTTCCGGCTGGCGATCCCGGTTCCATAAACGCAAGCGATACACACATCGGAGTCGATCTCCCTCGCGGTGACCGCCACCGACAACCAGGGCGTGGCCAACACCTCCAGCGCTGCTTGGTAAAAATGACACGATATCAACCTGTTCCGGCGCCGCGTGTTGATGAACTCCTTCGCTTTCGAGGTGGAACCAGCCATCGGCCGGAAGGGTGAAAGAAGATTCGCTTATGGTGGGCGTCGTATGTTTCATCTCGAATTTTCTGGAGCAAGTTGTATTTCACCCCATGCCATCCTTGGCCCCCGGCCGATGCCTCCCGCTGCTCCTGGCTCGTGGCGGCAATCCTGTAGGCCGCGTGCCCTCACGCGGCGGTCCTGCTGAGTCATGGCGCGCCGTTGCTCTTTTCCCTTTTTCCTCGCCCTTTCATCGCTCATTTTGTATGTATGTTTACCATTACGCGTGCAATATATCTCACATATTCAGAGCTTGCAACATATTTCGCAAAATAATTTTACCCGCCAACAGTTCCGCTGTGGCATGCGTCTGGACGGCTCTCACCCATCGCGGACGATTCAACGAATGAAAACGCAGCCTCGCATCGGACCGCGAAGATTATTTGAAGAGCGCAGGAAAGACCGTTTTAAAAAAAGCGGATGGACAACGTTTCTTCTTTTGACCTTGTCAAGCAATACTGTGGCAATGCTAGGAACCGACCCCTACGG